>JBDUEG010000063.1:0-13575 GCA_040002575.1 Ginsengibacter sp.
TGATTGAGGAAGATGCTATAATAATCGGTAATTGTAATTGCGACGAATTTGCGATGGGAAGCACTAATGAAAACTCGATATATGGCAGGGTATTAAACGCGATTGATGAAGATAAGGTGCCGGGTGGCTCGTCTGGTGGCTCTGCAGTTGCGGTTCAGGCTGGCTTGTGTATGGTTAGCCTTGGAAGTGACACGGGTGGCTCAGTTCGTCAGCCAGCCGATTTCTGTGGAATCGTCGGCATTAAGCCTTCTTATGGCACCATATCAAGGCACGGGTTAATTGCCTATGCTTCTTCTTTCGATCAAATAGGAGTTTTCGCAAATAATGTTGAGGATGCCGCCGAAGTACTTGGTGTTATAAATGGAAAAGATAATTTTGACAGCACCGTAACTCAGAAAAGCCGACAAAGCTTTTCAATTTCTACAAATGCTCAACCCTACAAGATCGCGATTATAAGTAATGCGCTAGAGCACCAAAGTCTTGATTTGGAAATAAAGCAAGGTATTTATTCACTAGCAAGCAAATTAAAAAACGACGGGCATTTAGTTGAAGAAACCGGGTTTGATCTCATTGACTTCATTGTGCCAGCTTATTATGTACTTACTACTGCTGAAGCTTCGAGTAACCTGTCGAGATATGATGGGGTAAGATATGGATACCGTGATGGGGACGAAGAAATGGATCTTACTGAATTCTACAAAAAGACAAGAAGCAAAGGATTTGGCAAAGAAGTAAAACGACGGATACTGCTAGGCACCTTTGTTTTAAGTGAAGGATATTTCGACGCCTATTTTACAAAAGCACAGCAGATAAGGCAGTTACTCGTTAAAAAAACGCAAGAAATTTTTAACAACTATGATGCGATCATAATGCCTACAACTCCGTCGACTGCGTTCGAAGCTGGAAAGATGGAGAAAGACCCTATAGCCGTATATCTCGCAGATATTTACACTGTATTTGCTAACCTTACCGGCACTCCAGCCATTTCTATACCACTTTTTAAACACTCTAATGGAATGCCTTTCGGGGTCCAGGTAATCGCAAATAAACACAATGAGTTAACTTTACTACGTATATCAGATATGCTTTTAAGAGGTTACAAACAGTACTAATCTTTCTATGAAGATTTTATTACAAATAGCATTAGTCATTTTGATAAGTCTTTGGCTTCCGCAAAACGCCGGGGCTGGTGCCTACAAGATAGAACAGGCAATTATTGACACGACCATCGATCAAAATACCGTGGCTATTGATAAAAAAATAGAAGAAGTAATAAAATCGCCTACCGTGCCTGTGAAAGGAAAAGTTGAATACCTAAGCCAGGTAACTAAATATGGGTTTAAGAATTTGTTCACAAACTATTCTTATAATCCATTAATTCCTTATTCAGCCCAGGTAAACCCCTATGCTGAAAACTATATGCAGGATTACCTTAAGATGCATGGAAAATATTTATTGCAATTGAAATCAAATTCGCTTTCATATTTCAACTACATTGATGGAATATTATCCCAATATGGCTTACCCAAAGAATTAAAATACCTGGCTGTAATTGAAAGTAATCTTAAATCCAATGCGCTTTCTGTAGCCGGCGCCAGGGGTCCCTGGCAATTTATGGATTATACAGCGCGGGACTTTGGTTTGCAGGTAAATCACTATGTAGACGATCGAACCGATTACTATAAAAGCACGAATGCAGCTGCCCGGTATCTTTTGAGTTTGTATAAAGATTTAAAAGACTGGCTATTGGTGATTGCAGCTTATAACGGCGGCCCTGGCCGGGTCTATAGCGCCATTCGAAAAAGTGGAAGCCGTAATTTCTGGAATCTTCAATATTATCTTCCGGAAGAATCCAGGAACCACGTAAAAAAGTTCATAGCTACTCATTACATTATGGAGGCCTCAAATTCTGGTAACGCGTTACCAGGAACTAATTTTGATTATACCGGCCTAAAGAATGGAAATGGCTCAAATGACAAATCTTCTATTATTCAAGATTCTACGTCCGATGTAATAACAATTTCCGGAAGATATATTGCTTCGATAATTGCAAAGAACCTCGAGATTGCCCCGAAAGATTTTAATGATTATAACCCGGGTTTTGATAACACGCTTGCTACCGGGGCTTCCTACCAGTTAAGGCTACCTGACGATAAAATGGATCTTTTTATATCAAATAAATATCTTATCCTGAATGAATGTGTACAGCAATTGTTAGGAGATGTAAACCAGGATACAAGACCTGTTTACAAAAAGCAGCGCTTACCTGCGGCGGCTAAGACAAGAAAGTAATCTACGCGAGTGCTTTTTTCATGGCACTTATTTTTAGCAGACATTCGTCATATTCATTTAGAGGTATGCTGTTAAAGGTGATGGCTGAGCCCGCGCTTATGGAAAGGTAATGGTTAGAACTATTGTATTGAAGACTCCTTATAACTACATTAAAGTCAAAATTCCCTTCCGGATCAATGTATCCAACCGTTCCTGAAAAAAGTCCCCTGGCTGTCCTTTCATACTTTTCTATCAATTCCATAACTTTTTTTTTCGGCGCACCTGTCATTGATCCCATTGGGAACATAGCACATAAAATTTGAGAAAAGGTTGTTGCATCTTTCAAAATTCCGCTAATAGTCGATATCAATTGATGAACTTGCGGGAACGTATAAACGCCTAAAAATTCTTCAACCTTTACCGATCCCTCCTTACAGACTTTTGCAAGATCATTCCTTACAAGATCTATGATCATTATATTTTCTGATCTCTCCTTTTGGTTTTGATAAAGATTTGTTTTTTGAGCGCTGTCAGCTTCATCGTCATCAAAAATCCTTCCCGCGGTTCCTTTTATAGGCTGCGAAATAAGTACATTTCCATCTTTCTTTAAGAACCTTTCCGGGCTGGCACATATAAGAAATTTGTCATCGCATTTATAAAAGGCTGCGAAAGGATTAGGAGAAAGCACATTTAATCTTTTATAAATTTCTACTGGTTCTATTGTAATATTCAAAGCATAAAACTCCTGGCAAAAATTAATTTCGTAGCAATCTCCTTTTAAAATATGCTCCTTTAATTTCTCTATTGTTTTAATATATTCTTCTTTTGTAAACCTGCTATTAAAAGCTGGGCTATTTATATTTCCTTCTCTTTTATTTTCTGTAGAGATAATTTCAGTGAAAATGCTATCCGCATTGAGTGTAGGAAATACTCCAATCTGTAAACTTGTTGTTGAAAAAATGAAAACTATTTCCGGTACAAAAAATAGAATTTGAGGAAATTTAACTCCGTCAAAATTTGATGAACTAAGTTCTTCAATTTTGTTTTTTACATCGTACGATACGTGACCAAAAATCCAATCACGTTTATTATCGATAAACCAATCAAGAGTTTCAAAATTATAGGCCCCTCCGCTTGTAATGAAATGGCTGGCTACACCTGCCCCGGCAACACAATCATAAGATTTTCTAAAATTATAATTATGATTTTCTAAAAAAGAAAAGGTGCTAAACCTTTTGCTATAGTTTAGCACCTGTTCTTTAATAGTAAGAAGATCTTCTATAAAGTAAGATGTAAATTGTCTATTCACATTAAATGATAACAACTATTGAGATAGCTGCTAATGATTTTAAAAATCATCGTCATCGTCTTCCTCAGCTCCATCGTTAAAGAGATCGAGATCTTTAAAATCCTCATCAAGATCAAAATCTTCATCGCCTTTAGCCTTTTTCGCACCGGGCTTTTTTACTTTTGATTTTGGAACATCAAACTCTTCAAAATCAGGATCATAATCTTCATCTTCTGTTTTTTCCCAATCATCTTCAACCTCATCAAGGTCATCTTCATCATCGTCGTCTCCGCCTTTTTTATTTTTCTTTGCCGCCGATGTTTTGGATTTTTTCGAAGTGGTTTCTTCTTCCAGGTCAATGTCGTCTACATCCTCATCTTCATCCTCATCTGCGTTTGATGATGTTTTCTTTGCAGATATTTTACCATCGTTATTTCCCTGTGATTTCTTCGGAACTTTATTTTCCTTGTCAGATTTTGCTTTCATAATTCTTAAGGATTACTAATTGTAAGATTTCGTTTTAGGTTTTAAGAGCTCAATATTATAAAAAAATTTAAAAAATAAAAATTCGTTTTCAAAGTTTTAAAATCCACAATCATGATGCCACAATAATTTGCTCGCTGCCGGGGCCATTTGAAATATATTTTACAGGCACGCCGAGAAGGTCATTAATATGATGTATGTAAGTTTTCATCTTGGATGGAAGTTCATCATACGTTGTTATTGAACTAATATCAGATTTCCAACCACTAAACGTTCTTAAGATAGGCTTAATATTCATTCCCTGCATTTGAAACGGAATTTCATTACTATCCTCACCATTTATATTATACTTTTCACATACTTCCAATTCATCTAATGTGTCAAGAACATCTGTTTTAGTCATCACCAGCTGAGTTACTCCGTTAATCATGCAGGCAAAATTCAACGCTACAAGATCAATCCAACCGCATCTTCTCGGGCGTCCGGTTGTACTTCCAAATTCATTTCCGAGCTTTCTTAACTGCTCACCTTTCTCATTGTCAAGTTCCGTAGGGAATGGCCCGCTGCCTACCCTTGTGCAATAAGCTTTGGTAATTCCAAACACTTCCTTTATTTTTTGCGGAGCAATACCGAGGCCACTGCTTACTCCTGCAGAAATAGTGCTCGACGAGGTTACAAACGGAAATGTTCCAAAATCTACATCCAGCATGCTCCCCTGGGCGCCTTCCGCAAGCACTTTTTTGCCGCTTTGAATTGCATTATTAATAAAGTATTCACCGTTTACTATTTTGAGAGTTTTAATAAATTCAAGAGCATCAAAAAATTCTTCTTCCCAGCCGGCAATATCTTCGGAAAAAGAAAAATTATCTAACAGTTTTTGATGCTTAAGACGAAGCTTTATGTATTGGGAAATAAAATTTTTGTTGAGCAAATCGCCAACACGCAAACCGTTTCTACCCGTCTTATCCATATATGCCGGTGTGATTCCCTTAAGGGTAGAACCAATTTTATCCAGGCCTTTTGCAGCTTCACTTGCTTTATCTAATGCACGGTGGGTTGGCAATATCAAGTGAGTTCGTTCACTTATAAATAAGTTTTTACGATAGTCAATACCCATTGCAGCCACTGATTCACATTCCTTACGAAGAGTAATGGGATCAAGGACAACGCCATTTCCAATTAAATTGATTTTGTTATCATGAAATATCCCTGACGGAATTTGGTGTAAAACAATTTTTTTTCCTTTTATGTAAAGAGTATGGCCGGCATTTGCTCCCCCCTGAAACCGGGCAATTACATCATAGCCCGGTGTAAAATAATCTACAATTTTTCCTTTGCCTTCATCACCCCATTGCAGCCCAAGAATTACATCAACCATTTACATGAATTTTAATAAGCAAAGGGGTAAAAATAAATTGAAAAAAATGAAACCCGCATTTTTTATTCAATGACAAGTTTTATTATTAATTGACGAAATACGATTGGAAAATTGATGGAGATATTAAATGCAATTAAGCGACTTTCAACAAACTAAGCTTACTTATTTTAAATTTACGTTCAGCATAGTCCAATGTGACAACAAAGGTTTTCACTTTTTGAGAAGGAAGTTCGTACATAGCATCCGTTAGTATACTTTCACAAATGCTTCGGAGCCCCCGCGCTCCTAATTTATATTCGAAGGCTTTTTCAACCATGAAATCATAAACATCATCTTCAATAACAAGATCAATCCCTTCAATTTCAAATAGTTTCTTGTACTGTTTAATTAATGAATTTTTTGGCTCAGTCAATATGCTACGCAGGGTAATTTTGTCAAGCGGATTTAAATAAGTTACCACTGGCAATCTTCCAAGCAACTCTGGAATAAGTCCAAATGATTTAAGGTCTTGTGCATTTACAAATTGCAACAAATTTTTTCTCTGAAACTCCTGCAAGTCTTTATTAACCGTAAACCCGATAGCATTCGTATTTATCCTGCGGGCAATAAGCCTGTCAACACCATCGAAGGCTCCGCCGCATATAAAGAGTATGTTTGACGTGTTTAATTTTATAAGCTTTTGCTCTGGATGCTTACGTCCTCCCTGCGGTGGAACAAGAACCTCAGTCCCTTCTAATAATTTTAATAACCCCTGCTGAACACCCTCACCACTTACATCGCGGGTGATGCTGGGATTATCACTCTTGCGTGCGATCTTATCTATTTCATCAATGTACACAATGCCCTTCTGAGCGGCATTTACATCAAAGTTGCAAACCTGTAACAGCCGGCTTAATATACTTTCAACATCTTCTCCCACATATCCTGCCTCGGTAAACACCGTAGCATCAACAATAGCGAAGGGAACATTGAGTATACGGGCAATTGTCTTGGCAAGAAGTGTTTTTCCTGTACCAGTTTCACCCACCATTATTATATTACTCTTTTCGATCTCTACATCATTATCTACTTTCTGATTAAGTCTTTTATAATGATTATATACAGCTACTGCAAGAACTTTCTTTGCGTCATCCTGTCCAATTACATATTCGTCCAGGAATTTTTTTAACTCTACCGGCTTTTTTACTGAAAGCTTATAATTTGAGGAGTGAGCGTTTTTCTCAGGCGTCGGAAAGATTTCCTGAGTAATTATTTCCTGCGCATGCTCTACACAGTTTTCGCATATATGACCTTCCTGGCCGGCGATTAAAATTTTTACTTCATCACGGTTTCTTCCGCAGAATGAGCAATGCAAAGTTTGTTGTTTAGCCATGCTTTGGTATTCAGGTTAGAAAATTTGCTAAAAATTTTATTTTATAAATTACGACTTTTTAGTGAAAGTATGCTCTATAGTACCGGGTAGTGTTTCGGACAATCCGATCATGTTGCATTAAAATTTGTCAAGAATGCCATCTACAATACCGTACTTCTTACTTTCTTTCGCATCCATCCAATAATCACGATCAAAATCTTCCATCACTTTTTCGTAAGTCTGCCCACAATTATCAGCAAGTATTTTTGCGCCTAATTGCTTTGCTTTTAAAATTTGTACCGCAATTATTTCTAAGTCTGCACTAGTGCCCTGGCCTCCGCCACTTGGCTGATGGATCATCACTTCTCCATGAGGGAAAATAAATCTTTTTCCTTTTTCGCCACCACTTAATAAGATACTTCCCATACTTGCAGCCATACCCATACAGATTGTACTTACTGGAGAGGTAATCATTTTCATGGTGTCGTAAATAACCATGCCGCTCGTAACGCTGCCACCGGGGCTACTGATGTAAAAACTTATTTCTTTTCCGGGATCTACAGCTTCAAGGTATAAAAGCCGGTTGGTGATATCCTTAGCACTTTTATCATCTACCGGGCCCCATAGAAATATTTTTCTTTGTTCAATAAATTTTTTATCAAACATGACCCCGCCCATCATTTTTTCCATTGGGTTTTCTGGAAATGTCTTTTCCGGCTCTTCCTCTTCATCTGACCTTTCAAAATTCATGTTGTATAAATTCATAAGTATTTTTATTGAAATGGTATTATTTTTTTAATTTCTTCGAATTGGTAACAAGTACTTCATCCACGAGGCCATAATCTTTTGCTGCATCCGCTGTCATCCAATAATCGCGGTTACTATCTTTCGTAACTTTTTCAATAGTTTGACCGGTATGATTGCTCAGTATTTCATACAATTCATGTTTTACCTTTCTTACTTCGTTTACAGTTATCTCTACGTCAGATGCCATACCCGATGCACCTGCACTTGGCTGATGTAGCATTATCCTGGAATGTTTCAAAGCACTTCTTTTACCAGCAGCTCCGGCAGACATCAGTACCGCTGCCATGCTTGCCGCCATTCCAGTACAGATAGTCGCTATATCCGGAGTTACAAACTGCATGGTATCGTACAAACCCAGACCGGCATAGACGCCACCTCCGGGAGAATTAATATACAACTGAACGTCTCTCGTTCTATCCGTGCTTTCAAGGAACAATAACTGAGCAGTAATGATATTAGCGACTTCATCATTTACCGGATAACCAAGAAAAATAATACGATCCATCATTAAACGGCTGTAAACATCCATCACCGCCACGTTCATGGGACGTTCTTCAATTATATTGGGAGTTAGGTTTGTTACGTTATGATTTATATATCCATGCAAAGTATTACTGCTAATACCTTTGTGCTTGACAGCATATTTTTCGAATTCTTTTCCAATGTTCATAATGAAATTTTTGAAATAATAATTACGTGCCTGATCTTCCAAATACTATGCTAACAAAAAAATAAGACAAAAGGGCGGTTTTCGAATGGAAGAGCATTACTTATTGACTTATTACCTCCCGATATATTGCGTGCTGCTGTGCCTAATGATGATGATGCTGCATTGCTAAAAGCCCTTCGGGTGTAGTTTCCTTCTCTACAGGAGTTACCTGCGTTTCCAGCCAATTGAATAGCTTTTCAGTAATGATTTTCCGGTAACTGGTATCCACCTGTTTTTCATCTTTCATCATGCGATCAATGTAGCTGTCAATCCACTGGGTATCTTCTCCAAGGTTCATCTGGCCGAAATAACGCATGATTTCTGTCTTCATGTTATCCCGTAATTCCTGCTCGCTTACCTCAAGTTTATTTTCGTTTAAGATTTTATCACTTATTAAGGTCCATTTTAATTGGTTGGTGAAAGAGGGATATTCTTGTTCAACCTCTTCCGTAGTTTTTTTCTTTTCTCCGCCAATAGCAATCCATCGTTTTAAAAATTGATCGGGCAATTGTAGAGGGGTATCCAATAACATGTGATACAATTGGTCATGCAACTGACCGTGGCTGGCACCCTTCCATTGTTGTTGCATTTCCTCAAGCAACTCTTTGCGAAAATCTTCCTCCATCTTTATTTCTTTTCCAGGAAAAATCTTTTCGAAAAATTCTTCGTTAAGCTCTTTCTTTTCAACTAAACCAATTTTGGTAATGGTCATCTTAAAATATTTCTCCAGGGATGAAGGATCATCTTTGTCTAACCCAAGATCAGATAAAATCCATTCTCTTTCTTTTTCAGGAAATGCATTTTTTAATTGCAAAACAACCGACTCATCTTTTTCTCTATCATAAATCTGTGAACGAAAATCCTCTGCGAAATATTTTACCAGGATAGAATTTTCCTTTGGAGTAGCCTCCGGTATTGGGTTACCTTCCGAGTCACACTCTGTAAAGGAAACATTTAATACATTTTCAGTGCCGGTAACTTTATCGGCATCTTTCATGTCTCCATGTTTTGTAACAAGCTTTTCTATTTCTTCATTCACCATTTCATTTGTTACAACCACTTTATAAAGTACAGGCTTTGCTGATGTAAGCGCATCTAATGATATCTCCGGTTTAACTCCTAATTCAAAAGGAAAATCGTAGTCCGAAGGATTGGACATATCAAGATCACGAAAATCGCTTTCCATGGGCAGAGGTTGGGCAAAAATTTGTGGTTTTTCTTTTTTTAAATATTCCTGCAATTCTTTTTCAACCGCTTTTACAACTTCATCATAGAAGATGGAAGAACCATACATTTTCTTAACCATTCCTGCTGGCACCATCCCCTTCCTGAATCCTGGAATATTTGCTTTCTTACTGTAGTCCTTTATCGCTTTTTCAAATGATGGATAATAATCTTCCTTCGATACTTTTACTGTTAGCTTATCGTGAAGATCGCCTATGCTTTCTTTTATAATTGTTGCCATTACTCTTTATTTTTTACCCGGGTTACAATGGGTATCATTATCCTTGAAGAAATATTTTGTAAGTGTGCGCATGGAGGGACTCGAACCCCCACACCTTGCGGCATCAGATCCTAAGTCTGACGTGTCTACCAATTTCACCACATGCGCTTTTGGGGCGGCAAAAATAATGGATTTACATTGAAAACATGCTGCATGGCTTAGATTTATGAATTTGAATTGCTTCTGTTACCTCACATTAATAGATTGCCTTGGCCATAGAGATAAGTTTGTATAGGTAAAAAGATTAAACTTTGATTAAACGATCTTGTCTTACTTAAGGTTTTTCTATTTTTGTCGCAGAGATAAAAATAAAATATGACTCAACAGGCAGATGACCAGGAGCTTTTATTGAGCTTTAAAGACCCCGCAACAAAAGAACAGGCCTTTACAAGTATCATTAAAAAGTACCAGGAAAGATTATATTGGCATATAAGACGAATGGTCATCAATCATGATGATGCTAACGATGTACTGCAAAATGTGTTTATCAAAGTTTGGAAAGGGCTTGAGAATTTCAGGGAAGACAGCCAGCTTTATACATGGCTCTATCGAATTGCTACTAATGAATGCCTCACGTTTATTGCTCAACAGAAAAAAAGGAATGCTGTGTCGCTAAGTGATGTTGAAAATGGTTTAAGTAATCAGCTAAAAAGTGACACGGGCTTCGATGCTAATAAGCTGGAATGGAAACTTCAGCTTGGCATACAACAGCTGCCCGAAAAGCAGAGAATAGTATTTACCCTGAGGTATTATGATGAGATGCCGTATGAAGAAATGAGCAAAGTTCTTGATACAAGTGAAGGAGCTTTAAAAGCAAGTTATCATCATGCTGCTAAAAAAATCGAGGAATTTATACTTAATAATTAAACTTTTTAGCTTATAAAAAGTCAGATAAACGTAATGAAAATTTCAAGTGAAATATTGAACGAATTAAAGGAAGTAGCTCCTTTGCTGGCAACCTTGGAAAGAGTAAACGTTTTCCGTGTGCCCGAGGGTTACTTTACTAAATTGAATGAGCGTTTATTCAGCCTTGCGATATTAAATACACCGGAGGAATTATACTTTAACAGAACAAACATTCAACAGGTACCTGAAGGATATTTTGATACTTTAAGTACAAATATCTTAGCAAAAATTAAGGCATCTTACCCTGAAACAGCAGATGAAGAATTAAACAACCTTTCCCTTCTGCTTGGATCGTTGAAAGCCAAAAATGTCTTTAAAGTTCCCGACGGTTATTTTGATTCCTTAAGTGCAAATGTTTTGGCTGCTAATAAGGAAATAAATCATGAGACAGCTGATCAGGAACTACACAACCTTTCTTCAATTCTTTATTCACTTAAAAAAGAGAATGTCTTTGAAATACCGGATAGATATTTTTCAAATCTTTCATCCGATATTATTAAAAAAGTAAAGCCCGCGTCCGCGAAAATTGTGGTAATGAAATCACGTAATTCCTGGTTGCGCATAGCAGCGGCGGCAGTAATAACGGGCATAATTGCTATTGGCTCTTTGCAAATTTTTAATAATTCATCGAACCAAATTGGCCCCGACACTCTGATAACTGCTTCAAACATAATTCCTGCTTATGTCAAAGAATCATTTGAGTTTAGAACAGAAAAGCAGTTGGATGCAGGTATAGCTAAATTAAGTGATGATGAAATAATGAAATACCTTGAAAAGAACGGAAATGTATTAGACAACGATGTTCTCGTAAATAATACTGATGCAAGTGAATTACCGGCACAGGCAGATTATCTTAACGATGAAAACACATTGAATTCATATCTCGACCAAATTGATCAGGAAGAGAATTCAAACTTAAAAAACTAAATGATGAAAAAATTTGTACTCATATTAGCGCTTTTCTTTTCGGGCTTTTCAATTGTTTATGCCCAGGCTGATGATGACCCGAGAGGAGAGAAAATACAAGCCTTGAAGATTGCTTTTATAACTCAAAAACTTAACCTGACAACAGACGAGGCCCAAAAATTCTGGCCGGTGTATAACCAATATGATCAGGAGATCCGTGGTGTTGACCGGACTGATGTTATACCATCCGAAGAAAAGTTATTGAATATTCGCAAAAAGTATCAGCCTTCATTTGAAAAAGTAATTGGGCCTCAAAGATTAAATAAACTTTTCAACGCTGAAAGAGATTTCCGAACAGTACTGATACGCCGGCTTAAAGACCGGCAGGGCCAAAGACTAAATAGCCTTAGACGATAGATCATCCGTTTCGGCCATTCATTAAATATATTCGAGAAATTTAATAATTACAGTAAGTAAAAGTTGGAGGAATCAATTTTTTCTTACTTTTGTCTTTAGGTGTTTTTCATAGGTTAGCAACGGCCGGCCCTTTTTAGGGCAGGCCTTTTTTATGTAAACCTGTACATGGGATATTTGATATCATGATAAAATAAAAAGTTCCAGCCCTCCTGCTCGCCTTCCTTCCACCATTCTCTTCTCAGTTCCATTGCTTTCGCGCCATCATAGTCATACTTAGCCTTAAACCTGTTTTTCATTTGTTGAAGCTGAGGTGCAACATCACCACCAAAGAAAATAATTTCATTGTTTTCTTCTATCTTAAAAACCTGGTGGTATGGGCTATGTGCCCCCGTAAGCTGGTATGTGATATAGCTATCAATTAATCCACTTTCATGAAGGAGTTTTAGTTGATTGCTGTGTTTTAAAATAAGGTAGTCTTCAGTTATGTAGGAAGGGGAGTTTTTTTCAAAGGCATAATTCCATTCATCCTGGTTGATGTAGTAATTAGCATTTTGAAAGCTGAGCTTATTTTTACCTGGTAATAAAATCCCCCCCGAATGATCTTTATGCAAATGAGACAGCAGCACCTTCGTCACATCCGAAGAATCTATTCCATGCAAAGCCAGGTTTTTGTGAATTTGCAATTGGTGATCAGTATCTTCAAAACCCAGTCCTGTATCAAGTACCAGGATATCTTTTGAAGTAACCACTGCGAAGGGTTGAATTTCTACCAGCAGGCTACCCCTCGATCTTTGCTGGAGATCATCTTGTCCTATTTTAAATGGAACAAAAGTTTTTGACTGGTCAACCGTAAATGATCCTTCGCTGAGTGGATAGATTTTCATGCCTTTAGCCCGTCTTGATTGTAATTTTAAGTTCTTAAAAATTGAATTATAAATAGGTCTTAGTTTTCGAAATTAGCAGAAACATGCTAACTTATAATCAATTGTGTAAAAGGCATGCCGGGAATTGGTGGCTATCGTAATACCATTTGCCTGTCTGCATCCAGCCTTACTAATATAAAAATCAAAATAGTAAAGGTTAACAAAGATGAACCTCCATAACTCATCAAAGGCAATGTAATGCCGATAACCGGCGCAAGGCCAATCGTCATGCAAATATTTATGGACACATGGAAAAAGAAAATTGCAGCGAGGCTGTATGCATATACCCGGCTGAAAGTACTTCGCTGCCTCTCAGCCAAAAACACTATTCTGAAAAGTAAAAGCAAATAAAGCAGAATAACAAGGCTGCTCCCCCAAAAGCCAAAGTTTTCTCCTACAGATGTAAATATAAAATCAGTATGCTGCTCGGGTACAAAGTCTCCCTGGGTTTGAGTCCCCTTTAAAAACCCCTTTCCCATCAATCCACCAGAGCCTATCGCAATTTTTGATTGCTTTACATTGTAATTCTCTTTTGCTTTTTTTAGTTTCTTCGTATTTGCAAGCTCTTTTTCTTTTTGCTCGTCAAGCTTTTGGGCATCTGCCGTGTCATCAGGCACATAATCTACCCCAAA
>JBDUEG010000064.1:0-13296 GCA_040002575.1 Ginsengibacter sp.
AATACAACTATATTTTAATAAAATTATTCCGCTTTTAAAATTTCGTGAGTAGCTCTATACATTTTAAGAAGAGATATTTTATTCTGGCAATGATTATTTTGATTATTGAAATTATTATTGCTCTCTTCATTCATGACAATATCATCCGTCCTTATATAGGTGATTTCTTAGTAGTTATTTTAATTTATTGTTTTTTAAAATCTTTCTTAAATATTCCTGTTTTGCCCACAGCTATTTCGGCGTTGCTGTTTTCTTACGCTGTCGAAGCTTCACAATATTTCAACCTTGTTGATAAGCTTGGCCTTCACAATTCACAGCTTGCGAGAATTATCATGGGTACCTCCTTCGAATGGATTGACCTGGTTACTTATACCGCAGGAATTGCCTTAGTTGTTTTTATTGAAAAGAGTTTTTCAACCAGGCCTCGAAGATGAAGTTACCGGTTCTTGCTAAAAACTTTTTTTTGTTTTGCCTGCAATAATAAAAGCAATACCGGAAAAGGCCAGCGCCTCAAAAACACTTGTCCATTCATTGCCATTGCCACTGTGCGGATCAACAATAGCACGCGGAATATGAAGTATAATGAACCATGAAAGAATCATAAGTCCTAACAGGCGTGCTGCAAGCCTTCTTTTTAAATTTAAGATGATTGCTATTCCTGCGAGGAAAAGTGCAGTGCCTGCGAAATAAGTCCAAAACATATGTCCCGGAATCCAGGACGGCACGAGGGTAGCTACAAATTCAGGATAAAGAAAATGATCAATGCCAAAAGCACTCATTGTAACTGCTATAAAATATTTGCCAGCAGGAATGAGCTTTCCCATCAGTTTAATAAAAGAAGATTTAGCTCTCTGCTGTGGCAGTGATCCCGCTACAACAAAAGCGCCGCCACTTAATGCAAGTTCTTTCAATGGATCAGTCCACGACCCCAGATGTGCAGGATACATGCCAAGCTCATAAGGTACCTGCAGAAATAAGGTAAGTAAAAGTAAAACAGCTCCCAGAACAAGGGACGTTATCCCCGCTTTGAATTCTACTATAATTGCAATGCATGCTACAATTAATATAATGCTGAAAATCCAAGTCATAGTCAGTCTTCCAGGCAGCCATGCCGGGAAAGCCGGTGGTACTATTACAGGTCTGAAATCACCGCAGATCAATTGTTGAACCGCTATTGCTATCATTGATATAGCGAATAAAAAACGCCAGAGTCGATTATACTTTTCCATAAGCGTTAAAAATTGTTTGGTTACAATTGATTACAAATTCACAAGTAACGCGGCGCTTTTCATCTCTTCAAATATAATCCAATTTGAACGCGGGTTTAAACCGCTTATACAATAGTGATCGTTAGATTTTGATTTATAAAAAACAAGCAAGAGACTATCATCACAAAATAATTGTCCGTAAAAATCCGTAAAAGTTGTATCAAATCAATGCCATTCCAAACTTTAAACGTGCTATTGAAAACAAAGTGCCGTTAGCGAAAAATACTTTTTGCTATAAAATGTAAAAGGTAATTATTACATTTATGGCCTTAAGAAATACTGTATCTTCTCTCAACTACTGTATTCTTTAAATCATCCAACTTCATCAGGTAAGACCCGGTTTTTTTAACCCCTCGAATTTTAGTCACTTATTAAATATTATCTGATGATAAGAAAAATTACATTTCTGTTCTCCCTCTTGTTAATGGCTTTTTTTACAATATGCCATAAGTCTGTTGCTCAAAATGCACTGCTTGTAAACTTCGGAAGTAGCTCCTGCGGCGGTACAGGTGCTCCGGCATTTTCTTTTATAAAAAATCCGTTAAGCCTGGCGCCGTCGCCGTTGATTACATGTGATCTCGCAAATCAGTTGCCTGATATATTTGCCGTGTTCATTGCTTACAATCCAAAAAATAATAAAGTATATGTGGCAGATATAAGAAGCGGAGTTGACACAAAAATATGGGTGCTTGATATGGGTCTGCCTTTAAATATTTCATGTCCCGGTGTGATCAACGCTACTCCGGATTATGCGTATAGTTATGTCTCGAATAATTTCGAATTTGACAATAACGGTGACCTGTGGTCTTTCTCAAACTATGATCTGAATACCGGCCAGTGCAATGTGGATAAGTTCGATGTTAATAGCGGAACTGTCATCAATACAAGGCTGATACAATTTCCTGCAGGAAATTTTCCTACTGCCATTACAAGCGGCGACTTGACCATCTTACCAAACGGCCGCATGTTTGCAACATTAGGAAGCAATCCCTCCCGGCTATATGAAATTACCGATTACAGCAGCACTACCATAAATGCTACGGCGTCATTTCTAACTACTTTGCCTCAAAATTGTTATGGCATTGCTTATCTCAACGGCCAGCTTGAACTTACAGGCTCCGACTTCAATGGCAACTGTTATTATTACACATATGACATTGCCACTAACGGTTTGAGTGCTGCCGCAAATTTTCAGAACGGGCAGTTGCCAATCGATAACGCCAGCATCACTCCTTCGCTCGGTGTTACAAATCAATTACTGAATGCAGTAAAAATAAACAACAACACCGCAGACCTTACGTATGATATCTATGTAAAAAATTTAGGCAACGTCTCACTTAATAATATTAATATCACAGATAATCTCGCAAGCGTTTTCGGCGCGGCGAATTTGTTTAACGTCTCCCTTTCTTTTGTTCCTGCGAGTAATTCGGGCGGCTTGGTTTTGAACACAGCTTATGATGGAAATAGCGATACAAATCTTTTAGCCGCAGGTCAAACTTTAGTGAACCAGGTCGCTGCTAACGCAGATTATTTTTTGAAACTTCGGCTAGGGGTTCGGGTAACTAACCTCAATTCCGGAAGCTATTTAAGCTCAGCTGTTGGAAGCGCTTACATTGGCAGCACAGGCACATTTAGTTTTATAAATGTATCCGACTCATCTAATAACGGAACCGAGATAGCTGTTGATCCTAATAATAATGGCAATGCCGGAGAGGTAGGAGAAAATATTCCTACACCTTTTAGTTTTGCTGCATTACCTGTAAAATTTATTAGCATAGATGCATCTCTTGTTGATAAGAGTTCAGCTTTATTAAGATGGGTTGTAGGTACGCCCACTGTCAACTCTGATAAATTTGAAGTAGAATACAGCGCAGATGGAAGAAACTGGGATAGTATCGGGACTGTAAACATCACGAGTACTTATAAGGCGGATTACCAATTTTTGCATACTCTTATACCAGCAGGAAATTTATACTATCGCATTAAGGAACTTGATCTTGACGGCGCCTATATTTACAGTGACATTTTTGTTCTTCATAATAAAAATTCGTCTGACAATTTTTTTGTTTTCCCTAACCCTGCAGATACTTACATTACAATTAATTCACCTGGTAATCTTTACGGTAACATAAAAGTTTCTCTATACGATGCAGTTGGAAAGCGATTAAATTTTTCAGCTATGACAGGTCTTACAAAACAAATTGACATCGCTTCTTTACCAAATGGAGCGTACATTCTGAAAATAGAAAACGGTGAAAAGGTAACAACACAAAAGATTTTGATTATGCACAGGTAACATTTAATTAGCTGGCAAATCGTGCATTCCGTATCTTTAAACTGCGACTATTGATTCAAAGCATTGTCAATGTTTCAAAGAAATTTATATAAACTTTTTATAGCCATCCTTATTTATTTACAAATGCCGGTGCTGCAAAGTTGCACTAAGGAATACAGCTATGAGGGCGGGCTTCCTGTTGACACAATTCCCGCACCGATACATGATACTGTGCCGACGCCTGGAAATACTTTTTTTCCTTCTTGCGATGCCTGTGCCCCGGGAAACAAT
The DNA here is from genome assembly GCA_040002575.1 of Ginsengibacter sp. Taxonomy (GTDB): domain Bacteria; phylum Bacteroidota; class Bacteroidia; order Chitinophagales; family Chitinophagaceae; genus Ginsengibacter. Next base: position 3,838 of record JBDUEG010000064.1, read on the forward strand.
TCTGCAACATTATACTGGAGTTTTAAATATGATGCTGCTTTCTTGTGTGGCTCAGTAACTAATTCAGTAATCACTCCTGAAAGAAATGGCTTCACTTTTTTTGGCCCCTCTACCTGTTCATTGGATACCGGCCTTATAATGACTGTGTTCTTAGATAACGATGCGCTGAACATGGATAAGGCAAATATTATAACCGATCATGCATCTCTCGAATATTACGACAACACAACTACGTCAGACGTTTTTATTTCAACGAGACATTTAATTTCTTTTACTATTGCCAGCTATGTCCATAACACAGGTATTGCCACCGGAACGTTTAACGGACTTGTAAAAAGAAGGGATAGCACATTGGCACCAATTACTAACGGAAAGTTCACAATACAATTCAGATAATTAATTTTTCTAAAAACTATTCTTTTGGAGATAATTGTTTCTCCAGTCACAACCTTTTATTGATCTATATTCATTTCAGTTATCAACCGTGCCACAAGCGAAGTCCATCCTGTTTGATGACTAGCTCCTAATCCATTGCCATTGTCACCATGAAAATATTCATAAAACAAAATCAAATGCTCATTGCCTGGCTGCTGGTAGAACCAATTGTCTTTACCAAAGATGCTACGTTTGCCCTCTTCCTCAGATTTAAATAAGCTAATAACTCTTCTTGATAGTTCATCGGCTACCTGGTTAAGATTCATCATATTTCCAGAACCAGTGGGGCATTCAACCAGCATATCATCACCATAAAATTCTCCATACTTACGAACCGCCTGGATGAGGATATAATTTATAGGAATCCACACCGGTCCCCGCCAGTTAGAGTTGCCACCGAAAAAACTGGAGGTAGAATCACCCGGGTCATATCGAATGGCATATTCTATATTATCAATATTCACTGAGTATGGATTTTTTTCATGATACCTGGATAACGCCCTGATGCCACCGGGGGAAAGAAATTCATCTTCATTAAGTAAGCGCTCTAAAATATTTCTTAGTCTGTCCTTTTGTATGAGAGATAGCAAAAGCTTTTCACCGCCTGCATGCTCTTCATTTGGCCAGAAACGGTTATTTTTCTTCCGGTACTTTTCGAACCATGTACTTCTTTTTCTAAAATCTGATAGCTTATCAAGCACCTTCTTTTCTATAATAGAAACGGCAAATAATGTAGTAACGCCAACTATGGATTGTATTCGTAAATGAATTGGATTCGCACCTGCCTTAGAAAGAATGTCGTAAAAAAATTTGTCTTCATCATTCCACAACCCATGATGATTTAGCGCCTCCGCGATTAGTACAAAATGTTCAAAAAACTTAGTGGCAGTATCTTCAAAAGTTTCATCCACCATGGAAATTTCCAAAGCCATGTCCATCATATTCAATGCATACATTCCCATCCAGCTCGTTCCGTCGGCTTGCTCCAGCTGATGATTTCCAGGCGTTTCAATGCTGCGGTTAAACACTCCTATATTATCCAGGCCAAGAAATCCTCCCTGGAAGATGTTATTGCCACTGGCATCTTTCCGGTTAATCCACCAGGTGAAATTGATGATGAGTTTTTGAAATATTCTTTTTAGAAAATTAACGTCGCCGTTGCCTGTCATGGATTTTTCTATGCGATAAACCTGTAGAGCAGCCCACGCCTGCACCGGCGGATTTACATCGCTAAAGTGCCACTCATAGGCCGGGAGCTGGCCATCCGGTTTCATATACCATTCCCTCATGATAAGCAACAGCTGATTTTTAGCAAATCCCGCATCAAGCATCGCCATCGGAATACAATGAAAGGCGAGATCCCAGGCGGCGTACCAGGGATATTCCCACTTATCCGGCATTAGAATTATGTTCTGATTTTTTAAATGTTTCCATTCATGGTTGCGCCCCATAAGTTTGCCTGTATTTACGGGTGTAATGCCATCGCTTGTAGTAAGCCACCTCTCTACATCATAATGATAAAATTGTTTGCTCCAGAGCAAGCCGGCAAGTGCCTGGCGTTGAACATTTTTCAATTCCAGGGAAATATTTTTGGGCAGAATGGCATGGTAAAATTCGTCAGCTTCGGCTTTCCGGGTGGAAAAGATATTTTCAAAACCTTCTTCAAAACCATCAGCAAGTTCCTTATTAGTCAGGCGCAGGTAAAGAGTTGTTGACTCCCCTCCGGCAATAGTAAGGTCATATATCGGAGCAAATTTTGTTCCCGACGTTCTTGTCCGAAGTGACTTTACATTCTTTTTGCGGATTATGCCGTCATGAAATGCATCCTTAACAAAAGGAGTTGCGTTAGGCATACCTGAAACTTTTTGCATGTTGGTTTCATTCTCCGTATAAAAAGTTGCTCTTGTTTTCGGAAAATATAGATAATAGTTACCTAATCGCTTATGTGAAGCTTTAACAGTTGTTTTATTATAGTCAGTAATTACAGGCTTTTCCCCAAGGCGCTGATTGCTGAAGCGGTTATAGAACCACAGAGTAGGCAATACCGTTATGCCAGCGCTTTCAGTGTAGCGGTTGGTAATATTTATTTTAATAAAAATATCCTGCGAATCCTGTTTTGCATAGGTTATGCATACATCGAAATATTGATTGTTATCAAAAACACCGGTATCCAGTATCTCATATTCAGGCTCATGTTTCGATCGTCTGCGATTTTCTCTTTTTAGTTCTTCATATGGAAATTCCCTTTGTGGATATTTATACAAATATTCCATATAATAATGAGTAGGAAGATTATCGAGATAATAATAAAGTTCCTTCACATCTTCGCCATGATTGCCGTCGGTATTACCAAGTCCAAAAAGGCGTTCTTTCAAAATAGGATCTTTGCGGTTCCATAAGGTTACTGCAAAACAAAGATTTTGAAACAAGTCCGATATGCCTGCAATGCCATCTTCACCCCATTGGTAAGTGCGGTAATGAGATTGTTCAAAAGGAAAGTAATTCCACGCATCTCCTAAGTGTCCATAGTCTTCCCGCACTGTTCCCCACTGGCGCTCACTTACGTAAGGCCCCCATTGTTCGAGCGGAACTTTCTTGGGTAAATTATTGGCGAGCCGCTGATGTTCTGCTGTCATCTATATTTTTGCGTTAGTGATAATTTTTAAATAACTACAACCTTGGTTTAATCACTATACAGGCAATCTATAAAATTTACAACAAAATACAGAACATGTGTATTGAATGAGGTAACGTTTATATAGATAAAGATAAAATAGTTACACGAAATATCAGGAGCCAATAAACATCCACGTTTTTTTAATGAATAGGTTTCCCATAGCTTTTCTCACCGGAGTTTACAGGCAAGGTTAAAAGATTTTCTCTGGGAGGGATAGGACAATTATATCCTGTAGTATAGGCACAATATGGATTATAAGCTTTATTAAAATCAATAGCAACACTCTTATCTTTTATATCTGAAATATCGAATTCCAGGTAACGCCCTCCTCCATAACTTTCAAATCCGGAAGTGGCATCACCAAATGGCACGAATAAATAATCTTTATATTTTTCCTGGCGCATTAGAGCATCAGACTGGTAAACATATAATTGCACCAACGAATCATGCAGTTTGAAAGATAGAAGGCCGTAAACAAAATAATGCTTCTTCATTCCAGACGAAGTGCTCATATCAAATCCTTTTGTATCCTTAATCTTTGCAAAGGATGCTATTACCCGATAGCTTTCATCAATATCATAAAAATGGATAAATTTTCTATCTGCTTTATCAACGACCTCATGTGTATTGATATAATTTTGCTGGTATGCAAGTATAGAATCCCGGTAAGTCTTACTTTGTCCATTTACATTTTGTAAGAACAAAAGGAATACAATCAGCACCAGGCTTAACCGTAAAAAGAATTGTAGCTTAGCGAACATGAAACAAAATTAGAGTAAAAAGTTGCCGGAAAATATTTTGTTGTGCCAGAAAATGTTTTAAAAAATCAATGAAAATAAACAGAAGCCTATCAAGAAAAATCAGAAATCAAATACCCCGACATTTTGGGATTTGCGAAAAACCTTTTATATTAGCCTTTCAAGTCTCTCAAACGGCATTCGACAAGCCGCTTTTCATTCCTCCGTTCCTTTTAAAAACCATTCTGAAATTTAACGAACAAGGAAATTTATGAAGAGATTTTTACTTATTATTCTTCTGCAACATTTAGCACTAACTACTTTACACAGCCAGTCGTTTTCAGTAAATGATCTTGTAGGCCTGGCTTCCATTCCGGCGAAGAATATTGATCATTTTATGAGCAAAAATGGCTTCATAAGTTCAGGCAACAAATGGGGCGCCGATACGATAGGCACATGTTTTATTCAAAAAGCTAAGAAAAATAAAACTACGGTGATTCCTGAGAGGAGCGTGGATCTGTTTATGAAGGATGACTCTAAATATTTTTGTTTTCACACCAACTCACTTACGGAATTTTTAGACGGCCAAAAGTTTCTCATAAAAAAAGGATTTATTTATGACACTAAAAAAGAAATAATTAAAGAGCCTTCTTTACTTTTTCAAAAATGGAACAACACAGTGCAGGCGATACGCGAGATTAAGAATGGCCGTGAAGAGTATTCATTTATTTTAAGAGAAAGGAAAATACCATCTGAAATTGTATTTGCAGAAGATCTGCTAAAATTTGATTCGCATGAATTTCTTGTGAGTTTTTTTGGTGAGGAAAATGTAAAAAAAGATTTGTACTATTTCTCAGAAAAAGAATTAAAAAAATGTTCAGTATTATTTGGCAACAGCAGCCACCAGGTTGTTTTTGTTTGGGATGATGAAAACAATTTAAACAACCTGGCTTTTATACTGGTAAGTAATATAATACCCACGGTGAATTCTCCCAAGCGGGAAGGAGTTATAAGTAATAATGAATGGAAGTTAAAGTGTGGGATGCATCCTGGCATGAGTGTTAAGGACCTGATTGCTCTTAATGAAAACGATTTTGAGATCTATGGAAACCAATCAGAATTGGGCTTGATGATAAAGCCTGGGACCAATGGAAAAATAGATTTTAAAAAGACTGCGGTAATGCTTAGTTGCAAGAGTTGTAACACCGATAAATTCCTTCAAAAACTTGAAGTGAGCGCACTGGACGTCGCAAAACAAAATTTGCCAATGTATGTTTTTGATATCATTATTTACCCCACCGCGAATTAGGTGAGTTCCTATAACTTCCAATAAGCAAAGAGGGAAAAGTATAATGTACCGATAAAGACACTAAAAATTATTAGTGCTGATGCAAGCCGATCTACTCCAACTTTGTATCCATTGCTATCTACTCCTTATCATCTTTTATTATCTTCAATCCTTTCGTCCAACGGAGTAGTTGTTTCAACATTGTCTCTGCGGCTTTCAAAGAGATATCGCTAACTTCAAATTTATCCTGGTCATTAATATTTCTTGTAAAAAAAGGAAAGTTCACTGCTTCGGAAATTGCCACAGTTTTAAAAGTGGCAAGGTCGCTTTTCAAACTATTCGATGCACGTGTTCCGGCGGATACACCACCGTAGCTAACTATACCCGCAGCTTTATAACTCCATTCGTGAAAAAGATATTCTAATGCATTTCTTAAAGGTGCAGGATAATTATAATCGTACTCTGCAGTAACAAAAATGAATGCATCTGCTTCATCAATTTTTGTACTCCACCACTTTGTATGGTCATGTTCATACTTTCTCAAAGAAGGATGATTAGGTTCATTCATCATTGGAAGATTGATTTCACCCAGATCCAATACTTCTACATTAAAATTGCTGTTTTGCCTGGCTACTCCCGCAATCCATTCAGTAACAATCGGACCTTTTCTGCCGGGGCGAACTGTAGAGGATATTATTTTTAAATTGTACATACGCAGTTTTATAGTTTTACGCTATTGTTTAAGAAGTCTTTAAAATCCCAAGTGCTACAATCATGCCATGCGTGTTTAGTCTCTCCATAAAAAGATGTATCCATCACCGTCATTCGCAAGCCAAAATTTTAGTCAAAAATATATTCGTTTATACACAGATATAAAAATATTTAGATAGAAAAAATTCTATTGCCAAATGTGCTTATTTCTATAAATAGCGTATGCCATCTTTCCGATCTTTAGAAAAGAAGAGAAATTGAATTTCTTATTAAAAGCCCCCAAAGACCTACAGTATTTGATTTTCCTGTGAAATCTCAAAATATTCAGGTTGTGTAATCTTGTTTCCTGATTATACAACCTGTTTTTTTATCCTTTAATTCCCAGATATTTTTCCCTTATTTTGCTGTCTTTACATCACATTACAACTGGGACGTTTCGTTTCGGATAAACCGGACAGTTAGTACTAAGGCTTAATAGCATACCATGTTTGAAGTAAGGCAGGCAAACTCAAATGACCTTAATAAGATTTATTCTCTGTATAAAAAGGTAGCAGAACAAACAACCGGCATTGCCCGAAGCAGCGCAGAAATCACTAAGCCATATGTCAAAAGCTTTATAAGAAATTCAGCTGAAACTGGCATTGAACTGGTTATCGATAATCCGGAAAAGAAAGGGAATATTATTGCAGAGATACATTGTTACAAATTGACTGCGAAAGTATTCAGTCACACTCTTAGTGAACTTACGATTGTTACAGATCCTGACTTCCAGGGAAAAGGTATTGGAAAGATGATCTTTATGCATTTGCTGGATTCTATATCTAATTACAGAAACGATGTGTTGAGAGTTGAGCTCATAGCGAGGGAATCAAATAGGAAGGCAATTAAATTCTATCAACAAATTGGATTCAAGCTAGAAGGAAGACTTGAAAACAGAATCATGAATAGCCTGGGTAATTTCGAGTCTGATATTCCGATGGCATGGTTCAATAAAAATTATTTGGTGTAACAAAAATTCAGCGTTAGTATTGAACACTTCCCCAATTTTTAAAGATTCCTATTCACATATTTATGAAAGTATTTAACATCATTTTCATTGTCATATTTATAATTTTTGCGGCGTTGCAATACAATGATCCCGACCCATATGTATGGATGCCTATATATCTATATGCGGCTTATTTATGCTACCAGGCTATTAATCATAAGTATAGTAAGACCCTGTACTACATTGGCCTGGCAGCATATGTAAGTTATGGTGTCTGGCTTTTTTTTGACAAAGCCGGTGTCCTGGATTGGGCTGAGGAACATCATTCTGAAAATATTGTTCAAACAATGAAAGCTACAAAACCATGGATAGAAGAGACACGGGAGTTTTTTGGTCTTGTAATAGTAATTTCCGTTTTGCTAATAAACATGTTTTGGCTTCGAAAAATAAGTAGATCGTTCAGTAAAGAATAGGGAAATATATTTGGCAATCCATTTCTTCAATGAGATATGCAGGAGGTGTTCAAGTAACTTTTCAAATTCATATTTACCTTTGATTTACTCATTAAAGAAAATTTCCTGAAGTGGAAGTACCATATTGCGATATTTTCCATTTGGAAAACGAAAAAATTTCAAAAATTACATCTTATTGTATTTAGAGAAAAGCTGAACAATTTTTAAAAGTGAAAATTAACCATATCAATCTAACGGTAACTGATGCGCAAGCGTCCCGGCATTTTTTCGAAAAGTATTTTGGCTTTACATGCATTGAAGGAACAACCGATGATGCAACTCATGTAGGGTTAGAGGATAATGAAGGTATGTTGCTTACTCTTATGCAAGGCAAGGAAATTAAATATCCTAAAACATTTCACATAGGCTTCTTAAACCAGGGTGAGGAGCGAACAGTAGAAATATATCAGCAATTAAAGAAGGATGGCTTTGATGTAAAGCCGCCTGGACATTATCGTGCTAAGGAGTTTTACTTTTATACCCCCTTTGGATTTACTATACAAATTTCCTGAATGCAAAGGGATGAAGGGAAAGAGAATTAGATAGGATTGAAGAAGTAGCTGCTTCAATTCGTAAATATTCTTTTCCACTTATTCTTTCAGGAAACTGCTGCGCCACCGTAGGTGTAGGTTAAAGCATTGCAACCTTTTTGGCTTTCGTTGTAAGTTTTTCTACATAGCTTAATTTTGGTCAAAAAGTGCCATGCTAAAAGCTTACACATTTGCCTCTTGCTATCTTTTACTTTCCTCTTTTGGGTCGTTTGCGCAGCAAACTGAATTGAATGCATATAATTACAAAACAAACAAAATTCAATCGTGCAAAAACGGTGCAGTAGTTTCTGCGCATGCATTGGCGAGCCAGGTTGGCGTAAATATTTTAAAAGAGGGCGGTAACGCTATCGATGGAGCAATAGCTACGCAACTTGCGCTGGCTGTTGTGTATCCTGGTGCTGGAAATATTGGCGGTGGTGGCTTTATGGTTGCCCACTTAAGCAATGGCGAAAATATCTCAATTGATTACCGGGAAACTGCGCCTGCATCTGCTTCGAGAGATATGTACCTTGATGCTAGCGGTGAGCCACAAATGCAATTATCGCAGGATGGCCATCTTGCCGCGGGAGTTCCAGGAACAGTAGCAGGAATATTTGCGGCTATGAAATACACAAAACTTCCCTTCGCAAAACTTATACAACCGGCAATTGACCTTGCAGAAAAAGGCTTTGTAATCTCAACATCACAGGCTCAAAGTTTTAACGAGACTAAAAGTGAGTTTATAAAGTTTAATTCGGCTTTACCTGTGTTTGTAAAAGATACCAAGTGGAAAGCAGGAGATACACTTATACAAAAAGACCTTGCCAATACTTTAAAAAGAATAAGAGATGAAGGCGCAAAAGGATTTTATGAGGGCGAGACTGCAAAACTAATCATTGCTGAAATGCAGAACGGAAATGGCATAATAACAGAAAACGATTTGAAAAATTATAAAGCCAAAGAACGTGTTCCAGTTGTTTTTAGTTATAAAGGAAATACTGTGGTTACAATGCCGTTGCCCAGCAGCGGTGGAATTATACTTGAGCAAATGCTGAAAATGAGTAACAGCAGGAACTTAAGTGATATGAAATTTGGAACTGCAAATGCTGTACAGCTCATGATTGAAGTTGAGCGCCGGGCTTATGCAGACCGGGCAAAGTTCCTTGGTGATCCTGACTTTGTAAAAGTGCCTGTACGAACCTTGGTAAGTGATGTCTATCTTAAAAAAAGAATGAATGATTATAAACCAGGCAAGGCTGGCAGCAGTAAAATAGTGAAGGAAGGAATAATAAATCCTGAAAGTGAAGAAACTACTCATTTGGATGTACTGGATAAAGATGGTAATGCCGTGTCAATAACAACAACATTAAACGGTGGCTACGGCAGCCGCACTGTTGTTGCCGGCGCAGGTTTTTTGTTGAATAACGAAATGGACGATTTCAGTGTGAAGCCTGGAGTACCCAACATGTATGGTGCCGTGGGAGCGGAAGCGAACGCAATTGCACCAGGTAAGCGTATGCTGAGCAGCATGACACCAACAATAGTTCTAAAAAATAATAAACCCTGGATAGTTGCAGGAAC
>JBDUEG010000065.1:0-13049 GCA_040002575.1 Ginsengibacter sp.
ATGTACGATGTGAAAAGTTTTCTTTTGGTGTTTTATTAAAAAGGCTTGGATTCAAAGGAGATGTTGAGTAGCCTAAACTTTAAAAAGATAGGAAAGAACTTTAAAATGATAATTGATTCGTTAAAAATGCTCATAAAATAACACTTACATCGTACATCAAACTTCGTACATCGTATATCACATTGGAAATAATACTTACATCGTACATCATATAACCTCATGGCAGAAGAAAGAACAGAAATATCAACATTGGGTGAATTTGGGCTGATAGACCGTCTTACCAAAAACAATGAAATTAAAAACGCGTCTACCGTTTTAAGTGTAGGCGATGATGCTGCGATCCTGGACCATTTTGGCAAGCAAACAGTTATTACAACCGATATGCTTGTGGAGGGGATACATTTTGATTTAATGTACACACCGTTAAAACATTTAGGATATAAAAGTGTAATTGTAAACCTAAGTGATGTATATGCAATGAATGCAACCCCGGCTCAGATAACAGTGAGTATTGCATTCAGCAACCGGTTTAGCCTGGAGGCACTTGATGAATTTTATGAAGGTGTATATGCGGCCTGTGAAAAATACAATGTTGATCTGGTAGGAGGCGACACCACTTCTTCACTGAAAGGTTTTATTATTAGTGTGACCGCGATTGGCGAAGTGGCGCCGGACAAGTTTGTAAAAAGAAGTGGGGCAAACAAAACGGATCTCATTTGCGTAAGTGGTGAGCTCGGGGGCGCCTTCCTTGGACTTACCTTATTAGAACGCGAAAAGAAAATTTTTCTTGAAACAAAAGGAGTGCAGCCTGATCTCGAAAACCAGGATTATATAATAGGGAGAATATTAAAGCCTGAGGCAAGAAGAGATATCATTGAATTTTTTGCAGCGAATAATATCCAGCCGACCTCAATGATTGATGTGAGCGATGGCCTTAGCAGCGAGCTCTTACATATCTGTAAGCAGAGTGATGCAGGATGTATACTGTATGAAGAAAAAATTCCTGTGAATGATATTGCCAGGCAGTTTGCATACAAACTGGAACTCGATCCTACTGCATGTGCGCTCAGTGGTGGCGAGGATTATGAGCTTCTTTTTACAATCGCTCTGGAAGATCACGAAAAGATCACGGTTAATGAACAGATAAGTGTTGTTGGATATATTACTGATAAAAAGGAAGGTGTGAAAATAATTACAAAGGGTGGAAATGAGCATAAGCTTACCGCCCAGGGATGGAATGCTTTCTGATTTAAATTATGAGAATACTCCCTTTTAATTTTACCATACACTTATAGATTTTAATTAGACTTTTGCAACCATGAGGCGCCTTTCGTTGTTTCTTCTCCCGTTTTTGATTTCGTGCGCTGCGTCAAAAAACTATGATCCCAATAAAAAATACTCCAGGGAAGCCCTTAGAGAAGATTACACATTATTAAGAAATGTGCTGGAAAAAAAACACCCTTCGCTTTACTGGTACACGCCTAAGGATAGTATGGATTATTTTTTTGATGAAGGATATAAAGCCATTTCCGATTCAATGACCGAGCTACAATTCGGATGGAAAATAATTGCACCTCTTACAGCTACTATTCACTGTGGGCATACGAGCTTTAGTATGAGCAAAAGCTGGAACAGTTTTATAAAGAACAAGCGCATACCTTCTTTTCCTTTGTATTTAAAGATTTGGGGAGATACTATGGTTGTGGTAAATAATCTTAACCGGCAAGATTCCATTATAAAAAAAGGAACAATTATTACTTCAATAAATGGCTTGAAAAGTGGAGAAGTTGTAAAGAGGATGTTTGATTTTATGGTTGAAGACGGATACGCTGATAATGTAAATTATATACGCTTAAGCGCAAGCTTTCCCTATTTTCATCGAAATATTTTTGGAATCTATAAGACTTATAATGTTGGCTACATAGACAGCGCAGGCAATAAAAAAAATACAGTCCTGCCTTATTTTTCACCACCCGTCGACAGCCTTGGCAAAATAAAAAAACAAGCTCCGAAAACAAAAGAAAGGAAGTTTACACGAAAGGAAAAGCTTGAAAATATCCGCTCCTTACAAATTGATACATTATCAGCACTGATGACGATAAACACATTTTCAAAAGCAAGTCTGCATCATTTCTTCAAGAGCTCTTTCAGGCAGCTTAAAAAAGAAAAAGTTCAACATTTAATTATTGATATAAGGGCCAACGGCGGCGGAGACATAGACAATTATGTATTGCTGACAAAGTTTTTACGCAAGACCTCATTTAAAGTGGCCGATACATCTTATGCAATAGGCAAAAGTTTTCGTCCGTACACACGTCACATTACTACAGGATTTTTTAATAACCTGGCATTGCTTTTTATAACACATAAAAAGCCAGACGGTAAATATCATTTTGGTTATTGGGAGCGGCATACGTTCAGGCCTAAACACAATAACGCTTTCAGCGGACAGGTATATATTCTCACTAATGGACTTACTTTTTCAGCATCATCTTTATTTTGCAACGCAGTAAAAGGACAAGAAAATATTACGCTGGTAGGAGAAGAGACCGGCGGCGGATGGTATGGCAATTCAGGAATTATGATCCCTGATATTGTCTTGCCAAAAACTAAGCTTCATGTAAGAATACCTTTCTTCCGTTTAGTTCAATATCAACACATTGCTGTAAAAGGAACCGGCGTGATTCCAGATGTTTATGTTGGCCCTAACACAAAAGATGTAATAGACCAGGTAGATACAAAGTTGGAGACAGCCAGGAAGATGATCGAGGCAGGAAACAGGTAAACTCTTTGCCCAGCAAAGTCTAGTAACAACCAAGAACTCCCATATTATCGTCAAGCATAACAAGATTAGCGTTGAATCCTATTTCGATTTTTCCAAATTTGTCGTCAGCTCCCAACACCTTTGCGGGATAATGGCTTGCCATTCTTAGCGCTTCATCAGTAGGTATGTCGCATTTTTCAATTAAGTTTTTTACTCCTTTTGCCATCGTTAAGGCTGAGCCGCTAAGTATACCATTTGACTCGTATCTATCCACATTTAGCTTATGTTGATATGGTCCTTCGGTTGTTTCAGTAACGGCATCTGTTATTATAAAAAGTCTATTGCCCATTATCTTTTTGGCCAATCTTATCATTGTAAAATCTACATGTATTCCATCAGGAACTACACTTACCATCACCGGTTCATGCATCATCACTGCAGCGGCGAAGCCGGGCTCGCGATGGTGAAGGGCAGTCATTGCATTAAATAAATGAGTTGCGACATATATCCCGCTATCAAAGGCTTTCATTGATTCCTGGTAGGTTGCGTTGCTATGGCCTGCTGAAATGATAATGTCATAGCTCTTTATAAGATCAATTATCTCCTTGCTACAAACCTCTGGCGCCAGCGTAATTATTTTTATTACTCCCTTTCCGTATTCCAGTATCGATCTCACTTCTTCCATATCCGGTTCATGAATAAGTTCTTCTAAATGTGCCCCCCGTTTTACTTTATTGATCCACGGCCCTTCGATATGTAAGCCCCAAACACCTTTCCCTTCGTTATTCCAGTATTCTTTTATGGCATCTATTCCTTTTCTAAAAACCTCCATTGTGTTAGTAGCAATCGTGGGTAAAAACCAGGAAGCTCCGCCACTGCGACAATAATCGTTCATTTCTTTAAGCGTACCGGGAGTAGGATCTATTGAAAATAATTTTGAATGAGCTCCATATATCTGTATGTCTATAAAACCCGGTGCAATAATGGAAACCTTGTTTGTTACTTCATCATCTGCCGGCAAACTTTCAATCTTCACTATATCTTTAATCAATCCATTCTCACAGAGTATCGCGGTATCAGTAAGCCATTCTTTTCCGGTAAAGACCTTATCTGCGTAATAAGTTGAAATCATGGACTACAAATTAATAGTAAAGGAATCAGAGTCTTTGATGAAAGGAAATTGCTGCCTCACTACAAGCAATTTTTCTTTATCGAGGGCGTATGTAAAAATATCTTCATCGATTGTTTTCTGGTATAATATTTCTCCGAGTGGATCAATGATCATGCTATCGCCGGAATAGCTAATACCATTTCCATCTTCCCCGACCCTGTTGACGCCGATCACATAACATTGATTTTCTATTGCTCTCGCCTGCAACAATGTTTTCCAGGCGATGCCTCTTTTCCCTGGCCAGTTAGCCACGTAGATTAATACGTCATATTCGTCCGCAGTTTGCTGCTTTGCCCACACTGGAAACCTGAGATCGTAACACACTTGTAAATTTATTTTCCACCCTTTTACCGAGGCTATCAATCTTTTGCTGCCTGATGAGAAGTGCGTGTGTTCATTTGCGTAAGCAAAGCGATGCCTTTTATCATAGAAGCCAGATTCTCCATTAGGAAGCATCCAAATAAGGCGATTGTAGAACTTGCTATCATCCTCGATAATGATACTGCCGGTTAAAATAATTTTTTGCTCAGCAGATATTCTCTTCATCCAGTTTACCGTTTCGCCATTCATGTTTTCGGCAAGCATTTGCGGGTTCATACTAAAGCCCGTATTGAACATTTCAGGGAGAATAACAACCTCTGTTTTTTCTTGAATGTTTTCAATTTTTTTAGAAAACAGGTCCAGGTTTGCTCTCTTGTTTTCCCAAAAAATGTTTGATTGAATAATAGTTACGGTAAGGATACTCATAAGTTATTGGCTATTCCTGATTTATAAATTCTTCAGCATCTCATTAATGATATTGTTCTCGTAGCCCTTTTGTAATAAATAATCCTGCAACTTTCTCTTCTTTACAAAAATATTCTTTTCAGTTCTAAGAGCCTTCAACTTTTGATCAGCAAGTTTGTGAAAACATTTTTGATAACTGGTTTCATCAATTTCTTTTAAAGCTTTCTTAATGCAGTAATCGCTTACCTGTTTAAATTTAAGTGCGTGTTTTATTTTTATTTTGCCCCATTGGTTCATTCGAAACTTCCCCCCGGCATACAGGATTGCGAACCGCTCTTCGTTTAAATAATTTTCGCTGATAAGTAAAGAGATAATTGGCTCAACTTCGTTTTTGTGCAATCCATAAGAATACAGCTTATCACGAACTTCCGCATGGCATCTTTCCTGGTAGTCGCAGTAGTGTTTTATTTTAGGAATTGCCTGCCCGGGAGTAAAGTTTTGAAACGCCATGATAGAGTAAAAAAGTTTCGAGGTATGAACGCAATGTTCACTGGGATCTTACTTTAAATCCTGAATCAATAATCAATCACCTGCTCTTCCATTACTTCCGGAATATTCCTGAATTCATATTGCTGGTTGCGCAACTGTGGCTCAAAGCCTGCTTCATGAATGGCATTTTGTATGCCCTTGCTGGTAAAGCGGTGCGGTGCTCCGGCTGCGCTTACGACGTTTTCTTCTATCATTATACTTCCAAAATCGTTTGCCCCTGCATGTAAGCAAAGCTGCGCAACCTGCTTACCTACCGTAAGCCAGCTTGCCTGTATGTTTTTTATATTAGGCAGCATGATCCTGCTCATGGCAATCATTCGTATATACTCTTCAGGCGTAGTAAGATTATGCACGCCTCGTATTTTTGCAAGCAACGTGTCAACGTCCTGGAAAGTCCATGGAATAAAAGCGATAAAGCCTTTAGCGCCATGAGGTTTTTTAGCCTGCACTTCTCTTAGCCTGGCAAGGTGTTCAAATCTTTCCTGAATAGTTTCTACATGCCCAAACATCATGGTGGCAGACGTAGTAATATTTAATTTATGCGCTTCGGTCATTATATCCAGCCATTCCTGGGTACCGCACTTTCCCTTACTTATCAAGCGCCTAACCCTGTCTGTTAGTATTTCTGCACCGGGACCTGGCAGGGAATCCATCCCCGCTTCTTTAAGCGCTACGAGCACTTCCTTGTGAGTAGATTTCTCGAGCTTAGTGATATGGGCAACTTCCGGGGGCCCGAGAGCATGTAATTTCAGGGATGGGTATAAATTTTTCAATTGCCTGAACAGGTCGACATAATAAGAGAGGCCAAGGCCGGGGTGATGGCCGCCCTGGAGAAGTAATTGCTCGCCACCGTACCGGAAGGTTTCATCAATCTTTCTTTTGTACGTTTCTATATCGGTTATATAGGCATCTTTATGGCCTGGAATTCTATAGAAATTACAGAACTTACAATTAGCAATACATACGTTCGTAGTATTTACATTTCTATCAATTATCCAGGTTACTTTGTTATACGGCACTTGCTTTTTACGCAGTTCATTTGCTACAAGCATTAATTCGGACAAAGCAGCATTATTAAACAAAAACATGCCTTCTTCAACTGAAAGGAATTCCATTTGGAGAGCTTTTTTAAAGAGCTGCGAAATATTCATAAATCAGAGTTATAATTTACTTTTCAAAAAACGTTACCGTTTGTAAAATCCTGTGCAAAAATACAGTCATATCACTTAAATTTCAGGATTGTATATGATTCGATTTGCGTTTTACATAATATTTACGACTGCAGGCTTTACGTCTTTCTCCCAGGACGAAAATGTGGAACAAAATGCGAAATTGCTTACAAAGCTTTCCTACAGGCAGCTAAGCGGTGGCGTGATATTAGTGCAGGCTAAATTCAACAAAATTCCACAACCGCTTAATTTCATACTCGATACCGGCAGCGGCGCAATCTCCCTTGACTCTGCTACCACAAAAGAATTTGATATTCCGCATGTCCCTTCAGGACGGACCATTAATGGAATCGCCGGCATAAGAGAAGTGGATGTTTCACGAAATAACAAACTCACTTTTCAAGGCCTCGAATTAGATAGTCTCGATTTTTATATAAATGATTATGATATATTAAGCAGTGTTTACGGAGAGAAGATCGATGGTATTATTGGTTATAGTTTCTTTAGCAGGTTTGTAGTGAAGTTAAATTTCGACAGTCTTCAGCTGGAAATATACACACCCGGTAAAATTAATTATCCCAGGGGGGGCTTCTTGTTGCATCCATTATTCACAGCCCTTCCCATACAACCCTTAACTGTAAAAGATGAAAGAAAGGTAAACGCCAACTTTTACATTGACACCGGCGCCGGCCTTTGTTTTCTGATGAGTAAACAGTTTGAAAAAGATAGCGCTGTATTAAAAAAAAGACGCCGGCCAATTTCAGTGCAGGTGCAAGGGCTCGGTGGTAAAAAGGAAATGCTGCTTACAATAGTTAACCAATTGCAAATAGGCCCCTACAAGTTTAGAAAAGTTCCTACCAACATTTTGGATGACGAATTCAATGCTACATCTTATCCTTTCCTTGGAGGACTTATTGGCAATGATATATTACGTCGGTTCAATCTAATCTTAAACTATCCAAAAAGAGAGATTCATCTAATTCCGAACAAGCATTTTAATGATGAATTTGATTATTCATATACAGGCATGAATATGTACTTTGTGGAGGGGCAAATTATAGCAGACGACGTGATTGATGGATCTCCGGCAGAAATTGGCGGACTTAAAAAAGGAGACATAATAGTGGCTGTGAATTCCAATTTCACCAACAATGTTAATACATACCGAAATCTTATGCAGAATGTAGGCGAGAAAATTACTCTTCTCATCAGCAGAAAAAATCAACCTCTCATTATTGACTTTAAAGTCGGGCGAATATTTTAGAATACTTTGTAATTCTTTTTTGGGAAAATGGATTGCTTTCCCTCAAATTTGCTCCCATGATTAAATTTGAAAGATTTGTTCTATCAAACGGACTGCGTGTAATTGTGCACATTGATAAGAGTACACCAATGGCGGTGCTTGATGTTATGTATGATGTAGGGGCAAGGGATGAAGATCCCGAAATGACTGGATTTGCGCATTTGTTTGAACATTTAATGTTTGGAGGAAGCATCAATATAGAATCTTATGATGAACAATTACAGGTTGCAGGCGGTGACAATAACGCCTATACTACAAATGATCTGACGAACTATTACATCCAGCTTCCGGCTGAAAATTTAGAAACAGCGTTTTGGCTTGAAAGCGACAGGATGCTTTCCCTGGCATTTGATGAGAATTCGCTTGAAGTACAAAGAAAAGTTGTTTGCGAAGAATTTAAAGAGCACTATATAAATAAGCCATATGGCGACGCCTGGCATAAGATGCGGGACCTCGCCTTTAAAGTGCATCCTTATAAATGGTTGACAATCGGTAAGGAATTAAGCCATGTGGAAAATGCAAGATTGCAAGATGTCAAAAATTTCTTTTTTAAGCACTATACGCCTGCAAATGCTATACTAACTGTGGCGGGTAACGTTACAGTTGAACAAGTAAAAGACCTGGCAGAGAAATGGTTCGGTGATATCCCCGCAGGCAAAAAATATGTAAGAAATATGCCTGTAGAGCCTAAGCAAACGGAGTCACGCACGCTGGAAGTGAAAGCCGCGGTGCCTTTAGATGCTTTATATAAAACGTGGCATATGACAGGCAGGCTCGATAAGAGATATTACACAACGGACCTCCTTTCAGAAATTTTGGGAAATGGTGCTTCTTCAAGACTGTTTCAAAGCCTTGTAAAAGAGCAGCAACTTTTTAGCAGCATAGAATGTTCACATTTTGGCAGCATAGATGCAGGCTTGATCTATATTGATGGAAGACTTATAAAAGGTATTGACTTCAAGATGGCAGAAAATGCAATACAAATTGAGTTGGATAAAATGAAAAATGAATTGGTGAAGAAAACCGAGTTAGAAAAAGTGAAGAATAAAACAGAAAGTATGATGGCCTTTGAAGATATAAGCCTTATGAACAGAGCCAATAGCCTGGCTAATTATGAATTGCTTGGCGATGCCAATCTCATGAACACTGAATTTGAGAAATACCAATCAGTAACAGCTGAAGAAATACGGGATGAAAGCTGTAATATTTTTTCAGAAAACAATAGCAATACATTATACTATAGGTCTGAAAATTAAAGCCTTTTGTACCTACCTGTTTTAAATCAGGAATTTTTAAGCCATTAATTTTAACAATGCCAGATAGAAAGACTGCCCCGCCGATAAAAGACGCGATAGATTTTAACCTCTTACTTAAACCATACGAAAAATTTGCGCTCAACAACGGCGCACCTGTGTACTATGTAAATGATGGTACAGAAGAAGTGGTTATGATAGAATTTGTTTTTTCTGCAGGCAATTCAGTTGAAGATAAAAACCTTATAGCTGCAGCAACGAATCACCTTCTAAAAAACGGGACATCAGAAAAAAATGCTTTTGAGATAAGTGAGCATTTTGAGTATCATGGCGCTTACCTTACCAGGGCTTGCCAAAATGAAATGTCAACAGTTACGCTTCATTGCCTTTCAAAGCATCTCAAAGAAGTTTTGCCGGTAATAAGAAATCTTATTACCGACTCCATCTTTCCTCAGCAGGAATTGGAAATCTTTCAACAAAACAGCATACAACGACTGGCGGTAAATTTGCAAAAATGCGATTTTGTTGCGAACAGGTTAATTGATCAATATTTGTACGGTTCTCATCATCCTTATGGAAGGGTGGCCAGCGTTGAAGATATAAAGGCGATAGAACGCGAAGGCCTGCAAACCTTTTTCAACAACTTTTATTTAAATGCAAAGTGCATCATATTTGCTGCTGGTAAGCTGCCGCCTGATTTTCAAACACTGCTAAATAGCAATTTTGGTGATCTTAATTTAAATGAAAACATACCTGATGTTACACATAAAGTTGAATTATCAACGGATAAGAAGGCCAGGATAATTAATGATCCCAAGGGTTTACAGGGCGCTATTCGTATTGCACGTCCCTTTCCATCCAGGCATCATCCTGATTTCAAAAAGACAATGGTGTTGAATGTTTTATTTGGAGGATTTTTTGGCTCAAGGTTGATGAGTAATATCCGGGAAGAAAAAGGATACACCTATGGTATACATAGTTTTATTGAGAATCACGTGAAGCAAAGTGCCTGGGTAATAAGTACAGAAGCGGGAAAAGATGTTTGTGAAGCAACCCTTGAAGAAGTGTATAAGGAAATGAAAATTTTAAGAGAAGAACCGGTAGAAGATGAAGAATTACTTCTTGTAAAAAACTATATGATGGGCTTAAATCTCGCAGACCTTGATGGCCCTTTCCATGTCATAGCCAGGTGGAAAAGCCTTATTATAAATAATCTTGATGAAAATTATTTTTACGAATACATAAACACTGTAAAAAATGTTTCTTCAAATGAGCTTTTGGAACTTGCTAATAAGTATTTGTTGCCAGAAGAGTTTATTGAGTTGGTGGTAATTTAAAGTAGCTTTCAGCAAAGTTTTTATATATGAAATTCATTATACGCCTTTTTATAACTGCAGCAGTTGCTTATGGCCTTTCAATGATCTTAACGCCACATGTGCAGATTAATTCTTTTGTTACCGCAATCATCTTTGCTCTTGTGCTTGCCATATTGAATGCTATAGTAAAGCCACTGCTGGTAATACTTACATTGCCCATAACTATACTCACTCTTGGGATTTTTCTCCTGGTTATAAATGTTTTGATGATCCTGCTTGCGGATAAATTTGTGTCCGGTATACATATTGAAGGTTTTTTGTGGGCTTTTATTTTCGGTTTATTATTGTCTATTATTTCTTCTGCTCTTGTGAGCGCCGAAAAAAAACTTAAGTAACCGTAATTCTTTTCTTCTTTTTTATTTACAACTGAATAGTTGAAATTTGTAGCATGCAATTCAACAGGAGCGGCTTGCCCGAAGAAACATTAATTGAATTATACAAAAAGCTTCTTCTTCCAAGGATGATCGAAGAAAAAATGTTGCTTCTGTTGCGCCAGGGAAAAATTTCTAAATGGTTTAGTGGTATAGGCCAGGAGGCAATTTCTGTCGGAGCTACCTATGCCTTACAACCAGATGAATGGATAATGCCGTTGCACAGAAACCTTGGCGTCTTTACTTCCAGGAATATGCCCTTGCAAAAACTAATGAAGCAATGGCAAGGCGATGAAGATGGTTATAGTAAAGGCAGGGAAAGAAGTTTTCATTTCGGCAGCAAGGAGCATTTCATTTGTGGAATGATCTCTCATCTTGGTCCTCAGCTTGCTATCGCAGACGGTGTTTCACTTGCATACAAGCTGAAAAAAGAAAAAAAAGTTTCACTCGCTTTTACAGGCGAGGGAGGCACGAGTGAAGGAGATTTTCACGAAGCATTAAATGTAGCTGCCGTTTGGAACCTGCCTGTAATTTTTATCATAGAAAATAATGGCTATGGGCTCAGCACTCCTGTAAGTGAACAATACCGTTGTAAAAATTTGGTCGATAAAGCTTCTGGTTATGGGATGGAGGGTATCCAGATCGACGGAAATAATATCTTAACGGTTTATGAAACCATAAAAGGCATAAGGGAATATTGTATTAAAAATCAAAAGCCTTACCTCGTTGAGTGTATGACCTTTCGAATGCGTGGGCATGAAGAAGCAAGTGGCACCAAATATGTTCCAAAAGAAATGTTTGAGAAATGGCTTCAGAAAGATCCAATTAAAAACTATGAACGTTTTCTTATAGAAGAAAAAATTCTAACCAATTCAGATGTAGCAGGGATAAGAACTGAATTCCGCGAGATGATAAAGCCCCTATCACCAGAGGAGGGGAAGCAAAAAGAATCAAAGAACGCGAAAGAGTTTTCCGTACGGGAATTAGGTGACGTATATGCAAAGCAGGCGTATCAGGGAATTGTAAACCACCCATCTAAAAAAATAGAAAGCCAACCAGGCAATGGTGATTCCGAACTTCGTTTTATAGATGCCATTTCACAGGCGCTTCGGCAGTCAATGGCGCAGCATTCAAATCTCGTGCTTATGGGCCAGGATATCGCAGAGTATGGGGGTGCATTTAAAATAACTGAAGGGTTCCTGAATGATTTCGGAAAAGAAAGGGTTCGCAATACTCCTTTGTGTGAAAGTGCTATTGTTGGTACCGCTTTAGGTTTGAGCCTTGAAGGATTTAAAAGTGTGATGGAAATGCAATTTGCCGATTTCGTAACTGTAGGGTTCAACCAGATAATAAACAACCTTGCTAAAATTCATTATCGATGGGGACAAAAGGCGGATGTAGTAATCCGGATGCCCACGGGTGCCGGAGTTGGTGCAGGGCCTTTTCATAGCCAGAGTAATGAAGCATGGTTTGTTCATACCCCAGGATTAAAGGTTGTGTACCCATCCAATCCGCATGATGCAAAGGGATTATTGATCGCTGCTATTAATGATCCTAACCCGGTGATGTATTTTGAGCATAAAGTATTGTATAGAAGCATAAGCGGCCGTGTGCCCGGTGAATATTACGAAGTGGAAATTGGCAAGGCCAAAGTCACCAGGGTAGGCGATGACGTTAGTATTATTACCTATGGGATGGGCGTTATTTGGGCAACAGAATATGCCGAAGAACATCCCGAAATTTCAATACATATCCTTGACCTTAGAACTTTATTACCGCTGGATTATAAAGCGATAAGGGCATCCGTCAATAGCACGGGCAAGGTACTGGTATTGCATGAGGATACACTTACCGGTGGAATAGGCGGTGAAGTTGCTGCATGGATTGCACAAAATTGTTTTGAATTTTTAGATGCTCCTGTTATGCGCTGTGCTTCTCTCGATACTCCTGTTCCTTTCAACACAGAACTTGAAAAGAACTTTTTAGCAAAGTCAAGGATGCATGAAATGGTACAGAAATTAATTAATTATTAATGCCAACTATTTATATAATAGCTGGCCCTAATGGCGCAGGTAAAACAACCGCTGCCTTTAGTTTATTGCCTGGCGTTTTTGATACAGTAGAATTTGTAAATGCTGATGAAATCGCACGAGGCTTATCGCCATTTAATTTTGAAGGAGTTACATTCCCGGCAGGCAGGATTATGATTGAAAGGCTAAATCAGTTATTAAATGAAAATAAAAATTTTGCATTTGAAACGACTTTGTCCGGACTAACTTATTTAAATTTTATACAAAGGGCAAAACTTGCAGGATACGATATAGTTCTTTTCTTTATCTGGCTTGAAAGTTTCCAACTGGCAATAGG
>JBDUEG010000066.1:0-13002 GCA_040002575.1 Ginsengibacter sp.
CATATACATGCAATCCGTAGGAAAGATTGTATGTTGAATCCCACGCATTATGAGCATTATCATGAAAGATGGTCATCTTCGCAAGTGGGTTAGGTGGCGATGATGCAGCATTAATAAAATTGACATAATCGATGGTTGTAATCTGCACAGGCACGGTAGGGTCTCCATCGTTGTGAGTCGCCCAAACGGCAATATTACCTGCCGCAATTGTTTCTGCCTTCATCGCGTCAGCATAGGACCCACCGCATATTGGTACTATCGCTGCTACCCGATTTGCGTAAGAAATACTATAACCTGCATAGTCCCATATTAATCCTCCTCCAAGGCTGAAGCCGGTCATATAGATGCGGGTAACATCAACACGATAATGCAGGATTGCATAGTCAATAACATCATTAATACTTTGCGGATTTGCTACACCGGTAAATTGAGGAAATAGTATAATGAATTTCTGTGGTTGCCCATTTACTGTAAACGAATTTGGAAAAATTCCCTGGTTAATTTGCCATCCTGTTGTTCCCCAAACATTAATTACATAGGGTAATTGAGCGGGGCTGCCATCGCCATTTTCGCCATAGCCACCAATGCAAATTAAAAGCGCATAAGTCTTATTACTTGTCGGATCATAGCCCTGCGGTAGGTACTCGTAGTAGCCATTAGACAGAGGTGTTGTCGAAATGTATTTCGGCGTTAGGGTTTGTGAGTAAAGGTTTGAGCCAATTAAAATTGTAAAGAAAAATATTGGAGTATTTAGAAAAAAAACATTTTTAAAAAACTTCATGATTTCTTTTGGGGTAATTTAAGTACAGCAAATACAACATAAGATATTTAATAAAATTATGACTTTCCACAATTGAACAGAGCCATTTGTATGGAATAAAGAAATAAAATGTTCTTGAGATAATAATAATTAAACTACAGGAAGCGTTTCCGGTATCTTTTCAAATTAAATTTTTGTCTCTATCTAAATAACTAAAAACACATTAATTTTTCTGAAACCTTAATGAAAGATTATCATTAATGCCATCAACAATTATCGCCGAATACACACCAGCTGGTAATTTCTTTACCGGTATATTTGTTGTGCCACTTCCATTTATTGATTCCTTCATAACTACACGTCCACTCGCATCATAAATATTTAATTGTGCATTTCTGAAAGGATAAGATGTATTAATACTTAAAATATCCCTGACAGGGTTAGGATAAATTTTTACATAATTACTGGTGCTGAGTTCAACAAACTTTATAGAACTGAACTGGTAAGTATTGTCAAGATTTATTTGCTTTAACCGGTAAAAAAGTTTTCCTCCAGGCCCCGGTATATCTGTGAAAACATAATTAGCTCCCCTGCCCCCAACGCTTAGTGTTGATACAAACCCTATTGAGTCAAAACGGGTTCCGTCTGTACTTCTTTCTATCATGAAACCCCTATTGTTATTTTCTGAATAAGTAACCCAATTGAGTGTTACAGTATGATTGTCTTTTTTGAGAGCGTTAAAGTCGAGGCCGGTTACTGCAAGTGCGGTGCCGGTGTTCTTATATTGAAGCATCCATTCAAATACATTCTTACCATTAGGCTTGAAATTCACATCATAAGTTTGTGTCCATGCATCATGCTTATTACTTTGAAAGATAGTTTTTAATGCTAAAGGATTAGGAGGCGATGGCAGGCTATTAATTGTATTTACGTAGTCAATTGTATAGTAGGAAGGTACGGTAGGATCGCCGCTGTTATGCGTTGCCCACACTGCAATGTTCGCTGCAGCAATATTTGCACACTTGAAAAAGGCGGGATATGAAGCACCGGAGATAGGCACAATTGCTGCAATTCTTCTTCCATATTTAATATCGTCACCAGCGTAATCCCATACCTTACCACCACCCATGCTCAAGCCCGTTAGGTAAATCCTTGTGGTATCTACATTATAGTGTTGAATCGCGTAGTTTATAACGTCATCAACATCTATATCACCCGGCCAGTTTTCAAATTGAGGAGATATCACGATATATTTAAAAGTTTGCCCGTTGACTGTAAATGAATTTGGAAATTTTTTCTGTTTAATAAGTTTTGGTGGTCCATGCTTTAATACTTTTTTTAGTTGGCTGGGACTGCCATCACCAAATTCACCACTTCCATGAATAAAAATCATTAAGGGATATTTTTGACTGGTGGTAGAAGAAGAATATCCTTGTGGTAAATATTCGTAAAACGCATTAGACAAAGGTGTCATAGAAATATACCTTTCAGTCTGAACTTGTGCGGAAGAATTATTAAAACTGAAAAGGAATGCAGATAAGACACAACAATAAATGGTTAGGGTGATTTTTTGATTACTCATGTCCTTTTTTTTTGAGTTTTGCACCAAAAATCAGTCCACTTCACCAGTCTGGAAGAGTCAAAAATTAATTGTTGATTGATTTATCTAAAGAAAAGTATCGAAGCTATCAAAATTAGTTTACGGTAAAATCCGAAGGTACTACAAGGCTTTTGTCCGTTAAGATTGTAAGGCTCGTTCCGGGTGTAACGGTGTACGGAATATTTAAAAGACATTGACCGGAAGGAATGTTATTTATAATGATTTCACTACCCAGGTTAGTAGGTTGCGGTGGCACCAAATTGTTTTCCCAATTTGCAGGATCATTCCAATTGCCATCGCCTGTAAATGTATAAGTTACCGGTAGGTCCTGCGGCAAATCAGGACGGGAAGAATTAATAAGCGAAGCTTTAACTGGTTTTGGCGTTATTACTTTATATCCCTTTATAATTTTATTTTGGGTTTTTTGCTGGCTAAAAGCAACGGTAGATGTAGTGGCAGTTAAAAACAACAAGGCGAACAAATATTTCATGGAGTGGTATTGATTTTTTAAAGTTATGAAGTTTTCTTTAATGGTATGCTCTTAAACATCTTATTATAAGTGGTATTCTTGTTTGTATGCGATTTATCAATCTATGGTAAGTCGCCCACTAACCACAAGTTTTTTTCCAGGCATTACAGTAAGCTTCGTGCCGTTGGTAACGTTGTAAGGTATATTTAATACACATTGCCCTCCGGCAGAATGATTAATTATAATATTACTTCCGGACCCTGTTGTCATTGGCGGAATTAAATTATTCAACCAGTTCGATGCATAATTCCAATTTCCATTGCCTGAAAAAGTATAAGTGACCGACTGTTGGGACAGCCATATTCCGTTGACTGCAGAAGAATCTGCGCTTGCTCCTGCAAAAGGAAGCTGATAGATTTCCTCTAAAGTTCTTAAAATATTATAGTGAGTTATTGGCTGATTGTAAGTTCCCCCTTTTATATCTGAGCCTATAAAAAAACTAAGTATTTGGTTATTATATGTACCATCATCCTCATCAAAAGTGAGGATAAATAAGCTGTTGTTATTGACACACCATTGAATATAAGCATCAAGGTTATTCTGTATCCAGGTATCGCCTGTTCCAATGCTTCCATCGTGCATATCATGGTCAAGATCCGGAATGACAAAGCTTAGGGTCGGGAGCAAATTAAAATTCACAGGAAAATCGGTAAATGGTCGATTGGATGAGGATGGAATTCCGTTGTTGGAAGTTCCCTGCCAGTTGACCCATGGGTTATGCTTTCTCGCGTAACTTCCGTAGGTAGCAACATTAGAACCAACCGATGGCAAGCCCTCACTGTAGCCGGTGAAACCGAAGCCCTGGTTTATCAAGCTGCCACCAAGATTTAATGTGGTGAATGGAAGATTTTGCGGAAGGTTGTTATTTGTGATTCCCTGGTTATCGCCGGAATATAGCATCAAATAGTTTGGCTGGCTGGGATGTGTAAGCCCAAATGATTCCGTAAAAAGTGCCGTGTGGACATTGCTTAAAAGGCCATTTATGTAGGGCGCCTGTGAATTACCAACAATTTGATTATAGGCTCTGTTTTCTAAAACTAATATGACGATATGCTGAGGTTGACTTTGCGCAAAAGTGATATTAGAGTAGACAGAAAAAAGTAATAAGGTGCTTACAAGTTTCATTCATAGATTATTAGGTTAGCGATAAAAATAAGTTGGATTTTCTTAAAAATAAAAATTTTTAAGCCATAAAAAAAGCCGCTAATCAGGCGGCTTCTATACAAGCAATTATAAATGGCAGAGAATTCTATATGCTGGTTTTAATTTTTCAAAGGCAGTAACGAATAACTTTTTCCATAGTCCATCATCTGTTCAAAAAAACTAGCCGGGTATTCTATTTTTACATCGGTAATGTTATTTCCATCCATTACAGGTACAAGATGTGGTTGAATAAATCCTTTGTAAGGTTTTACATTAAGAGATTGATACCTGTCCAGTACTTCTTTATGTAAAGCAGGATCCACTTTCACCGCATAAGTTTCTATAAGATTTTTTCCTCCGTTATAGTCACCTTCAGATTTTATTCGCTGAATCTCCTTTAATAACTCTCCGAAAAGCTGGCGCAATTTAGTATAATCATTGATATGAACATAAGTTTTTCTATTCTTTTTTACAAATTCTACTACATTATCTTTTTTACCTTTTTCATATGCCCACCTGGCAACCAACTGACGGTTACGCATATGGGCTTCTTCCAGCTGTTCACCAGGTTTAAGTCTTGTCAATTGGGTCATTAATCCATTCATCATATACAAATCATATTGGGCCATTCCAACTTCCTTATCAGGCTCTACTCCAATATCAATTAGTTTTTTGTCCATAATATAATAAAGGCCTACGAGATCTGCCCGCGCCTCTTCAAGGGCTGAAGCGTAATTTTTTAAAGTCTTATCAGTTGTTTCAACACCGGGATTAATTTGTCCTGATGCATGGCCAATAGCTTCATGCATATCGGTATGAAGGTCTTCAGAAAGATTGCCCCACTTTTTTATCCTTCGCTTTACAGTATCGTCTACTGCAAATTCATCGAGCACTCCGCTTTTTGCCCCGGCCACGTTATAAGAATAGACAATGTTGCTAAGTGATACTGATTTCGATCCATGATCTTTTCTTATCCATTCATTGTTAGGTAGATTAATGCCAATAGGTGTAGCCGGAGCTGCATCACCACTTTCCATAATTACTGTAATAGCCTTGGCTATGATGCCTTTTACATTTTTCTTTTTATGTTCAGGCATTAACGGGGAATTATCTTCGAACCATTGCGCCTGGTCTGCTATCGCTTTTATGCGCTTCGTTGCTTCCATATCTTTCATGGAAACAATACCTTCATAACTTCCTTTTTTGCCAATAGGATCGAGGTACACTTCAATAAAGCCATTCACTGCATCAATGCGGCTATTTACATCTTTTACCCATGCAATGTTATAATCATCAAAAGTTTTAAGGTTACCTGTTTTATAAAACTGTACCAGTAGCTGCAAGGCTGTTTTCTGTTCTGTGTTTTCCGCAACAGTTATAGCCTTTTCAAGCCATTCAATTATCTTTTCTATGGCAGGAGAATACATGCCACCCAACTTCCAGACTTTTTCTACAACCTTACCACTATCTTTCAGGAGCTTGCTATTTAATCCCCACATCGGCTGGTTTCCCTTTGAGTCAAATTTGGAATAGTATGCTTCAACTTCCGCCTGTGTAACGCCTTCATAAAAATTTACTGAAGAAGCTTTCACATTATCAATATTTGGGCGCAGGTCTACCAATTTAGGCTCAAAATTCGGATCGTAAATGATAGGTTTTATCCGACGTAGGAAAGATGAAAGATCTTCTTCGCCGTCTTTAGGAAGCTGTGAAGTATCAGACGATTTTACAAGTTTTGAAAAAAAGTCGAAAGAACAGGCCGGCACAAATTTTTCCTTACTATAATGGTGATGATTGCCTTCACTAAACCAAAAGCGGCCACAATATTCCCGAAACTTCTTCCAGTCGGCAGTTGCAGTATCACCTTTGTAAGAGCCATAAATCACCTCTAATGTTTTGCGAAGCATAAGACCATACTTACTCTTTTGATCATAAATAATGTCACGACCGCAAAGAGCAGCCTCTGATAGAAAGTAAGCAAGTTGTTTTTGAGCAAGAGGAAGTTGGTTGAAGCCAGGAACCTGGTATCGTAATAATTGCAGGTCGGCGAAAGATTCTGCTTCTACTTTAAAGGTAGTATCATAAGTAGCAGCTGTAGTATCAACTTCAGGTTTACTTGCGGCTGGCGTCATTGCTTTATTATTATTGCTATTATCGCAAGCCGATATAATAAATATTACCGCTACAAAGCTTAGAAATAAATGCATCCGGGAAATCATAGAACAAATTTTAGGGGTATAAAAATAGCACTTTCAATGTAGAAGGGTTACTCTACTTACAATTTAAAAGTACCGGCTTTGCCTTAGGTTAAAAATTAGTAATCCTGTTAATCATTAGATTTAGTATGCAACCTTCTCGAATAGTAACCTCGACTTAAGATTATGTTATGCAAAAAACTTTATGGGGCTTTGAAGTTTAAAATCTTTCTTTTATTTTGCCCTTTTTTTAATAAAAACTAAAAAATAATATTAATTTACCAAACACAATTATTAAAACTGATTTATGAAAAAAATTATTCTATCGGTAGTTTCAATTTTCCTCTTCGCTTGTACTTATGCCCAAACAGACGCTTCGGCAGATAAAATGTATAAACATTCAGGAGAAGTGCTAAACGTGAAAATTATAAAAGTTGGCGAACTTACCGTGAGTTACAAATATCCCGGTGAAGACGCTGAGCAAGTAATA
Source organism: Ginsengibacter sp. (assembly GCA_040002575.1). Lineage (GTDB taxonomy): Bacteria > Bacteroidota > Bacteroidia > Chitinophagales > Chitinophagaceae > Ginsengibacter. Next base: position 6,718 of record JBDUEG010000066.1, read on the forward strand.
AGCAAGCTTGCAGTAGCAAAAATAACTTATGCCAGTGGCCGGAATGAAGACATTAGTGATAAGGTTATGGTCTCAGGAAAAGACGATTGGGATAAAGTACAGATACTTACAGATAAGTCCCAGGTAGTTGGATTAAAAAAAGGCGATGAGGTACGGGGGAAAACTTCAGGAATGCTGAGTTACAATACGGCAGGCTCCGCTGATAAAAAGGCATCGAAAAAGATTAAAGAAGCAGCCGCTGAGGCCGGTGCACCTTTTATTTTGATGACCTCAGATAAGAATGACGGGTTTGGTGTGAAACAATCTATAAAAAACGGCGTAATATATACATATAAATAAAGCAAGCTTATCATTGAAAAAGCCGACTCTTCAATCAGAGCCGGCTTTTTTGTTTATGGCTATATCTTTAAACTTGTTCGTTGTTAGAACAGTTTTTTAAAGAAATCCTTCATGTCATTCCAGGATGCTGAATCAGCTGCTGCGTTATATTCTATAGGCATCTTAAACTTTTTTCCATTTGCTGTAGCTGCAGGATTAGTAAAGGCATGAGTTGCATTTGCGTAAGATTTAAAAGTATAATCTACACCTGCTGAATCCATTGATTTTTTAAAAGCTGCAACCTCTGGATTCACAAACTGGTCTGCCTCGCCGTGGCATATAAGAATTTTAGATTTTAAGACATCTTTATTGACAGGTACTCCGGACAGATCTCCATGAAAACTTACAACACCTTTTAAATTAGCTCCCAGCTTAGCTGCGTTTAATACTATGAAGCCACCGTAGCAATAACCGATGGCTGCCATTTCAGAACTATCTACCTGGGAATAAGTTTTTAATTTATCGATAGCGGCATCAAGCCTTGTTTTCGCTAAGGTGGGATCCTTATAGAAAGGTGTTGCAAGATCCTGTGCTGCTTTTGGATCATTACCTAATTTACCATTGCCATACATATCTACAGCCATTGCAATGTAGCCAAGCTCTGCAAGTTGCCGAGCCCTACTCCTTGGATAATCGGTTAGTCCCCACCATTCGTGCACTACTAAAATAGCAGGTCTTTTTCCTTCCTTATTGGCATCATAATCTATGAATCCAATATAATTTTTTCCATTGATGCTATATGTTACAGAATCTTCTTTTATATTAACCTGTGCGGCTGGTGAAGCCGTTGACGATGTATTAGTTGCAGAGTCTTTACTCGCGCTAGTATCTGTAGTACTGTCCTGGTTATTGCAGGATAAAGCGACTGCAGATAAGATAATTAAGCTTGTGAAAATTAATTTAATGTTCATTTTTTAGGTTTTGATTTATGGCAAAAGTATTAAGAAGAACCCTACCACCAGCAATCAATTTGCTGCCGAAATTAAAGAATAAATTATCTTTGAATTCTAATACGCATCCGTGTTCAAAGAAAGGTTCTGTCTCAACACCTGACATACATTTAAAAGAAATAAAAATCTTTGATCCGCGTTGTATATTAATAATTGCGTACCGCTAAACTATGACACACTATTTTTTAAAAGATGGGCAAACCGAGATAGGCCCTCTTACCATAGAACAATTAAAATGCAGACCTATAGATAAAAATACACCGGTTTGGTTTGCCGGTTTGGAAGAGTGGACAACACTGGAAGAGGTTTATGAATTGAAAGAACTGGTTACCCCTGCCTGTTCAAGATCTTCAAAAAATATCTTCGTAAGATTGTGGAACCGGTTCTTCAAAAGAAATTCCGGAAATAATTCTTATCAAATGGTTGTAAAGAAGGAAAGAAATAACCTTAATTAATAATTGCTTCATTAATTATTCATCACCAACCCCGGATTTGAGCTCATTTTTTATATGGGCAAAATACTCATCATCAAAGCAAACGAATATTACCTTCTCAATGATGCCGGGTAACTGCAAAAATTCTTTCACTGTAAATACTGCGATTTCTGCAGCTTGTTTCTTTGGAAATTTATAAACTCCGGTACTGATTCCCGGGAAAGCTATACTTCTACAATTGTTATTTGTGGCAATCTGTAAAGAATTGAAATAACAATTACCAAGGAGTCGAAATTCATTACTGCTTCCATCTCTCCATATAGGGCCAACTGTATGAATAACAAATTTTGCCGGCAATTTTCCAGCTGTTGTTATTACAGCATCACCAGTTTTACAACCGCCTTGTGCCGAAACAATTTTTTTACAATCATCAAGGATTACTTTTCCTCCGGCACGATGTATCGCTCCATCCACGCCGCCTCCCCCCAATAGCGATGAGTTAGCAGCATTCACAATTGCGTCAGCCGGAATTTTTGTAATGTCGCCTTTGAGGACTTCTATTACACTATGGCCCATAATTAATCTTCTCCTTCAAGCCGGGCGAGTTCACCTTCATCAAGATCATCACCTTGCTCCGGTTTTGAGTTTAGATCTGGATCGTTTTCGATATCCTTTTCGGCCTGATTCTGCGCTTCCGCAACATGTTCTTTGTCGGGGCTTTTTTGTTGTTTGGAAATTTTGTCTGGCATATATTATGTTAATGATTAAAGAATGTATAAATATTATGCCAATAAGCGAATCGTATTAGCAGGTAAAAACAAACGATTACAAAAAAGTATAAAACATTCTTATTCTCACTTTTAAAATATAATTATGGATAAAAAAAATAGAATCGCACTTGTTACAGGCGCCAGTCGTGGACTTGGAAAGAATATGGCGCTGCGCCTGGCAGACGCCGGGAATGATGTAGTAATTACATACAATTCAAATAAGGAACTGGCAAATAAAGTGGTTGCTGAAATTGAGAATAAAGGACAGAAAGCTGTAGCTCTCCAATTTGATGCCGCTGATTTTAAATCGTTAGATTCCTTTTTACATCAGTTAGTTACTACATTGCAAGAAGTATGGGGAACAAATCGTTTTGATTTTCTTATCAATAACGCCGGCATTGGCGCAACAATTCCATTTGAAAAGGTAACTGAAAATGATTTCGACTTGTTCCTCAATATTCATTTTAAAACAGTTTATTTTCTCTGTCAAAAACTCCTACCGCTTTTAAATGACAAAGGGCGCATTATAAATATATCAACAGGAACAACTCGTATGTGTGTGCCCGGTTATTCCGTGTACGCTTCCATGAAAGGGGCTATTGAAGTATTTACAAAATATCTTGCAAAGGATACAGGTGCAAGAGGTATTACTGTGAACGTAGTAGCGCCAGGCCCCATTGAAACTGATTTTAATAATGCAGCGATTCGTAACAATCCTGACAGAAAATCGGCTATGGCTTCACAGATTGCATTAGGACGGGTGGGGCAGGCAGAAGACATTGGTGGAATAATTTCTTTCCTATGTTCAGAAGATGCCGGATGGATTAATGGGCAAAGAATCGAGGCATCCGGGGGGATGAGTTTATAAGCTATTGACGAGTGAAAATATTTTTAAAGACATGCAAAAAGCCAGGTTTAATTCTGGCTTTTCTTGTTGCTGTTGATATATGATATGCTTGAACTTACATAGTCTTTGAATACACAAACGTTTTTGGAAAGTACACTTGTGAAGTAACCGGGGCTGGCTTTTGAATGCTGGAGTGGTTAGCCGGAACTGTTTGTACAGGATGGGAATTACATGTGCCCAGGGCATAATAAATTATTATGAAAACCACGATGGTCCCTAAACATCCACCTCCTAATTTTTTTGCACCCCAGCCTGCAATTAAGGCTCTTACTAGTTTGTTCATTTTTAATTTTAAGTTTTAAGATACTCACTAACCTTTATTAGTCGGCAGGCAAATGAATAATCAATTTAATAATCATTAATAAAATACGTTGAATAGTCTACATAAAAATCATACCACTTTTAGAGCCCGTTCATAGAGCCAATAATATTATCCTCCACATTAGAAATTTCCTGATGCTCCGCCACCGCCTCCGCTGCCCCCTCCAAATAGATTATTGTTGTCTGTCTTTGATGTTGTTCCAAGAGTTTGTGCAATAATTAATGCCTCTACATTCAATAGATTTTTATTCGCCGGATGCAAATTCCTGGAGGTGTAGCCATGTCTTGATATTTTCAAATACTGAATCAGGGCATAGCTTACGCCAACCATAATTACTCCTGCGCTAAGCATAGCCAGTTCTGCAGACAAGAAATTTTCGTAGTAGCGAATAGTAAAAACAGTTGCAGCGATTAGTCCTAATCCCGTTCTGATAAATAAAAAATCTTTTTTCTTTACGCCGTAGAAAATGTAGGAAAGTGGAATCAGGATCGTTAGCATCCAAAACAACCAGCCGAAAGGAATACCGTCATGTGTCGTAAGATTAAGGCCAAACATCTCATTGCTTAGTTCTTTTATTACAAAGTAATTGGAGGACGCATAAAATGTAAGGAGCGTAAAAAACATAACAGCCCTGATGCAGAAATTGTAAATCAGTAAATGCTCCTTCACCTCCAGTTTTTTCATTAATAAGTAAACAAATGCAGACAAAAATATCATCACAAATGGTGCAGTGATTTTTGCAATTGTTCCCAGTTTAAGATACAAAAGGAAAATAAAAATAAAAAGGCAGATGTAAGAAATTGTCGCCATAAAAGCATCCGTAAATCTTACACAGAGATAAAGCGATAAGACCATCATTACGCCACTTATGAGTATATAATTAGTTGTGGAATCGTACATAAAAAATGTGCTTGTAAAGAAAACAATTACCGATGTCATTAAGATATTATCGACCCCGGCATTATAATGATGTTTTGTTTTCACGATTAATTCGAGTGCTACATAACACGCAACAGCAAACAGAAAGCAAAGTATCATCAATGGTGAAGAGCCTGAAGATGCAAATAAAAGCCCGAGTAATATTGAAGTAAAGAGCACAGCAATAATAGTAACTATGCCCAACGCTATTCTTATAAAATAATTAGGTGTATATAATTTGCTGGTATGAGATTGTATAATCTTTTTATAGCTTTCTTCTTTTATGCAAGTTGTTTGAAAAGCATCCGAAGCTTCCTGCAATACTATTTGATTATACAGATCTGTTATGTTATATGCCGGCATGTATTTTAAAAATTTTATTGTAGTGAATGAACAGCCATATTAAAGCAATTCCTGAAAAAATGAAATAAAGTATGGCAAGGTAAACGGACGCATCGCTATTCCCTTTAAAAAGAAGGCTTAGAATCACATAACTCAATCCTATGTAGCCGTAAAGAGTTGTAATGACAAGAAAGTAAAATGAATTTTCCTTTAATGCCCATTTAAAAAATAAAAAGGAAGTAAGGGCAAAAATAAGGAACCAAAGAAGATAGTAATCTTCAAAATAAAATACGGCAGATAGCAAAGATATTTCCAGGATATGCCAGCCAAAATTTTTGTAGGTAAAAGAAAAATGAGCTTTTAAATTTTTCTTTAATGAAGCAAAAGAAACGACGATTAACAAGGCTCCTAAAATGATTCCCGAATAAATAAGCCGGGCGCTGCCAAAATCATTCTCGGTGAGAATTTTCATTGGGGTAACGTTGATACCTACCCACGCAGCAAGGTTAACAATCGCAAGACTTAATACTCCAAGGTGATCAAAATAATAGGCAGAAAGAAATAAGATTACCATTGGAATAAAAGTCGCAAGCCCCCAGCGGCTTCCGAATATGTTATATTCAAATTGTAAGTATCCAATAAAGGTTAGAAATAATAGACAACCCATCAAGACGATGTAGTCAAACCATGCATTTGGAGAAACCACATTTTCACTGGAATATCCGGAGGAATTTTTAAATCCATACCAAAAGCAAGAGATGCATAAAATCGCGATTGCAATAATTATTACGTCGTGCCCAATTGTATCAATATTTTTATAGACCAACAAGCCCAATGCTGCGGTGAGCAACGATATCCCCAGGTACAATAACGTCCTTAGATCCCAATAGACGGATATGGGTTCACGTTGTTGGAGTTTAATTTTTTCAAATTCATCTTCACTAATAAAATGCCCGCTAAGTAATTTCTTAAAAATGCGTATATCCATTGCTGAAATATAATGGATTAAATACAATTACAAAAAAAGCGGCTGGAGTCTTTAGTAAAAAATTAATTGAATTAGTATAGATATACTGCCCTTATGTTTTTTAAAATTAGCAGAGATTTTAAGTCTGGTTATTACAGGCTAACGGTCTTTTCTTTTATCAATATCTTTCCCGATAATGTAGCCAGCTGCTGCGCCTGTAACGCCACCTGTTACGGCGTACTTTAAAAGTTTCCATCTTATTAAATTTTTGCCGGCTGATACGTTATCAAATAAAAA
>JBDUEG010000067.1:0-12955 GCA_040002575.1 Ginsengibacter sp.
GGTGAAATGGGAGATAGTAAAATGGGGATGCAGGCAAGATTGATGAGCCAGGCTTTGAGAAAATTAACAGCCACTATAAGTAAAACAAATTGCTGTTGCATTTTCATTAACCAGCTGAGAGAAAAGATCGGCGTCATGTTTGGAAATCCTGAAACTACAACGGGTGGTAACGCGTTGAAATTTTATGCATCGGTACGGTTGGATATTCGCCGCATGGCCCAGATTAAAGATGGGGATGAAGCTATTGGCAACAGGGTAAAAGTAAAAGTGGTAAAAAACAAGGTTGCACCACCTTTCCGGCTGGCCGAGTTTGATATCATATTCGGAAATGGCATTTCAAAAACAGGAGAGATCATTGATATGGGTGTTGAAATGGGAATTATACAAAAAAGCGGAAGCTGGTTTAGCTATGATACCACAAAACTCGGACAGGGCCGTGATGCAGTAAAGCAATTATTGGTTGACAATCCAGAGCTTTCTGCAGAACTTGAAGAAAAGATAAGGACAAAGATTGCAGAATTGAATGCCGCTTAAATCAAATACTTAGTGATATGAAGCCATTCTTCGGGATGGCTTTTTTATTTTGTATACATTCAATTTTGACGAATGTTATTTTGTTTTTAGAAACCAGGCAACCATTTAACCCTTAGCTGCATTTATATTTTGTAAACCATTCAACTTGCAAATTTTTACATGGAAACTTCGGAGCTGATTAAAGAAGCAAGGCAGGGAAGTGCTGCTGCGCAGAAGTACCTGTTTGATCAGTCAGCAGAAAAAATGTTACTGGTATGCCGCCGGTATGTGAAAAATACAGAGGACGCTGAAGAGTTGTTATTGAATGGGTTTTATAAGTTCTTCAAAAAGTTGTCTTCTTTTAATTACCAGGGTGAGGCAGCACTGTACACATGGCTAAAAAGGATTATGATAAATGAATGCCTGATGTTTTTGCGAAAGAAAAATGTATTCAGTATTGTAACAGAAGCCACGGCGGAAGAAACTTCGATCCAGGAAGAAGCACTTAACAATTTATCTGCTGAAGAAATTTTTAATTTAATAATTCAGTTACCCATTGGTTATCGCACAGTTTTTAACCTGTATGTAATTGAAGGGATGACGCATAAAGAAATTGCCGGATTACTAAGCATTTCAGAGGGAACTTCAAAATCACAGTTTAGTAAGGCAAAGGTGTTGTTGCAAAAATTACTATTACAAAATGATATAGGATATGTCAAACGAAAATCTCAATAATGGTTTGCATTGGAAAAGCAAACTTGATGCATTAAAAAGTTTGCCTGCAGAACCCTTTGATAAGGAAGCATCATGGGAGAAACTTCACAGCAGGTTACACAAAAAAACAGGTGAGAAAAAAGTTGGGTGGTATTGGGCTGCGGCTGCATGCATATTGGCATTAATATTTTCAGCCTTGTTTTTATCAAATGGAAAAGAAAATATTTTAGTTAAAAATGATTTAATACAAACCAAACCTAAATCATCAATTCTTTCATTGCCTGTTAATAATAATGCTGATATACCGGTTGCTATTTCTCCGATAGCAGTGGAAAAAATATCTACCGTTAGACCTTACAAAAATCATGATAAAATGATCATTTCATCGGACCAAAGATCATTGACTCATGAAAATATTGCAATCAAAAAAGATGAAAAAGAATTTACAGAAGCCCTTAAACTTAATAATACCATAGCCCCTGTTGATAGTCAAATAAGTATTGTTACGATTATACCTGTTAAGAAAAAATTACCGGTTGTTCATATAAACGAATTGGGAGAAACTCCGCAGGAACCTCCCGTAACGGCACGCAGAACAGAGTTTCATTCTTTACAATTAAAACTTGGCGGCCAGGAAGTTTATGAAAGTCATTCAGCTAATCCCGGAAGTGCAGGGTTTACTATTTTAACCATAAAAAATTCTCCAAACTAAAATGAAAAAAATAATTTTTGCATTGATGCTTTTTATGAGCATCACTTCAAATCTTTGTGCTCAATCTGATGCGGATAAGGTATTTGAAGTTCCATCAAACATTGCCATTAACAGGAGGTTTTATATAAATCTTGAGAAAGGAAATAAACTTGAAATTGAACTTACAGATATGACAGACCTTGGCACGATTTCAAATATTGATTCATTGCTTAATGTATTTATCGCTGACATCACTCCATTGAAAGATTCACTTACAGATCCGCTTACATCGAAGCGCATAGACTATGTTACTGATGCAAAAGGAAAAAAGAAAATAAGGCTGCAACAATTTCAACAAAAAGGAAATAGTTACCTGCTGAATAATGGAGAACTTGCTTCGCTAAAAACAGCACAGGATACCATTAATATTATTGGTATTATTAACAACCCTCCAAAGCCATCTCAAAAGATCAGTCTTACAAATCCACGTTATTATCATCTTTTGTTTTACCTGAATAATATTGGTGAATTAGCTGGTTACATGGATGGAATTTTAAATAAAAAAATTAGCACTATCCAAAATAATTTTAAGGATAGATGGCCAACAGTACTAGGGACCGGTTTTCACTATCTAAAAGAGGATAAAACGATAACAGGTGATAAGCCCCATGGAGAAACCTCTGGTGGAGCAGGTGATTATATTACCGGATACATAACAGTAAATGTGCAGAATTATAAAAATTATTTCGTCCCTTCCTTTAGTCTCGGTATAAGATTTACTTTAGCTAATCGTGAAAGAAGTTATAAATGGGAGCCCGGATTATTATGGGAACCACATTACATCTTTGCTAAAGACAACCTGAACAAATTACGTACTTACAGGAATGATTTTCTTACACTCACCTATGCGCAGGGAGGTACCAAAGACCATGACCCAAGAAAAGATTTTGCTTATAGTGCGGTCTTTTCTTTAGGGTATCTTATCAATAGAAACGGAAACTATTTTGATAAGAATACTTTTCGATTGGGCGCAGGCCGAATACAATTAGCAAAAACTATTATTGAGCCTTCCATTTATTTTAATAATTTTTTTAAAGGCGTAACTCCGGGGATCAGGATAAGCCAGAGTTTTTAGGAAATCAAGTTTAATAATGCCACACATTCAATATGATGCGTGTGAGGAAACATATCAACCGGCTGTAACTTTTGAACTGAAAATTTTTCACTGAGCAATTGAAGATCCCTTGCCTGAGTGGCCACGTTACAGCTTACGTATACAATTTTTTCAGGAGCAATTTCTAAAATTTTATTTACCAATTTTGCGTGTAAGCCTGCCCGTGGTGGGTCAACAATTAAGACATCCGGCCTGCCATGAACATCAAAAAAATCATTATTACATATTTCAATTACATCACCACAAAAAAAGAATGCGTGATCAATATTATTGAGAGAGGCATTTTCTTTTGCATCTTGTATAGCATCTTCAATAACATCTACTCCAATTATTTTTTTAGAAATCTTACTTAAAAAGATTCCAATACTTCCCGTGCCACAATAAAGATCATAAACGATTTCTTTTCCGCTAAGCGCTGCAAAATCTTTTACAATATTGTATAATCTTTCAGCCTGTTTGGTATTAGTTTGAAAAAAAGACTTAGGAGAAATTTTAAAATTAAAATCTTCCAGCTTTTCCATTACATAACCTTTACCATAAAATGTTTTAGGTTCAAGTTCATACAGGCTGTCGTTCCATTTACTATTTATAGTGTATACTAATGTTGTAATCAAAGGAATCTTTTGAAGTAAATAATTACAGATCTTTTCCCTTTCCTTTTCCTCCTCGTGACCAAATACCATGTTCACCATAAGCTCTCCTGTTTCGCAATTACGGATGATGATATTTCTCAGCCAGCCTTTGTGTTCTTTGATATCATAAAAGGTGTATTTATTTTCAAGCGCAAAATCACGAATTACATTTCTTATGTTATTGTTTACATCATCCATCAGCCAACATTCATAGATGTCAATAATTTTATCATACAGCCGGGGAACATGATAGCCTAAAGCTCCGCCCGGCCATGCTTCATCTTTAAGTTCTTCAAACTGCTCGTGAGTTAAAAACTTTTTATTGCTAAAAGTGAATTCGAGCTTGTTACGGTAGTAAATAGTTTTTTCTGAACCAATGATTGGGAATATAGGTACATCTGTAAGCCTGCCAATTCTTTTGAATGCATCCACAGCCTCTTGTTGTTTATATTCAAGCTGCTTATGGTAAGGAAGCATTTGCCATTTGCAGCCGCCACATACCCCAAAGTGAATGCAGAAAGGGTCAACTCTTTCTGTACTCAACTCTTTTATTTTTATTGCTTTCCCTTCAGCCCAGTCTTTTTTATTTTTATTGATTAAGACATCAACGATATCACCAGGCACTGCACCTTCCACAAAGATTACTTTACCTTCTACACGGCCCAATGATTTACCCTCTGCCGCATAATTGGTAACGGACAAATTTTCCAGTACAAATTTTTTTTTTCTTTTCATTGGTTTTTAGTTGCGCCCCCTATAAATATGTAAAACATAAAAATAATTCATGGAACTTAAATTCATTTTTGAATAAAAGTGTTAAGTATTTTAACGTTTAAAATTTTTGTGCTCAATTTGAATATTTTTGTCACCATTTTATTCAATGAAAATATTTATAATTAATTCAGTTTTATTATTGGCATTTACAGTTTCCTTTTCCCAGGGTTACAAAGTAATGTTGCATACACCCAATTATAGAGATGGCATTGCTTATCTCACTTATTATTATGGAAAGAGTATAAATATTGAGGATTCTGCTGCAATAAGTAATAAAGGTGATGCCTTATTTCAAAAAAAAGAAATGCTATTGCCGGGCGTTTACTCTATTGTTTTTCCGGGAAAGAATAAATTGTTCGATTTTCTCGTAGGCAAAGAACAGGTGATCAACATAACGTCAGATACGACCGATCTTCAAAATAAAACCACTGTGACTGGTTCTGCTGAAAACAAGCTTTTCCAGCAATATCAAAAATTTATTGCATCAAAGGGAGCGGGATTGCAACAGGAAATGGAAGCCTTCAAGAGTTCAAAAACGAGAGCGGATAGTTCTTTACATGAAAAGAATTATAATGCTCTCAATAAAGAATTGGTTGATTACAGGGAAAAGATAATCAGCGAAAATCCTGAATCCATGCTTGCAGCATTATTTAAAAGCATGAAGGATCCGCAAATGGCTATAGCAAAGCCTGTCACGAAGGAAGATTCTCTTAATAATTATCAGCACTACAAAAAGCATTACTGGGATGGAATTGATTTCACTGACAACCGGATGATACGGACCCCTTTCTTTCTGCCAAAGCTCGAGAGATTTTTTAGGGAAGTAATAACTCCCGCACCGGATTCAGTTATCAGGGAGTCAGATTACCTGCTGCTAAGGGCAAGGACCTCACCAGACATGTATAAGTTTTTATTGAACTGGCTGACTGATGAGTATATCAATCCTAAATATATGGGGCAGGATGCAGTGTTTGTACATCTGTTTGAAAAATACCATTCCAAAGGCGTTTCATCATGGCTCAATGAAAAGCAAATGACAGCGATTTCTAACAGGGCTTATATGCTTATGTCCAACCTGATTGGGGAGCAGGCTGCCAATCTTGTGATGGCTGATACAGCAGGTATCACAAGTTCTTTATACGATCTGCAATCTGCTTATACCATCGTTGTTTTCTGGGATCCTACTTGTAGCCATTGCCAGCATGACGTACCCAGGCTTGATTCGTTTTACAGGGCCAAATGGAAAGATGCAGGTGTAAAAATGTATGCAGTGCTTACGGAAACAAAAGAGCAGGATAAGTGGAAGGAGTTCATCAATAAGAACAATTTGCAAAGTTGGGTAAACGTTTACGAAACGGGTGAACAAAAGAAAGAAAATGATGAAGCTCAGAAGCCCTCGTATAAACAATTGTATGATGTAACTCAGACCCCGACATTATATTTACTTGATAAAGACAAACGGATTGTAGCAAAAAAACTAACTATCGATCAAATGGATGATGTGCTGCAGATGAAGGTGAATAACAAAATGACAAATGAAAAACCGACTCAATAATCGTTTATTTCAAATTAACCTTTCCAGCCTCCCGGTATAGGAATGAGTGTAGTAATAAATAATCTCAAATTGATAGTTCTGTATAACTTACCCGGCCATTCACTTCATAAATAAAATATTAATGAAACAACTGTTCTTGTTATTTGCTTTTTTTTCAATTTCTTTTTTTTCCTGGTCGCAGGCATTATTTACATACGGCAGCAATGCTGTAACAAAAGACGAATTTCTAAAAGCCTATAATAAAAATAAGGCGGTCACCGCCAGTAAGGAGGAGGCTCTCCGGGATTACCTTGACCTGTATATTAAGTTTAAATTAAAAGTGCAGGCCGCTAAAGAATTAAAGCTTGACACACTTCCTTCTCTTGAGGCCGACCTCCAAAACTTTCGCTCCCAGATTGAGGATGGCTATTTAAAAGATAACAGTGAGGTAGATATACTAACAGATGAAGCATACAACCGAAGTAAAAAAGATATTCATACATCGCATTTTTATGTAGCCATAGATACCAAGATGCAACCTGCGGATACACTGAAGGCGTATAAGGCAATTAACGAAACCTATGATGAATTAAAAAAAGGGAAAGCAAATTATGAAGATATTCTTGCGGAAATAAAAGAAGAGATAGCTCCCGTACAGGGTAATGATCTTGGATTTATAACAGTTTTTACACTTCCTTATGAGTTTGAAAGCATTGTATACAATTTGAAGCCTGGAGAAATAAGTAAACCTTATCGTTCCAAAAAGGGATGGCACATTTTTAAAAATGAAGAGCAAAGACCTGCGGTAGGCAAAATAAAAGTTGCGCAAATTCTATTCGCCGTGCCTGCAGGAAATAATGTTTTGAGAGACCATGCGAAACAAGTATCAGACTCAGTTTATAGAGCGCTAAAGTCCGGTGAAGATTTTAGCAAGCTGGCTACAAAGTATAGCGATGATAAAATGACCTATATGAATGGAGGAGTTATGCCGGAATTTGGGGTTGCGAAATATGATGGAGGTTTTGAAAACATTGCCTTCTCATTAAAAAAAGACGGGGATATTTCAGAGCCATTTCAAACAGAATATGGTTACCATATTTTGAAGCGTCTCTCACTGTCACCGATACCTGCGGATAAGAATGATGAAACATTCATGTACAACCTAAAGCAGGAAGTATTAAATGATAACAGGATTGAAACTGCAAAAGAAAAGTTTTTAAAAGAAATTCTCCGCAAAACAGGATTCAAAAAGAATAACAACATTAGCGAGGATGCCTTGTGGAAGGTAACCGACAGCTTTACTTTGGCAAATAAAAAAATTGCTTCAGGAAATGTAAATGACAAAGCTGTTTTATTTTCTTTTAATAATAAGAAGGTAACTGTTGGCGACTGGCTGCAGTATGCTAAAAGGATGAAAGACAATACGCAGGCATCGAACACTTCCTCTTATTCTGATCTTCTTAAAAATTATGTATCAATTTCCGCATCAGAAAATTATCGAAACAGGCTTGAAAATTTTAGTGAAGACTTTAGATACCAGCTAAAGGAATTTAAAGAAGGAAACATGCTATTTGAGATAATGGAAAGAAATGTATGGTCAAAAGCTTCAGCAGACAGCGCCGGGCTTCTTAAATATTATGATCAGCATAAAGTTAATTACGTGTGGGGTGTAAGTGCAGACGCCGTTTTATATTCCTGTGCGAACGCAACAATTGCAAAAAACGCAATTGAACAAATTGAAAAAGGACGCTCCTGGAAAGATGTAATGAGTGAGAACCCAACACAAATTCAGTCTGACTCAGGTCGCTATGAATTAGGCCAGATACCGGTGGTTGAGAGGACTAATTTTACAGCCGGGCTTGTGACTGCCCCTGTTACCAATAGTTCTGATGGTACGACCGTTTTTGCACAGGTTATCAAATTATATCCTGCTGATCAACAAAGAAATTTCGAGGACGCAAGAGGACTGGTAATTAATGATTACCAAACTTTTCTGGAACAAAAATGGATCGATTCACTCAAGAAGAAATATCCGGTAAAAGTGAATGACAAAGTCTTTCATTCATTACTTTGACAATAATGAATTAGTTTTTATTATACCAATTCCTTTACAACGTTGGCTACCACATGCGGTTTACCTAATGTATAATAATGCAATACCGGAACTCCCTCTTTTTTAAGTTCCCTGGATTGAGACAATAACCATTCAGTGCCCACGATTTCAACATCAGCATCGGCCCTGCATTTAAGGATTTCATTACTCAGTTCTGTAGGAATTTCCACATTGAATGTTCGCGGTAAAACAGATAATTGTTTTTTTGAAGTAATGGGTTTGAGGCCAGGGATTATTGGCACCTGTATGCCTGCAGCTCTGCATTTTTTTACAAAGTCAAAATACTTTTTATTATCAAAAAACATTTGTGTCGTTATATAGTCCGAGCCTGCATCCACTTTCATCTTAAGATAACGAATATCGCTTTCCATATTAGGCGCTTCAAAATGCTTTTCAGGATAGCCGGCTACGCCGATGCAAAATTTTGTCTTATAGCCATCCCGAATATCTTCTTCAAGATAAATTCCATTGTTAAGATTTACTGTTTGCTTAAGGAGATCAATTGCGTAAGAATGACCGTTTTTTTCAGGCTCAAAAAGTGTTTCATTTTTGGCGGCATCTCCCCGAAGCAAAAGCACATTGTCTATACCAAGAAAGGCAAGATCGATAAGAGCATTTTCAGTTTCCTGGATATTAAATCCACCGCAGATTAGATGAGGAACTGCATCAATTTTATAGTGGTTCATAATGGCGGCACAAATACCTACAGTGCCAGGCCTTTTACGCACTTCGATCTTATCAAAAGTGCCGTCTGCTTTCTTTTTAAAAACCTGCTCGCTACGATGATAAGTTACATTAATAAATGCAGGTTTAAACTCCATTAGAGGATCAAGATGGCCGTAAATTGACTCAATGGTTTTGCCTTTTAAGGGCGGGAGAATTTCAAATGAAATTGTGGTATCCTTTGCCTCTTTAATATGGTCAGTAACTTTCATTTTTAAAAAATAGATGCAAACATAACTTCAAAAAGCCAATAGGCAAAAAGTCAATAATGAATAATAACCAGTGGCCGAAACGGAATGACTTTCAAATCGATGTTAGCAAATTATTTAACATTCATTCACTTACTTTTGTTTAAATAGCTTGCTTTGAATCAAACGATATTCGCTAAAGATCTTGTAAAATATTATGGGAAGAGGGCTGTTACCAACAATGTTTCTTTCCAGGTAGGGCAAGGTGAAATTGTGGGGTTGCTTGGCCCTAATGGTGCAGGAAAAACCACTTCATTTTACCAGGTAGTTGGCCTTGTAAAACCTGATGAAGGCAAAATCTTTCTAAACGATGTTGATATCACAAAGCTGCCAATGTATAAAAGGGCAAAGATGGGCCTTGGTTATTTGCCGCAGGAAGCAAGCATCTTCAGAAAGATAACGGTTGAGGACAATATTTCTGCCGTTCTTGAAATGACAAAGCTTTCAAAAAGAGATCAAAAAGAAAAACTTGAATCTTTAATATCCGAATTTAATCTTGGTCACGTACGCAAAAGCAATGGCGATGTATTAAGCGGAGGAGAAAGGCGCCGCACGGAAATTGCAAGAGCCCTCGCAGTGGATCCAAAATTTATTTTACTCGATGAGCCGTTTGCAGGAATAGACCCTATTGCCGTCGAAGACATTCAGAGCATTGTTACAAGGTTGAAATATAAAAATATCGGCATACTTATTACTGATCATAATGTAAATGAAACCTTATCGATTTGTGACCGTGCTTACCTGCTGATTGAGGGGAAAATTTTTATAGAAGGCACAGCCGAACAGTTGGCAAAAGATGAACAGGTAAGAAGGTTATATTTGGGCCGTAACTTTGAACTAAAGCGAAAAGATTATTTGCATACTGATGCCTTGAAATAACAATCCACTTACCTTTTTGATTGCTGTGCGTTCTTTACCTTGTATTTTTCATCTATTAATATTAGCCGGTACTTACCCTAAGGCTTGCTTCTGATTTATTGGCTCTCAATTCCAACCCCTGAACAACATTAAAAAATTAAACAATAGAGCGATGTATTATCTTGCCTCACAATGAAATTATTAAGCCCAGCCATATCACGTTTAGCAAGGTTACGCTTCTGGGGTGTACAAAACTGGATTGATAATCCCGTGGCAGCCCAAAGAGATGTGCTGCAACATCTCGTAACCCAGGCGCAATACACTGAGTTTGGCAGGCGGTATTCATTTTCTAAGCTTTTTACCATCAAAGATTTTAAAAAAAATGTACCAATTCATGAATACGATGACATAAAGCCGTACATCCTGCAGATGATGAACGGAGCCGAAAATATTTTATGGAATACGCCCATTAATTGGTTTGCTAAAAGCAGCGGAACTACATCTGAAAAAAGTAAGTTCATTCCTATAAGCGAAGAAAGCCTTAAGGATACTCACTTTAAGGGATCGAAGGATGTACTTACGAATTATTACAATAATTTTCCCGACAGCGATTTACTCACGGGCAAAAGTCTAGTGGTAGGCGGCAGCCACCAGGTAAATAGCATCAGCGAAGAAATACAATATGGTGACCTAAGTGCAGTGCTAATGCAAAACACACCTTTTTGGGGACACTGGATAAGAACACCTGAACTCAAGATTGCTTTGCTTGATGAATGGGAAAGCAAAATTGAACAGCTTGCTCTTAGCACTATTAATGAGAATGTGACATCTATGGCAGGAGTTCCAACATGGACGATTGTATTAATAAAGAAAATCCTTGAAATTTCAGAAAAGAAAACATTGAAAGAAGTATGGCCTAACCTTGAATTATATATTCATGGTGGCGTTTCATTTACCCCTTACCGTGAGCAGCTTCACAACCTGATCGGCGCTCCTATAAATTATCTTGAAATTTACAATGCCAGCGAAGGATTTTTTGCTGCACAAAATATGCCTGATGATGATGGCATGCTTCTCTTTACTGATCATGGTATATTCTATGAATTTATGCCTGTAGAAGAATATGGAAAGAAAGGTGCAAAAACCGTTGGTCTCAAACATGTAGAACTTGACAAAAATTATGCATTAATAATAAGCACCAATGGTGGCTTATGGCGTTATCTTGTTGGAGATACTGTTCAATTTACTTCGCTTCGTCCCTTTAAAATAAAGGTTACAGGCAGACTAAAACATTACATGAATGCATTTGGTGAAGAGGTGATTGTTGAAAATTCAGATAAGGCAATTGCGATCGCATCATCAAAGACAGATGCCATCGTAAGTGACTACACAGCAGCCCCGGTATTCTTCAGTGAAAATGAAAATGGTGCTCACGAGTGGCTCATAGAATTTGAAAAAGCACCGCATGATACTGATGATTTTGTCATTGCTCTTGATGTCGCTTTAAAATCAGTTAACAGTGACTATGAGGCAAAGCGCCACAGGGATATCGCTCTCCGTAGCCCTGTTGTTCATATTTTAAAAACGGGAACCTTCAGAAAATGGCTTAAAAGAAAAAATAAGCTTGGGGGCCAGCATAAGATACCGAGGTTAAGCAATGACAGAAATTTAATCGAGGAAATTCTTAGCATGATACATTCCTAATCGATGTTAGCTTCATAAAAAATTATAAACAGATAACTTATTTGACTATGGCATTATTAGAAAATAAAGTTTCAATCATTACAGGCGGCAGCCGGGGTATTGGAGAAGCAATAGCTTTAAAGTTTGCCGAAAACGGTTCGCACATTGCTTTTACATATGTAAGTAGTGACGATAAAGCTAAAGCATTGGAAGAGAAATTAAAAGGTTTTGGCGTCAATGCAAAAGCTTATAAAAGTAATGCAGGGGTATATGAAGAGAGCGAGATAATGGTAAATGAAATAGTGAAAGAATTTGGAACCGTGGATATCTGCGTAAACAATGCGGGAATTTCGAGAGACAATTTATTATTACGAATGACACAAGCACAGTGGGATGAAGTGATGACTACAAATCTCAAAAGTGTTTTCAATATTACCAAGCAGGTTATTCGCCCAATGATGAAGGCAAAGAAAGGAAGCATAATAAATATGACATCAATAATAGGGATGCGTGGTAATGCAGGCCAAAGCAGTTATGCTGCAAGCAAAGCGGGAATAATAGGATTCACAAAATCAATCGCGGCAGAATTAGGTAGCCGTAATGTAAGATGCAATGCTATTGCCCCTGGCTTTGTTGAAACAGATATGACGCATTATTTAAAAGAAGGCGAAGCTGCCAAATCATTCCTTGACAAAATACCACTGGGCAGGTTTGGCCAGGCTGCTGAAATTGCCGATGTCGCCTTGTTCTTAGCAAGTGATATGAGTTCTTACATTACCGGCCAGGTGATTAGTACCTGTGGCGGTTTAAATATGTAATAGTAATCCGGCTATCTTCTCATAAGAGTTTATTAACAGTATCAGATTTTTTTTTCGGGCGCTGAGCTTTATTTTTGCGCCCTCAGATGATCAGGAAATTAATTACCATATTTTTTCTCGCAGTGTTCTTAACCCAGGTTATACCGGTAAAGCAATTAGGGCAATTACTTGCAGGTGCTACAATGACAGAAGAACTCCCTGAAACAGGATCTTCTAAAAGCAATACAAGCTTTTTAGATGGAAAATGGTTCATTGTTATCAGCACTCATCTGCATAATCAATCTCTCTATAATACAGCCCTTTTTCAATACATTCATTTCTCAGAGACGTTGCCTTTCGACTTGTCAAGCGACGTGCAATCTCCTCCGCCAGACTCCTTTTGCTAGTTTTATTTTTAGTTATTGACTGCCTTTTCCTTATGAGGCAGGCAAATTTTATTTACTTAAAAATGTAATTCATGCAAAAGATTTTTAAAAACTT
>JBDUEG010000068.1:0-12736 GCA_040002575.1 Ginsengibacter sp.
GGTTTTGTAACAATTTTACTTTACTCTTATCTTTTTCTTTTTCCCAACTTTTACAATTTTATTAAAATCCAAAGTAAGCCTTATCCAGTATTCCAATTTCTTTTTTGTATTCAAGACCATTTCATCTACAAATAAAAAACCTTTCATGGTTTTGCCTCCATGAATCATAGGTTTACACCCCTCCATCTCTAATGCATCATCAAATTTATCCGGGTTAATGCGTACCATTATACTTTTCTCCTTTATGCCTACGCACATTTTGCCATTTACCATAAAACATAAGCCACCAAACATCTTATTTTCTTCTATATTAATTTCAACGGCAGCGATTATTTCTCTTACGCGATGGGCAAGTTTTTCGTTATATGCCATAAAGTTTATTTAAACTCAAAACTATTAAAGGGCTAATAGATAATTGTAAAAACAGAAACTATTTCTTTTGTCTTGAATAGTAAAAGTCAGATTTCTTTTCCGGCATTGATGTGCCGCCATCAATCCTTGCATATAACGAATCGTGGCTAATTATTTTGTAGAAGATTCTTTTTGGAAAATCGTGTTCTGCATTTTCTGCAGTGAATGCTTCTTTTGAAATAGTGGTTATCCTGAATTTCACAGGTTGTTGGTTATTTTGATCTGCAACGGTGGGTATATAATAGAGTTCATTTCTACGAGCTACTATCTGAACTTTTTCAAGCAAAATTTTTTCACCGGAGTTCTTTTGCATGTAACTACTTTCCTGGAAAGTACTGTCATCAATTTGCTGCCAGCTCTCAGAGAGCAATCCATTCTTTTTATTCATCTGCCAGTCGCCAAGCAGCCATGCTAAATCTGATAGGTTTGAAGATTGTTTTTGAGAAAAGCTAACTGGTATTTTTATTAAAAAAATTAACGTGAAAATAAATACAAGTTTCATTTATAAATATTTTGCAGGAACTGAATGAAGTGCAATCCGGTTTCCTTCTGTGTCTGTAAAGACTCCCATGAGCCATATTCAGGATAGATTTCGGTTTTAGGCACTGTAAATATTATAGTGGCGATTTGGTTCCTTTCAACCCTTTATTTTGAAAATAATCAAGAAGAACCTTCGAATCATCTCCGCCCTTTTGTGCATGATGAAGAAATGTAAATCCGTGCGGTCCCCTGGCATTTATATATTGCGGAAAAGCATTAATGTAAGATGTCACGATTTCTGTTTTCCCTAACATCGTTAATACAAATAAGTTGGTTCGTGCTCCTGCAGCAATCAGGTAGGTTGCAATTTCTTTATTGCCTACATGACCAGCGCCTTCCAATGCTGTTTCAAAATCACCGCCACCCCAATCCCACGTTGCATATAACAATGTAGGAAGCTCCTGCAACATGCTTTTCACTTTAGCAAGGTCTCCATGTCCTGCAATCACAAAATCTTTTACTTTGTCAGGAGGCAACTGATCGGTAGATGGATGCTTAAATTTATACTGTGGTTCAGCTAGCAATATTGAAGGAACTGTGAGAATAGTGCCTGCGCTTACAATAGCCCGTTGAAGAAATTTTTTGCGTACCATTTTAATTTAAAGTTCTTAAAAGTATCTGGCAGTGCTATACCGCTTATAAAAATATTTGAACTACAGGCAGATTATCTTTATCGGATTAAGACAAATAATTAAATTTCATGAAAAACTACGAATACCTCCATTTGTATTTAGGTTGTAATAGCAACCTCGGAAAACTAATTGGGATAAATGAAAAATCATATTTCATTCAAAAGGAAGATGAGGAAATTATTGAGAGAACATTCTTTGATAAACCTGGAATTAAATTATTATTGAGAAAAATCTCAGATCTCAATGGGGCAGAAAGTGCCATATTAAATGATAAGGGACTTAGTATAGGCCGTCCAAAAGGCTTTAGTTTTTCTCCGGAAGCTATGTTGTATTTACTAGATTTAAGAATTGATTTATTTAATTTAATCAATGAAGATCTGGCTATAGAAGTACAAGGGACGTTATAAAAAAAAGAGGCTTGCCTCACAGGCAAACCTCCGTTTTTTAACCTAAAATCCATCATCCTTAAATATTTCCTTCGACCTGGCCATTGCTTCTTCTTTGTGGCCGTAAAGTCGGTTCCACACTAGCTTTAAATTTTTTGAACTGATCTTCTGTGAAGATTTGCTTAAGTTTTTCATCGCGGTCATTCGTCATTTTATCAAACACACTGCGATCGGGCCTGTTGCCACTGGCCCTTGCATCTTCTCTCATTTTATCCTGTGATTTATAAAAATCAGTAAGGACTGCGTTTGTCTTTTCTTTTTGTGACTGGTCAATATTGAGCGAGTCTGAAATTTTTGTCATCGCAGACTGAACTCGTTCTTCAAGTGTCTTTCTTTGAAATCCTTGTTGTTGTGCATTCGTGGTAGTGGCTGTTGCAATAAGAAAAGCAACAATCATGATAATCTTTGTTTTCATGTATAGGTGTTTTTATGTTTGAAGATACCGCCTCATTGAAGGCAGAATTATTAAAAATTTAGTGATGTTCATGAGAGCTTTTTCCAGGCCGCTCAGTCATCCTCATGATTAATTGTTTTATCGCCGTATCAAATTTTGGTAATTGTTCCTGCGTACAAATTTTTCGGGACCTTTCAAAGTGCCTGAACATTTGTATATCCAGTAATTCCTGCTTCTCACCAATCATTTCTGCCTTACTATTAATAATCGAATCTGAAACAGGACCCGCATAGAGAAGATCGTATAATCCGAATTTTGCATTTCTCACCTCATTAAATAACGGGCGTAATTTTTCAAAATGTGTTTTACGTAATGCCTGGTATTGGTCAAATTGTTCCTTTGTAAAGCCGACGTCTTTTTGCAATGCCTTGGAGAAACGTCCTTGATTTTCACCTGGCGAGCTCTTATCGGCAGGTCCATTAACGAATACGAAAAAAATTAACATCGCAAGATTTGTTATGAGGAGGAAAACTATAATTGAAATCAGCGATTTATTTTTTTTAATGTTATCCATTGTACTTTTTATTTTTCGAGTTCATACAAGCCGGTAGCAACCTGGCTGTACTCGTCTACCGCAGCGACTTCATTAGCCGGTTCTGCATTTGATTGTTGTGAATTGATGGAAGTGAATATCACAGCCAGGTTAATCATTATTATAAAACAAATGCATGCAAAAGCTATAATGGGTCTCGCAAAAAAAGAAGATACTTTATTCCATACATTTTTATCATTCAACATCCTGCCTTCAAGCCTGGTAAAGAAAAAAGGAGGTGGAGATGCCTTAGAAATATTATCAAGGCTATGGAAAGCTTCTTCGATTTTTTTATTTATAGAATTCTCATCCATTTTCATATTTATTTAGACGTCTTTTAAAACCGAAACCTGCGTAAGCCAGCCAAAAGGCAAGCTATAAGCGATTCATTTGTTTAATTGTATTATCAAGAGGTAAATTTTGAATAATAATTTTTCAATATTTTTTTTAATTTATCTTTTGCTCTTTGCAATAGTGCGTCTACCGCGGCTTCGCTCAGATTCATTACTTCACCAATTTCTCTATAGCTTAGATTTTCCAGCTTGTTTAGCACAAATGCAGTTTTTTGATTTGGTAACAATTCATCAATAGCTTTAAAAAGAACTGCACCGTTTTCTTTATTCTCAAGATGAATGCCCGGGTGGTAAAAGTCCGGCGGCTCTATAACCTGCTCATCATTTTTACCATAAATACTTTGAACAAATGCAAACCTCTTCTTCCTGTTTTTCCTTCTTATATGGTCTGTTGTTTTGGTAACGGTGATACGATATAGCCATGTTGAAAACTTTGATTCACCCTTAAAAGAAGAAACTGATTCATATACTTGGATAAAGACTTCCTGTGACACATCTTCTGCATCTTCAGTATTTTGAAGAATACCCAGCGCAGTGTTGTAAACCATATCCTGCCAGGTTTCAACAAGAGTTTTAAACGCAATCCTATCTTTTTTTTTTACCAGTTCTATCAGTTCCTGTTCATTCAAAATATTTTCATTTATCCAAATTAAAATCCATTGATATCCCCTCTTCTACCCATTGGATCGGGCGCCGATGAGCTCGCTTTACTGCTTCCAAAGTTCTTTAATTTGTAGGAAAACGTTAGCATAAAATATTGTTGAAGCACCTGGTTTTTTACATCTTCAATATAAGATTCCGTCACGTTCCGGGTAATGCTTCTATTTTGTTTCAACAGATCAAAAACTGATAATTTTAATTCACCTGCCTGGTTCTTTAAAAACTTTTGACCAATCGCCATATTCCACAGCCAATAGTTTTGATTGAATCCATCTGTTAAGCCTTTATAAGATTGATTGGATAGATCGTTTTGAAAAAACTGTCCTTTTTTGGTGAGAAAGTTGGCAGTGATACCTGCTGACTGAACAAAATAATTATTGTTCAGATCAGGCTGTAGTGTATTCTTTACAACATTAATATTGCCTGAATAAGAAAGCGTAAAATCTATGTACTCGCTGATATTACTTGCCAATACGCCACCTAGATTGTAATTATAATTGTTTGAAATATTTGACACATTATTGATCAGGCCAGGAAGTTTTGAATAGCTCAGGCCTGCATTAAAATTGAAGCTTGATTTTATAAACTTCAGGGGTAGCCCAAATGTAAAAAAAGATCTTGCGCTTAAATATCCATCAAGGTTCACAGGCTTCGATATCTGGGATCCTTTATATAGCGTTATTGTATTGGTAAGCATCGAATCCTGTGCAGCAGTATACACTGCGTTTGCCACATAATCTTTAGTTGTCTGAAAAAATATGTTTGCAAAAAAACTTTGGCCTTTCGTGCTATTTGTATAAGTGTATCTGGTGATTAGATTATTTGTGTACTGCTGTTTCAAATCAGGATTGCCCGTTGTAAAATAAAACTGGTTGGAATTATTAATCACATTTTGTAACTGGGTTACTGAGGGTGGATTTACTGAAGATCTGTATATGACCCTTAGATTGCTTTTTGCAGACAGTTTCAATCTTGCAAAGGCGTTCGCCAATATATTACTGAATGACTTGTCGATTTGAGTAACCTGCGGAAAAGTTTGGTCGCTCTTAAGCTCACTGTATTGATAAGATAAACCTGCAGATATCATATTATCACGGTCACCGAGGCGATAGGTGATTCCACCATTTTGCGAATTATAAGTGTTATCAAATTTGTTGCTAAGACTCGTGTCGAGAATAGAGTATTTGGAATTTGTATTGTCAAAATTTAAAGTCTGTTGGTCTGCATGATTATTTTGAAACGAAGGATTATAATTGAATTGAAGCATAGCTTTCTTACCAACGGGTTCTGTGTAGGCAAGATTAAAACTATAATTATTACTATTAGTTTGCTGATCAGAGAGCTGCTGAACGGTATCTTGTAAAACAGTGCTCTGTTTGTAAAATGTATTATATGCTGATAAATAATTCTGTCCGTTCCTGTCTGTGAAATTTGTATTGAAGCCAAGGGAAATACTTCTGCCCTTTTTTGGAAATGCATGCCTGAATAAAATCCCATTACTCAAATTATATCCTTTGGTGTTACTGTTAATATCATATTCTGTACGGCTCAATATATTTTGGGGATCTATGGATTGTACACCGCTAACTGAACTGTTAGATTTATTATTTTGAAAATTAAGGCTTGATGTTACGAGTAAAGAGTTAGAAGAATCAATTTTATAATTCATTCTAAAATTTACCCGGTTATTATAATTAGAAGTATTGGAAATCGTATTCTCATCATAAAACTGGCTGGAATCTTTCGTTATAAAATTTTCCCTGTTGATTGTTTGATTATTATTTGTGTTGCTATTGTTGAAAAAGTAGCTCGCGGTCACGTCAACTTTTTTACTCCACTGATCGCTGTAGTTTATGCCAAAGGCATTTGTTTTACTAATTCCATTTTGACTACCTACCAGGAAATTGTCGCTGTTTCCACCACCTCCACCGCCTCTGAAATTGCCCCCACCTCCTCCGCCATTTCCACCTCTCCTTCCGCCGCCGCCACGATTATTGCTGCTTGTAACTCCAAGAAGATCCTGTGAAGAAAAATTTTGTTGATTCACATTATTGAAAAGGCCAACAAGCGAAATTCGCCTGGCGTTGTTAAAGAAACTAACATTACCGCCCGCAGCGTACCTGTTATCGGTGCCGTAGCCTGCAAAGACTCTCCCAAAATTGCCGTTACGCATATCTTTTTTAGTAACAATATTTATAGACTTAGTCGTATTGCCGTCATCAAAACCTGTAAGCTGTGCCTGGTCGCTCAACTTATCAAACACCTGGATTTTATCAATTACTTCGCTTGGAAGATTCCGTAGCGTAGCTGTTGCATCATCTCCAAAAAAATCACGGCCATCTACCGTTACCTTCCTTACACTTTCTCCCTGGGCGGTAACAGCTCCTTTTTGATCAACAGTTACACCCGGCATTTTTTTAATGAGGTCTTCCGCATTCGCATCAGGGTTTACTTTATATTGATTCGCTGAATATTCAAGCGTATCATTTTTTTGTTTTACGGGAGGAGCCTCGCCACTTATAACAACCGTTGCTAATGTTTTAGCGTTTTTTGAGACATCTATCATACCAAGATCATTGTTCCCTTCTGCAACTGAAATAACTTTCACATAAGTCTCATAGCCTACCGAGCTGGCTGTTAGCGTGTAATTTCCTACTGGCACCTGGGCAAATGCAAAAGTTCCGTTTGCATCGCTAACTGATGTAAAGTTTGCTGAAGCAGAATCGACGGGTGATAGCTTTATGGTAGCATTTGAAAGAGATGTTTTCTCAGAAGCATCACGCAGTGTGCCCGTTACCGATTGCGCATTGGCACATGAGAAAAAGAATGAAATAAGAAGGAAGCTCAATAAAAATCTGCGCATAATCATTATTTAATAGACCATTTGACGACATTGCCTGGTAAAACCTTTGTTGCAGTAAGCGATCGCCAATTTTGTTTCTTTTTATTTCATTAACATTACTAAAAAGCATTTCTATTATCTTGCACTTCCAAAAGCAAAATCTACTATGGACTATAATAAAATTGTTTCCGTTACCGGTCTTTCCGGTCTGTTTGAGCTTCTTTCTTCTAAGTCGGATGGTGCGGTTGTTCGTTCTTTAGAAGACAAAGCCACAAAATTTGTAAGTAGCCGGCAACATAATTTCTCCCACCTTGAAAGCATTGAAGTTTTTACCGTTAAAGACAATACCAATCTTGCAGAACTTTTTAATGCCATGAAAAGCAGTTCTGAAAAACTTCCTGATGCAAAGGCTGATAACAAAGCACTTAAGGCTTATTTCGAAAAAGTATATCCTGACCTGGATTTAGACAGAGTATATGCAAGCGATATGAAAAAGATGGTAAAGTGGTTCCAGATTTTGCAGGATAATGCTGTTGACGTTAAATTAAAATCCCCCGAAGAAATAGACGATGCTGCTGAAAACAATAAAACGCATAAGCCTGTACAAACTGCTCATGTAAAAGACATGAAGCCCCAAAAAAGTGCTACGAGAAAAATAGAAAGCAGGGGAGTGAAATAATTGACAATCGAAAGTTGACAATTACGAATAATATCTAACCGGGTACTTATACATTAACATCAACACAATGATTGAAGCATCTGCTGATATAAAAAAAATAGAGAGAAAATATATTCCCGAAAACCTAAAGGTTGAGAACTGGGAAGTGCTCGAGCCTTATTTTAAAGAGCTTCTAACAAGAGAGACGAACTCGAAAGATGATCTTGAAAAATGGCTTGCAGATATGAACGAGCTTGATGCTATTATCAATGAAGATTTCAGCTGGCGCCAGATCAGGATGACATGCGATACCACTGACAAAAGACTCGAAGAATCCTTTAACTTTTTTTGCATGGAGATTCATCCAAGAATTCAGCCCTATGCCGATGCTCTTAATAAAAAGCTGGTAAATTCTTCTTTCATTAAAGAACTTGATGCAGATAAATACTTTACTTACCTGCGTACTGTAAAAAAGAACATAGATCTTTTCAGGGAAGAGAATATACAATTGCAGGCCGAGCTTGCGGTGTTACAACAAAAGTATGGAGTTATAACAGGTAAAATGGCTGTTGAAGTTAATGGCAAAGAATATACATTACAACAGGCCGCTAAATTTTTGGAAAGCCACGACAGGGAGTTACGGGAAGACGTTTACAAAAAAATAAACGAAAGAAGATTGCTGGACAAAAGTGAATTGAATGATTTGTTCTCAACGTTGATAGAGAAACGCCAGAAAGTTGCAGAAAATGCAGGGTTTGAAAACTACAGGGAATATAAATTTAAAGAGCTCGGAAGGTTTGATTATACAAAAGAAGATTGCTTTCGTTTTCATGATTCTGTATTAGAGCATGTGTTACCGTTAGTGAATAAGATTTATGTAAATAAAAAAAATAAGCTTGGCTTAGAAGATCTCAGGCCATGGGATGTGGAAGCTGAGCCGCAGGGAACAAAAGCACTTACCCCTTTCGAAACAGGGAGTGAACTGCTTCAAAAAACGATTGAATGTTTTACAGAGATTCGCCCCTTCTTTGGCGAATGCCTTCAGCAGATGAATGCAATGAAGCACCTTGATCTTGAAAGCAGGCAGGGTAAAGCGCCGGGCGGATATAATTGCCCACTTGCTGAAAGCGGTGCGCCATTTATTTTTATGAATGCTGCCGGCCAAATGAATGATGTTACCACAATGGTTCATGAAGGAGGCCACGCAGTGCATTCTTTTCTTACGCACAAGCTTTCCCTGAATGCGTTTAAAGAATATCCCATGGAGATTGCTGAGGTTGCGAGTATGGCAATGGAGCTTTTTAGTATGGATCATTGGGATGTTTTTTTTGAAAATAAAGATGATCTGCGCAGAGCTAAGGAACACCAGCTTGAAAGAACTATTACCATATTTCCCTGGATAGCCGTTATTGATAAATTTCAGCACTGGCTTTATGAAAATCCTACCCATACTTTGGAAGAAAGAACAGAACAATGGATGGCAATATTGAACCGTTTTTCTGATACGGTAATAGATTATACCGGACTTGAAAAATACAGGGAAAATGGATGGCAAAAGCAATTGCATTTATTTGAAGTGCCCTTCTATTACATTGAATATGGTATTGCGCAGCTCGGCGCCATAGGCATGTGGATGCAATACAAAAAAAATCCTGAGCAGGCGTTGGATAATTATATGAAGTCTCTCAGCCTTGGCGGTACAAAAACATTACCGGAGTTATACAATGCAGCAGGCCTTACTTTTGACTTTTCATCAGAGAATATAAAAGCACTTATGCAATTTGTAAACGAAGAGATGGAAAAAATCTATGAACAACCTTAACCCTTTCCTGCCGAATTACTCAAATCGTTAAAAGAAAATCGTTTCCAATTTCATAGGTTCTTCGAAGAGGCGTTACTTCAATTAATAATTTAGTTTCTTTGCGCAAAGTTTATTGTATATGTGGAAGCGCCTGGCAAGATTTGTTCTTAACAACAAATTCTCTTTGTTAATTGCATTGCTTGCGGTTACGATTGTGATGGCTTTTTTTGCAAGTAAAATAAAACTCAGTTATGAGTTCTCAAAAGCCATACCTGTTGACAATCCAAAGTATAAAGACTACCTCGACTTCAAAAGTAAATTTGGCGATGACGGTAATCTTCTTGTGATAGGAATCCAAACAGATAGTTTTTTTTCACTTCGCAATTTTGCAGCGTACCGGGAACTGAATACAAGCCTCAAAAAAATACCTTACGTCGAGGATGTGCTAAGCGTATCAAATGCTGTTAATCTATTAAAAGATACACTATCTCAGAAGTTAAATGCCGTACCGGTTTTCCCTGCAGACATTGATTCACAAGAAAAACTCAGTAGTGATAAAGATCTCTTTTACACTTTACCATTTTATAAAACGCTTCTTTATAATCCCGTAACCAAAAGTTATTTATCAGCAGTACGCATTAACAAAAACATTCTTAATTCACCCGGTCGTACCAAGGTTATTAATGACATAATACGAACAACAACTACTTACTCGGCTAAAACGAATATACCAACACACATAAGTGGCTTGCCATTGATACGTACACAAATTGCTGATAAAATAGCAAAGGAAATGAAGTGGTTTGTTATTGGTTCCCTTGCATTGTCGGCTTTGATTTTGCTAATGATGTTTCGCTCAGTAAGTACAATGATTTTATCTTTACTTGTTGTAATTATAGGTGTAATATGGAGCATTGGCATTACAGATCTCTTTGGTTACAAAATCACATTGCTTACAGCGTTAATCCCGCCGCTTGTTGTAGTAATTGGTATTCCCAATTGCATTTATTTTTTAAATAAATATCACTCTACCTATAAAAAAACAGGAGACAAGCAACAATCGCTGATAGATATGGTAAGCAAAATGGGAGTAGTAACCCTTTTCTGTAACTTAACTGCGGCTATTGGGTTTGCTGTGTTTGCATTAACCAAAAGCGCCATACTAAAAGAATTCGGTCAGGTCGCAGGATTAAGTATTATGCTAATTTTCGTGATCTCATTTATACTTCTTCCATCTGCCTTAAGCCTCCTGCCGCCGCCGGATAAACGGCAACTAAATTATCTTGATGTAAAATTTTTTACCAACTTATTATTAAAGATTGAAGGATGGGTGCTTCATCATAAGCTTATCGTTTACATGACCACGTTATTAGTGGTTATTATTTCGGTAATGGGAATTTTTAAATTGAAGACAGAAGGGTTCATCGTAGATGATCTTCCAAAGACTGATAAGATATATACGGATTTAAAATTTTTTGAAAGCAACTTCAATGGAGTTATGCCTTTGGAAATTGTTATTGATACAAAGAAAAGGTATGGCCTTGCCGGCTCGAGAATTTTGCCTGTCCTTGAGAAAATGGATTCGCTTTCTTCCTACATAACTGCACAAAAGGAAATGAGCAGGCCGCTCTCAATCGCAGAGGGTATAAAGTTTGTAAAACAAGGTTTCTACGAAGGTGACTCGTCAAATTATACCCTCCCTAATTCTTTTGATGCCGCATTTGTTGGAGAATATCTTAAGCCATCCAATGACAGTGGAAAGGCAAATAACCTTACTAAACTCCTTACAAGTTTTATTGACACTGCAAGACAGGCTACAAGGATGAGCATAACCATGGCAGATGTAGGCACAAAGGCACTTCCGGGTATTTTGAAAGGTATAGAAAAAAGGTCTGAACAGCTTTTTGATACAGCAAAGTATAAGGTTACTCTAACGGGAGCGACTATCACCTTTTTGGAGGGAAGTTCTTTTATTATTAATGGCCTTAAGGAAAGTATTCTCTGGGCATTTTTGTTTATCACTCTTTGTATGTTGTATTTATTCAGGTCTTTTAGAATTTTAATTTGCTCGCTCATTCCGAATTTAATTCCATTGATAGTTACAGCAGGGATTATGGGTTGGAGCGGGGTAAGGTTGAAGCCATCAACAGTTCTTATTTTCAGCGTGGCACTTGGAATAGCGATAGACGTTACTATAAGGTTCCTTGTAAATTACAAGCAAGAACTGCCGTCTAATAATTTTGATGTCAAACTCACCGTCTCGGAAACAATAAAACATACCGGCCTTAGTATTTTGTACACGTCTCTTGTGTTGATTGCAGGGTTTATTATCTTTTGCTTTAGCGGCTTTGGCGGTACGCAATCACTGGGCTGGCTTACGTCAATAACATTGCTTACGGCCACATTAACAAACCTGGTTTTACTTCCTGTGCTTTTACTTACTACAGCAAGAAGAACATCTTCTATTTAGAGATTGATACCTCCATGGCGCCCGAATAGACATTAAAGCAGGCGAAAGGGGCTGTGGAATATATTCCTCATAGCCTGATTTCATAGCTTGTCAAATTGGTTGAAAGGTCTACCAACATTGAATCTGCAATTAGGCATAAACTTTTCATTAGCTAATTATAATCAAAAACATTTTTTATGAGACCCATATGGACAGGAGCAATTGGCTTTGGATTAGTTAATATTCCTGTGAAGATGTACAGCGCCACCCAATCAAGCAATCTCAATCTTGATATGCTCGATAAAAAAGATCATTCTAATATTAAATTTCAGCGCATCAACGAAAAAACCGGTAAAGTAGTCGCTTGGGAAAATATAGTAAAAGGCTATAAGCTTGGCAGCGATTACGTTGTTCTTGAGGACAAAGATTTTGAAGCAGCCAGTGCTAAAAAAACAAAGACAATTGAAATATCAGACTTTGTAATGGAGGATGAAATAAGCAGCCTTTATTATGAAACACCTTACTATCTGGAGCCGGATAAATCGGGTACTCGTCCGTACGAACTAATCAGGCAAGCTTTAATAAAAACTAAGAAGGTAGGTGTTGCCACCTTTGTAATGAGAAGTAAAGAAAGTCTTGCTATACTAAGGCCGGATAAGGATGTAATTGTTTTGAACCGTATAAGATTTGAAGAAGAAATAAGGGATACTGATGAATTGGTATTGCCAAAAAATACAGATGTAAAGCCGGCAGAATTAAAAATGGCCATCACACTTATTGACCAGCTCACAGCAAAATTTGACATTTCAAAATATAAGGACACATATAACGGCGAGCTTTTAAAATTGATAAAGGCTAAGGCAAGTGGTAAAGCAATCAAAGTTCCTGAAATGAAAGTGGTTCATAGTAAAACAAAAGATTTGATGGAGCAACTAAAAGCCAGCCTGGAAGTAAAACG
>JBDUEG010000069.1:0-12728 GCA_040002575.1 Ginsengibacter sp.
CCTGCTAAAACAATCCTTTCTTCTGTTATTGAACATAACCCGTTTGTGGAAAAAGTTTTATCACAAGAAACTGTGTTTCACAAGTTAGGCTCCAACAGTAAATTACCTTTCTCCACGCCGGTCGGAAAGCCGCAAACTATCGGGGCGGATAGACTGGCGCTTGCAGCAGCAGCTGCTTATTTCTATCCAGGGAAAAATAATCTCGTTATAGGATTGGGCTCCTGCATCACCTTCAATTTTATAAATAAATACAATAGCTTCCTTGGCGGCAGTATTTCCCCGGGTATGGAAATGCGCTTTAAAGCTTTGAATTATTATACAGCAAAGCTTCCATTGATAACGGCTGATTGGAATTTTCCATTGATAGGTTATGACACCCGTACAAATATTTTAAGCGGGGTTCTTATGGGATTGGCTTTAGAAATTGATGGCGTCATTGATAAATATGAAGAACAGTTCGGCAACTTTAACGTGCTTTTAACCGGAGGCGATACGCTCTATTTTGCCCATCTCCTTAAAAATAAGATATTTGCCGACCCCGATCTGATCTTTAAAGGGCTGTATGCAATTAGTGAACATAATCATGAAACCAAAATTTAGACTTACCTGCTTATTGCTTGCAGCTTTACCCGTGTTTTCTTTTGCGCAGGAAAATTCTCCATATTCACGCTACGGTGTTGGAAATCTTGTGCCAGTGGGAAATATTTTTAACCGGGGAATGGGGGGCGTTTCAGCAGGCTTTGCTGATCCCGTTACTATCAATAATCTTAATCCAGCGTCTTACAGCAGTATTGTTTACACCACGCTTGATGTGGGAGCTGAGTACGATGGAAGAGTTATAAAAAGCCAGAATCCATTGGGAAGCTATAAGTCAAATAATGGAATTATCTCCTACCTGCAATTGGCTTTTCCTTTGCTTGGCGATAACAAAAAAGCTCAAAAGAATAAAACCTCATGGGGATTCGCATTTGGATTAAAACCAATAAGTAAAATTAATTATAAAATAAATGCGTTTACGCGTACTTCCATCGATAGTGTAGCAAGTATATATGAAGGCAGCGGAGGTGTCAACGAAGCTTTTATAGGCACAGCCCTGCGGGTAAAGAACTTTAGTATCGGCTTCAATACAGGGTATTTATTTGGTGAAAAAGATTATGACACCAAATTAATTTTTATTGATTCAGTGGCTTTTTATAAAGCTGATTATGATACTAAAACAAGGTTTGGCGGTTTATTTCTAAATGCGGGTTTTCAATATGGTTTAAAAATTAAAGGAGGCATTTTAAGATTTGGCGCTTATGGTAACTTGCAGCAACAATATACCGTGTCGAAGGATTACACCGTGCAAACGTTCAACTATAATGCGACCTCGGGTAGCGTAGATAAAATTGACAGTGTTTATGAAAGCATCGGCCAAAAAGGAAAAATACAATTACCCGCCACAATAGGGGCTGGCTTTACTATTGAGAAAGAACATGTATTATTGGGCCTCGATTATGAGACTACCAACTGGGATAACTACCGGTTTCTTGGACAGAAAGATTTTGTACAAAATAGCTGGATCGGAAAACTCGGTATTCAATATTTCCCCAATCCAAACGGCTCTTCAAAATATTTTAATAATGTCCGGTACAGGGCAGGGTTTTCTTTTGGAAAGGATTATATAGCTGCTGATAATGATTTGCCAATATATACAGTAAGCCTTGGTGGAACATTTCCTTTGAAAGTAAGACACAATTTTTATGACTACCAGTATAGCTTCATGAACATTTCGCTGGAGTATGGTAATCGCGGCAATAACAGTAACAACATTAAAGAGAATACATTTAGGGTGGGTGTCGGTTTTACTTTGAGTGACAGGAACTGGTTCCAGCGGCGCAAATTCAATTAATTTTAGTTTCAAAATGAAGAATGATTCATAATAATTCTCATAGATATTTTATTAAAGCAGCTTTTATTATAAGCTGCTTTTTTGTTTTCGGCTGTGAAAATTCATTAGAGGATATCAAGGAAGTCACTTCCAAAAGAATAGGTGTGGAAGAAGCGAAGGGAGTAGATGTAGTTTATACCATTGGCGCAAAAACGAAGGCAAGACTTAGTGCGCCGTTGATGCTTCGTCACCAGGATACAATTCCGTATATCGAATTTACAAAAACGGTGCATACCGATTTCTATGATGATTCTTTGCTTATTGAAAGTAAATTGGATGCCCATTATGGGAAATATATAGAAACACAGAGCAAAGTGTTTTTGAGAGACAGTGTTATTGTGTTTAATACAAAAGGAGATACCCTTTATTGTGATGAATTATATTGGGACAGGTCAAGAACCGGGCAGGAATTTTATACAGATAAGCCTGTGAGAATAAGAACGAAGACGCATATTCTTGACGGCGATGGCCTCGATGCACCCCAGGATTTTAAAACGTGGCATTTAATAAATGGCAGAGGAATTGTTAGAGTACCTTCGTCGGAATTTCCGGAATAACCCGTATCCCCGCTGCGGCGGGTAGAAAGACAGGTTAACGAAATTGTTTACACATATTGCAGACAGTTTTTAAATTATTTAACCAATAAACATTAAAAAATCATGACAAGAAATGCAACAGCCGTATGGCAAGGATCTGGTAAAGAGGGAAAGGGTACTTTAAGCACTCAAAGTACTGTGCTGGATAAAACACAATATTCTTATAAATCAAGATTTGAAGATGGAGTGGGAACCAACCCCGAAGAACTGATTGCAGCGGCGCATGCCGGTTGTTTTACTATGAAGCTTAGCTTCGTGCTGCAGGAAGGCGGATTTACTGCAGATGAAATTGAAACCAAGTGTGATATTACTTTAGCCGATGGCGTCATTACAAAATCACATCTTACTGTAAAAGCTACAATACCAAATATTAGTAAAGAGAAGTTTGACGAAAGCGCCAAAAATGCCAAAGAAAATTGTCCCGTCTCCAAACTATTAAACGCCGATATTTCCATGGAAGCAACTTTAAGTTGATTATGGGAGACTGATTACTGTGATAACCAGGTCATTGTTTTGAAAGTTCTTTTATCAAGTTTATCTTAAATATTTATTCATGAAAAAAATGTTCCTGTTTGCCTTTATGTTCCTTTCAGTAGCTACCTATGCCCAGGAAAAGCCTGCTGAAAAAGGAGCTCTATATGGGAGTGAAGTAACTGAGAAGAATGCAATAAGCGTAGCTGAGCTTTCAAAGAAACTCGAATCCGAAAAACAATTTTCAGGACAAGTGAAGGGCAAAGTAGTAAGCGTATGCCAGGCCGAAGGTTGCTGGATGAAACTTGCAAAAGACGATGGAGAAAATATTATGATTCGTTTTAAAGACCATAAATTTTTTGTTCCTAAAGATATCAACGGGAAGGAAGTAATATTAGATGGAGTTGCTAAAACATCAGTCACCTCTGTTGAAATGCTTAAACATTATGCAAAAGATGCAGGAAAGCCTGATGAAGAAATTGCAAAAATAGCTGAGCCAAAAAAAGAGATAACTTTTACTGCTTCCGGTGTGCTTGTGTTATAAGATCTGGCTTTAAGTCGTTATATATTATAATGGCTTTAAAAATAGTGGCACCAAATTTTCATTGCTTATACTTATTGTAATCTTTCATTTTTAAAACTCTTACGATATGCAATGGTTAGGTAGAAAAGAAAGCTCGAATGTTGATGATCGCAGAGGCATCACAGGAGGCCACGTAGCAGTCGGCGGCGGCCTGATTGGTGTTATTTTTTTACTGGCAAAATTCCTTTTAGGTGGTGGTGATGTAAACGATTTGCAACAGGCGTTACCCCAGGGTCAGCAACAGGAAATGACAGTTGAAGAAAAAGCCGCAGACGACAAGGAAGCGTCTTTTGTAAAAGTAGTATTACAAGATACTGAAGATGTTTGGTCGAAAATTTTTGGAGACATGGGAAGAAACTATAGCGTCCCGACCCTTGTACTATTTAATGACGGAACTACATCAGGGTGCGGGAATGCAAGTTCCGCGTCGGGACCGTTTTATTGCCCGGTTGATCATGACGTATATATTGACCTTTCATTTGCCCGGGAGCTGACAGAAAGATTTAATGCCTCCGGAGAGTTTGCTATGGCCTATGTGGTAGCGCATGAAGTGGGACATCACGTTCAGTATCTTTTAGGCATTACCCAAAAAATGGATCGTATAAGGCAACAGGTAAGTGAAGGAGAATATAATAAATACTCCGTTCGACTTGAACTCCAGGCTGATTTTTATGCCGGGGTTTGGGCTCACTACGACCAAAAGATGAAGAATGTTATAAATCCGAACGATATTTCCGAAGCTCTTAATGCTGCTAACGCTATTGGAGATGATCGTCTTCAGAGGGAAGCGCAAGGCCAAATTACTCCGGATGCTTTCACTCATGGAACATCAGCTCAAAGAATGTATTGGTTTAAAAAAGGGTATGAAACAGGTGACCTTAACCAGGGCGATACTTTTGCGGAAGGTGCGTTGTAATCTCTAAAGAATAGATTCCAATTCCTTTAAATGGTGTATTGTATAAGTAGGCTTTATAAGGCTATTAATTCGCAAATGATTTACAAAAATAGTATCCATACCTGCGTTAATGGCGCCTTGAATATCTGCATCGGGATTGTCTCCAATCATAATTGATTCTTCAAGTATCCCACTCGTTTTATTTAAAGCATATTCAAAAATTTCCTTCTTGGGTTTTACAGAGTTGGAAATTTCAGAAGTAATTACATGTGTGAAGTATTTTGAAAGGTTTGAACTGTTAAGCTTGCTCCATTGTGTTTTTTCAAAACCATTCGTGATGATATGAATGGAATAATTTTTTTGTGTTAAGTATTCAAGAATTTCGAAAGTGTAATCAAAGACCTTCTTTTTGGTTGGGAGAATTTCAAGAAATTGAGCGCTCATTTCTTTTGCCAACGCTTCATCTGCAATTTTAAAATCGAGCAAGGTGCGCCACATACGCTTCCATTTTAAATCATCGCTCGTCACATAACCCTTCTGATACCGATCCCACAAAATGGCATTGTGCTTCGAATAGGTAGCATAGAATTCTTCGAACTGCATTATAAGCTTACGATCTAGCTCAAATAATTTATACAGCTCATCAAGTGATTCCTTTGCATTTACTTCAAAGTCCCACAATGTGTGGTCAAGATCAAAAAAAAGATGACGGTATTTAGGACAAGAGCCCATTACACCCACATTTTGAGTTGCAATAGTTTCTTCCAGTAGCGACATACCGTTAACTTCATTCGCCCGCTCCATTCAGATTTAAAATTTTAGATTTGTTGTTTACAGTGTTTTTTTATTCAACGAATTACGCCCATGAATATTGTTATAACGGGAGCAAGCAAAGGTATCGGAAAAGCGATTGCTGAAAAGTTCTCGATTGAGGGAAACCGGCTATTCATATGTGCCCGTAACAAAAACAATTTTTCAAATGACTTAGAAGAAAAAACTCCGGAAACTTCAATAGAATATTTTGCAGCAGATCTTTCTAAAAAAGAAGGAGTACTTGAATTTGGAGAATGGCTTTTAAGTCAAAATATTCCCATTGATATTCTTGTGAACAATGCAGGTCAATTTATACCAGGCAGTATATATAACGAAGAAGAAGGAACGCTTGAAAAAATGATTGCAGTTAATTTATACAGCGCATATCACCTAACGAGGATGCTGCTCCCCGCTATGATGGGAAAAAAGACAGGCCACGTATTTAACATGTGTTCTATCGCGTCGCTGCAAGCCTATCGTAATGGAGGTTCCTACAGCATAAGTAAATATGCATTAATGGGTTTCAGTAAAAATCTCCGCGAAGAAATGAAACCCTATAATATAAAGGTAACCACTGTTTATCCCGGTGCAGTCTATACATCTTCGTGGGAAGGAGCTGATGTAGACCCCAAAAGAATATTAGAGGTTAACGATATTGCGGATATGATCTTCGCTGCTTCACATCTATCTCCACAGGCATGTGTCGAAGACATTATAATCAGGCCGCAAGCGGGAGATATGCCTTAGATAACTACTGCTTTTAAAAAATTTTTAACAGCTGGTAAATTTTTTCATCCCTTATTCCTTTTCTTTTAAGAGTAAATTTGTAAGGCAACATTATTTATGAAATAGATGATGAAATTTTTAAAACCTGGCGCCGTCAAATTTTTATTTTATTTTTTATTTCTCAATGGTATTTGTGTAAGCAATAGTTTATCAGCTCAAATAAAATTCTCCGCTGTCTGCCCCGATAAGACGATTGGTAAGAATGATTACCTGCAAATACAATTCATGGTTGAAAAT
Organism: Ginsengibacter sp.; assembly: GCA_040002575.1. Lineage (GTDB taxonomy): Bacteria > Bacteroidota > Bacteroidia > Chitinophagales > Chitinophagaceae > Ginsengibacter. The sequence continues at coordinate 6,312 of JBDUEG010000069.1, forward strand.
GCCCCGGACGTTGAGGCAATTATCCCCCCGTCATTTCAAAATTTTAATGTTGTAAGTGGTCCTAATCAACAAAGCGGTATGAGTATAGTGAATGGAAAAACTGACCAATATATCGCGTTAGGATTTTATTTAAAGCCAAAAAGAACCGGTAAATATATTATAGGGCCGGCAATAGCCAAAGTAAATGGCAAGGCTTATTACACAAGCCCGGTAACGGTTGAAGTAACTAACGCATCTTTAAATTCCTCTGTATCCAGTTCAGGAAATAGCTCTCTGTCGCCTTTTGGAAATATGAATCTTGATTTCCCGACGGAACCATCTATACATCGGTTTGACGATTATATTTTAAGAAAAGGGGAAAGTGTAAGTGATAAAGTGCAGAAAAATCTTTTTATAAAGCTTGATGTTAGTAAGCAAAGCTGCTATACCGGCCAGCCAATTATTGCCTCCTATAAACTATACACAAGGTTACGGTCTGAATCGGTTGTCACAAATGCTCCTTCATTCAATGGCTTTTCAGTAAGCGAATTAGATGCAAATAATAATTCAGTAAAGGTTGAGAAATACAATGGACGTGACTATAATGTTTATACCCTGCGTAAGGTACAGTTATATCCTTTGCAGCCCGGAACATTCACGCTCGATCCCGTGGTCGCTGATAACAAAGTCACCTTCATAAAATCAGAGTATGCGGGAACACAAAAGGGAGATATGTTTTTTGACATGTTACAGGATTTTGCTAATTCAACGTCCCCTCAAAATTCTGTAATTGAAGAGCACGTAACCTTACAAAGTAAACCTGTTCAGATTTTAGTTAAACCTTTACCGCAGGAAAATATGCCGGAAGATTTTAAAGGGGCTGTGGGTGACTTTAAGATCAGCGCTTCTCTTGAAAAGAAGAATGTAACAACCGATGACGCAGGAAACATAAAATTGAATCTTGCCGGGGCGGGAAATATTCATTTAATCAACTCTCCAAAAATTAACTGGCCTGAGGGGATAGACAGCTATGAAGCAAAGGTGACAGATGATATTGATAAATTTTCTATTCCTATGAATGGAAGTAAAACTTTTACGTATCCGTTTACCGTTTCAAAAGCTGGCAATTACACAATTCCTGCTATATCGTTTTCGTTTTTTGATCCTACATTAGAAAAATATAAGACATTACATACCCAGCCCCTAACTGTCAAGGTTAGCCGTGGTAGAGGAAATCCACAAAAGATTTATGTAAAAAACGCAAAGCTGACAGAAGATTCTGACGGCGGTTTGTGGACTAACTACAGCTCATATATTATTGGAGGACTCACCTTACTTACAGCGTTTGTTTTTATCGCAGCCAGAAAAAGATCAATTGCAACAAAGAAAAGTGAATCATTGAGCGCTGCATTACTTGTTAGTGATAATATCAAATCTGAGCAGGGCGCTATGAATGAATTTATCATTCCTGAAAACCCGCTGACAAAAGCTCACGAAAAACTGGTAGAAGGTAATGAGATAGAATTTTACCAGACTCTTGATATTTCAATAAAAAAATATTTGGCCGAAAAATTTAAGGTGCCTCGTGAAGAGCTTACTAAAAAGAGGTTGACAGAAGAAATTGACAAGTGCAATGTTGGCCTTAATACGTCTCTTATGCTTTCTTCTTTACTTGATGAAATAGAACTAAATGTATATGCACCAACAGCAAATTCCAACCATCTTCAGGTTGTTTATGAAAAAGCTTCGGAAGTGATTGCATTGCTGAATAAGCAAGTATGTGAAAACAATACCTAATTGTCTGTAAACTTATATCCAAGCCCTCTTACCGAGTGAAAGTATTTAGGATTTCTGCTATCTTCCTCAAAGTATTTGCGGAACGTTAAAATAAAATTATCAATCGTTCTCGTGGTAGGATATACATTATAGCCCCAAACAGACTGCAGAATTTTTTCACGTGTTACAACTTCGTTTTTGTTTTCAATTAATAGTTTAAGCAGCATCACTTCCTTTTTAGTAAGGTCTATTCTTTCGCCACCTGTATTAGTACATTGCAATGCTTTGAAATTAATATTATTCTGCCCAAAAACATATTCTTCAGCAACCTGCTCTCTCGAAGAAATTAGCTTGCTTTTATTAATAAGCTTATTAACCCTTAACAATAATTCTTCGAGATCAAAGGGTTTTGTAAGATAATCATCAGCTCCCTTTTTTAATCCCAGAACTCTGTCACTGCTATTATTCTTGGCGCTAAGTATTAGTATAGGAATTTCTGAATTGCTCAGCCTTATGTTTTCACAGACACTTATTCCATCAATTTCAGGTAACATAACATCAAGTATAATAAGATCAAAATATTCATTTCTGACTGCCGCTAGGCCTGCCGCGCCATTATATGCGGACGTAACTTCATATCCTTCCATTTCAAAGTTTAACCTCAATGCCTCCTGTAAATTCTCCTCATCTTCAACCAGAAGAATAGAGAGTTGCCTTTGTTGCATAAAAATGAATTTTTGTTTCTGGTAACTTATTAAGTCGTAAAAATTATTTCAAAAACGCTTCCACGTGGTATGTTCTCTCCGACCCTGATATGTCCTTTATGTTGCTCGGCTATTTTCTTTGTAAGATATAAACCAAGGCCTGTGCCTTTTGATTGCTTATTTGTACCACGGTAATATTTTTCAAAAATTTTTTCTTTGTCGGACGATAAAATACCAGGGCCTTCATCAATTATCTGCAGCTTCACAAGATTACTTTCCATTTCAATCCTTAACAAAACTATGTCCTCCTCGCGGGAATATTTTATTGCATTATTTAAAAGATTGTTAACAGCAAGCTGCAACAGCATACTATCTCCTGAAATAAAGTTGCCATCTTTCACATCGAATATAATTTTCCTGTTTGGATACCTTGTTTTAAAATCATGGACGCAAGCCTTGCTAAGTTCTGTAAGGTTAACCCTTTCCTTTATCACCTCGTATGCACCAGCTTCAATCTGGCTCGTGAGCAACATGTTATTACAAAGAGCATTAAGCCTGTCAGCTTCCTGTATTGTTATGTTTATAAGCTTTTGTTGCTGTTCAGAATTAAGTGCCCGCTTTTGTAATGTTTCAAGATTGAGTTTTGTAATAGCTATAGGCGTTTTAAGTTCATGAGTAATTGCCATCATAAAATTTTGCTGTTGCTGCGACTGGTGTAGCTGTTTATTAATCGCTCTAAAAACGAACACCGCACCTGCTACTATCAATAAAAAAAATGTAACGCCTTCTCCAAGATATTGAGCCGTCTTTCTATTTTTAGCATTCTGGATATTGCGTTCCTTCACATCATGGTTTTCATCATTTACATCAACCATGTCCAGCCTGTAACGGTTGATTTCCATATTCTGGCTGTTAAGGGCTATGAACCAAAAAACAAGAGCAGCAATTATATAGGAAAGTAAAAACCAATACAAAATATAAATAGTATGCAGCCGCTTTATTTTAAATTTTTCCCTGAGCGACTTTAGGTATGCCATACTTATACGATTGAAACTAGCCGCAAAACTCCTCAGAAATTTTGCACGTCAAACTCACTGGGGAAGATTTACCTTTTCCACACGAACGCCCACATCCAGTATATCTTTTAAAGGATTTTCCCGCATGATCTGAGAAACAATAAAGGTGTACTTACCGGGCTTTTTAAAAGCTATCGGACCCCGGCTGATATTTTTTCTTACTTCAAAAATATCGTCCATGCCCGTGCCTTCCCATCCTTTAACGTCATTGGCAAGACCAAGATTTACGTTTTGTAACCGGGCAGAGTCTCCGGGAAATTGAGTACTAAGACGGAGCCAGATATTATTATAATTGTAGGCATCGGTATGCCTGAGAACAATGTATAGATTGTACAAGGAATTGGTGTCTGTTATGTTAAAAGTGAAAGCAGGTGTGTTATTGTACGACCATTGTCCTGAAGTTATAGTCACCGTCTTTTCGAACTGATCAATTTTTATACAAGATCCAATGATTACGGCAGGGATTAATATTGAAATAAATCTTTTCAATTATTTTTTTACAAAATTAGTTTGTTTTGTCTTACAGCATCAGCAGTAGTCAAAGGACATTGAAGATTTGTTCCTTCGCCTTTTCAAGATCATCCTTCATAATAACAACACATTTCTGTATATCTGAATCATACGCTTTAGAGCCGGTAGTATTTATTTCACGGCCTATTTCCTGGATTATAAATGACAGCTTTTTCCCCTTCGCTTCATCGCTATCATCCATTATATTTAGAAAGTACTCGCAATGATTTTTGAGGCGGACCTGTTCTTCCCTGATATCAATTTTTTCTATGTAGTAAATTAACTCCTGTTCCATTCTGTTGAGATCATAGTTTTCTTTTCCTACATTTTCCTCCAGTAATTGAACTAACTCCGTTTTCATGCGCTCTTTTCTTTTAGGTTCGAGCTTTAATATTTCTTCCTCCTGGGCATTAATGTTTTGTATGCGAAGTCTCAGTTCTTTATCCAAAGACTTTCCTTCTTCTACACGATGCTGAGTTAATTCTCTTAAAGCCAAATCCAGAACCTTCTTAAGCTCTGCCCAATCGTTCTCTCCTAAAATTTCATTGCTTGGAGACACTACTTCCGGCAACCTTAATAAGGCACTTAATACAGAATTTGTATCAATATTTAATTCTGAAGCGAGGCCACTTATTTGATGATAGTATGCTTTTATAAGATCTGTATTTATGACAACAGGTTTAGATGAGCCGTTTTGTTTTATTATAATAAGACATTCGACAGTACCTCGTAATAAGGTTTCCTGCAGGAGATTTCTTATGTCAAATTCATAAGGCTTTAGTAGTGGCGGAATTTTTAAATTTATCTCAAGTTGTTTTCCATTAAGAGATTTTATTTCAACTAAAAATGTTTTATCATTTACAGTTTGTTCAGCTCTTCCAAAACCTGTCATTGATTTTAGCATAGTCAATTAACTTTTTTTATTTGTAGCAAGTTATACAATTCTGTTTGAGATAAGATTTTCATTTCACCTGGCCTTAATTTATCGATGGTGACTTTCTCAATGCGATAACGAATAAGCCTAAGTGTAGGAAATCCAACGGCTGCTGTCATCTTCCTCACCTGCCTGTTCTTACCTTCTTTCAAAATAATTTTTAACCAGCTTGCCGGTATATTCTTCCTGGAGCGTATGGGTGGCGTTCTCTCACTCACATCAGGAGGGTGAATTAAGACCTCTGCTTTACATGGTTCTGTAGCATAAGCATTACCATTGATGTTAATAGTAACGCCTTTCTTTAATCTTTCAATTGCTTCAATGCTTATGATGTTTTCGACCTGTGCCCAGTATTCTCTTTCATGTGCATGCACCGGGTTCAACAGTGATTGATTTAATTTCTTGTCGTCAGTTAATATCAAGAGCCCCTCACTATCATAATCAAGGCGCCCTATAGGATACACCTCTGCAGGTACATCGAATATATCCTTCAATGTTTTCTTTCCTTCCTGTGAAGTAAACTGTGAAAGAACATTAAATGGTTTGTGAACGATGAAATATTTATTCAAGAAATCGTTTTCTAAAAAAGTTGAACAATAGCGCAGAAGCGTTGATAAAAATAATAAAGCCCGTCTTTAAATGCACGGGCTTTGTTATATTGATGGGTTAGTAAGTACAGGAAATAAAATTTCCTACACAATATTAAAAATAATTTCTTCTATCTGGAAAATTTTTATGCATTATTTTATCAACATTCTAAAATTAGTTGTGGATAAGGGCGGAACTTTTTAAGCGATTTTTTTAGACGTATGACTCTCATTTTTTATCAAAGACATTTTATAAATTCAACAATAATTTTTTTGCTACCTTTTGAAACATGCATCACACAAGCGTTTAAGAGGAATTATTGTTGTTGATTTTTTATACTCCTTCTATCTATTGCCTGGAGTTGTTGTCTCCTATCCGGAAAAAACAATTGTATCTTCTCTTGATAAAAAAAAATTAAGCGTCTTCCCTTCCTGATAAAAAACCTATCCAAAAATCATTGCAACCTTCAATCTTTATCTTTGATAGATAAATTAATCTTTATGAAATTTCCTTCTCCTGTTTCAGCACAATGGATATCTCAGTTTATTAATGCTGAAGTCATAGGTGATAAAAATTCTTCCGCGAAAGGCATCAATGAAATTCATAAAGTAAATGAAGGAGACATCGTTTTTGTTGATCATCCAAAATATTATGATACCTGTATAAATAGCGCAGCGACTTTTATTATCATAAATAAAAAGACAACAATTCCTGAAGGAAAAACTTTATTTATAACCGATGATCCGTTTGAAGCTTACCTGAAAATAGTAAATCATTTCCGTCCTTTTTCACCATCGCAAAACATGATAAGCGATACAGCAGTAATCGGAAAAAACACCATAGTGATGCC
>JBDUEG010000070.1:0-12536 GCA_040002575.1 Ginsengibacter sp.
CCCGAACTACTGCAGGCAGTGGCGTTAAAGGATTTGATGGCTTCATTAATTATGCTGAGAAAATGAGCCCGCTGGGTAATGCAACTGCTGAAGATTGCGCTAATTATTGTGTAACGCTTTTCAGCGATCTCACAAAATATGTAACTATGCAAAACCTGTTTCACGATGGTGGATTTTCATTTACAGGAGTTACGCAAAGTGTGATTGAACAAATGGAAAAATGATAATCCCAATCTCTATTCTTTTCCTATTAAAAGGTTTGTGTGACTCAACTTTTCCTAAATAAAAAACCGCTTAGTTGTTAAGCGGTTTTAAGCATTTAAAAATTATTTTTGATTAATATTCATCTTCATTAAAGAAAAAATCTTCCTGGCTTGGATAATCAGGCCAGATGTCCTCAAGCCCTTCATAGATTTCACCACCTTCGTCTTCCAGTTCCTGCAGGTTTTCTACCACCTCAATAGGAGCACCGCTTCGAATTGAAAAATCTATCAGCTCATCTTTAGTAGCAGGCCATGGTGCATCTTCAAGGTGTGAGGCAAGTTCTAAAGTCCAAAACATATATTTATCTATTTATTACTTTTTGAAATTAAACAGGTTCTAAATTTTCCGCAAATGTAAAAGTTATATCGTTATTACCAAATATTGTTTTTGTCTATTCTTTATTGTGGCCTATAAGCTCACATTAACGTAATAGATGCCTGGCAAGTATTTTCGATTTTATTTTTTGTGTTTGGATTTTTAGCGATTACATTTAACCATGTTAAGAGCGCAGGGTATTTATAAAAATTATGGATCTCTTCCTGTTTTAAAAGGTGTGGATATAGAAATCACCGGGGGAGAAATTGTAAGTATTGCAGGATCGTCAGGCGCCGGTAAGAGTACTTTGTTACATATCCTGGGCACACTAGATAGTGCTGACAAGGGTGTCATTTATTTAAATGACATACCCATTTCCGGGTTAAGCGGGAAGAAGTTGGCTGCGTTCAGAAATAAACACATTGGTTTTGTTTTTCAGTTTCATCATTTATTACCTGAGTTCACTGCACTTGAAAATGTGTGTGTGCCCGGCTGGATTGCTAATAATAAAACAGCTGAAGTCGAAGAAAGAGCATTGTCATTACTTGACTTGTTAAATCTTAGCGAAAGAGCATCTCATAAACCAGGAGAGCTGTCTGGAGGTGAGCAGCAAAGGGTTGCAGTCGCCAGAGCTTTGATTAATAGTCCCTCCATAGTAATGGCTGACGAGCCCACGGGGAACCTTGACTCCGCAAATGCAAAAGAACTCCATAATCTATTTATTGATTTACGCAACCGCTTTCAACAAAGCTTTTTAATTGTAACCCATAACCAAGAACTGGCGCAACTTAGTGATCGCATTCTGCATATGAAAGATGGAAAAATTGTGAGCTAATGCTCCTAAGGGAAAAGCACTGCTATAAAAAAAACCCCACAAGTTCTGTAGGGTTTTATATAAAGTTATTATCTTAAAAATAACATCTCCCGGTACTTCGGCAACTCCCAATATTCATCATCTACAAGAAGTTCAAGTTTATCTACATGATATCTTATTTCGTCAAAATAACTTTTTACCGTGTCACAATATGCGATTGCCCTTTCACGTGCATCAGCCATCTCATTTGCAACTTTTCTGGCTTCAATCATAGATTCTACCCGTGAGCTTATAAAAGAGATATGTTCCGAAATTTTAGAAGCTATTTGCATTTGACTGGCATAACTTTTATCATCTAACCCTATTTCTTTTAAGCCTCTTATATTTTTTATTAATACATTTTGATATTTTATTGCCGCAGGAAGAATGTAGGTACTTGCAAGGTCTCCTATCATTCTTGCCTCTATCTGCACCTTTTTAATATAATTTTCTAAAAGTATTTCGTGTCTTGCTTCGAGCTCACTATGAGAATAGATGTTATGATGTTCAAATAACTTTTTTGCTTTTTCAGTTACAAAAGCATCCAGAGCGAGTGGGGTAGTTTTTACATTAGGCAATCCTCTCCTTTCTGCCTCTTTCTCCCATTCTTCACTATATCCATCACCTTCAAACAGCACTGATTTACTTTCTACAATATATTTTTGGATGGTCTGCATTAGGGCAATTTCCTTCTTCTCGCCGCCATCAATTAATCCGTCCACATCTTTTTTGAACTGGGTAAGCGTTTCACACATAATTGAATTTAAAACAGTCATTGCAGCAGCACAATTGGCTGCAGAACCCACGGCCCTGAATTCAAATTTATTTCCTGTGAAAGCGAATGGAGAAGTACGGTTCCTATCAGTATTATCAAGCATTAGTTCAGGAATGCTTTTGTGAATGTCCAACTTAAGCATCGCTTCATCTTGTTCATCAAATTTATCGCCGACTCTTTTCTCAATTTGATTTAAAACATCTGTAAGAAACTTTCCTATAAAAATTGAAATAATTGCTGGAGGCGCTTCGTTTGCTCCAAGCCTGTGGTCATTCCCTGCACTCGCTATGGACGCTCTTAAGATATCTGAGTAATCATGTACCGCTTTTATCGTGTTTACAAAAAATGCAAGAAACATTAGATTCGTCTTAGGCGTCTTACCAGGTGCCAAAAGATTCACGCCCGTATTTGTAGCCATGCTCCAGTTGTTGTGTTTCCCACTTCCATTTATACCTGCGAAGGGTTTTTCATGAAGCAATACCATGAGACCATGCCTCCTTGCAACACGGGTCATTACATCCATCAACAGGGTATTATGATCTACGGCAAGATTGACCTCTTCAAAAATAGGGGCACATTCAAACTGTGAAGGCGCAACCTCGTTATGGCGGGTACGTAAAGGAATTCCTAATTTGTAAGCCTCTTGTTCATAGTCTCTCATAAATGCATAAATCCTCTCGGGAATAGAAGCAAAATAATGATCTTCAAGCTGCTGGCCCTTGGCTGGAGGATGGCCAAAAACTGTACGCCCTGTCATTACAAGATCCGGTCGGGCATTGGCCATGGCCGCATCAATAACAAAATACTCCTGTTCCCATCCAAGTGTAGGAGTAACTGAAGTTACATTTTTATCAAAATACTGGCATACATCAATCGCTGCTTTGTCAAGAGCTACCAACGCTCTCAAAAGTGGCGTTTTAGCGTCAAGAGATTCACCGGTGTAAGAAACAAAAATGGTGGGAATACACAGAGTTTTTCCATTCCCAATTTCCATAATAAATGGTGGAGATAAAGGATCCCATGCAGTATAGCCTCTTGCTTCGAATGTGGCTCTTAGGCCGCCACTTGGAAAAGAGGAAGCATCAGGCTCTTGCTGTATGAGAGCTGCTCCATCAAATTCTTCGAGCTCTGTTCCGTCGCTCTTTAAGGTGAAGAAGGAATCATGCTTTTCTGCAGTTGCCTCTGTTAGTGGCTGAAACCAGTGAGTGAAATGTGTGACGTCTTTCGTTTCAGCCCAGGCCTTTAGGCCAGACGCAATTTGATCACCCATTCTCCTATCAATTTTGCTTTGAGTCTTAATAGAAGACAGCAAACTTTTGTAAGCTTCGTCACTTAAAAACGTTCGGGCCTTTTTTAAAGTGAAAACATTATCTCCGAAGATTGCGGTTATTTTTTGAGATTTTGGACCAGGCTGAGTTTTAGTATTTGACAGTAAGTTGTGAAGTGCGTTAAGTCTTAAAGATTGCATTTTTTTACATTTAGATGGCAAAAAAAAGCCTTATCCCTGAAAAAAACAAAGATTTTTTATAGGATGTGTCAAATTTCTAACCGTTTGTGGAAAATATTATGTATTACTATCTTTAAGTATGTGACGTCATGCTTAACTCTTGTCCAGTCGATGAGGCATGTGATAGGTATAACTACCAATGGCAAATAAATGCTTCGATATCTTACAATTGCCCCGGTTATGGGAATCGTGTAGCCAATAAGCATGAACATACTTAGGCTAAAAAAAAAGCAGAAACAAATAAACGGAGTTGTAGGAATTTGGTTCCTATAAAATATGAATAAAAGAAAGAGAACCTCGTACACAAAAATTTCGATTGCAAGAGGGATATAAAAAAAGTTGCCTTTTTCATTAAGGTATGGCCTCATGATTGAATGATTAAAAGCTTGAGGCATGTTATGAATGAAGCCTTTTAAACTTGGAAGAAGAGGATTAATGTCAATTCCAGAAGTGCTACGTTTGGATATTTTAATAAACTCGATTTGTCGTAATGAAACCCGTTGGGGTAGATCAAATTTCGGAGAAAGTAGTCCTGAGCAAAAGAATGCGACGGTCGCAATAGAATATATTATGAGGAAAGAAACTAAAGCTTTTTTTCGCAAGTAGACCCCTATTACCCAAGCGGCTAAAGCAGGTATTAAAGCTATAATAACAAAATTTCTTAATAAAAGAATTAAAGAAAGAAGAACAATTATTGACAAGATTTTTTTCCAGGGGTAAGTTTTCTTTTCAAGAATATTTTGGACTTCATAAATAACTATAGATAACAGAAGATATATAATGCCATCCCGATGAATTCCACTTGTAAAATATATTAGAGATGGTAAAAGGAAAATACAGATTATAATAATATATCGGTGGTTTGGAAAAATTTTGAAAAATACTTTATACAGATATATGCCTCCAAAGAAAATAAGGAAATTGAAAAACAGATTATTAATATAAAAATCTCTTGCGCTAAAGAGATCAAATATGGAAAGTAGTTTCGTGATGATATTTGTCCTCAAGTCATTCCAGAATGACGCCGAAGTTTCAAGAAAATGGGAATAACTATTGTAATTGGAATGAAAAAGATTGGTTAGATATTCGTAGGGATTACTAAAAAGCAGGTTGTATTCCGCCAAGCCTTGTTTATGAAATTCTACTGCATCAGATATAGTATAATAATTACTACTTATATATCCATTTACAATTCCTGATATTACTCTAAATAAAAAAAGAACAATCAATACCCCACTACTCAGTCCACTTTTTTTGAAAAATCTTAAACGGTTAATTAGCCAGCAAAAAAAAACTGTGTAGAAGATGAAGAGCAAATAGACCATCAATCGAATTTAATTGTGGGAAGTTAGTCAAAATATTTGCACTCAATTTATCAGTTAACAGTCAAGGAGATTGTAAGTTTGCGCCAGACATAAGTATGGAAATTACATTTGAGATTGCACAGAAACTTGGCTTGAAAAAAGATGAGTTTGAAAAAATTATTAAGATACTCGGTCGAGTACCGAATTTCACTGAACTGAGTGCATATTCAGTAATGTGGAGCGAGCATTGTAGCTATAAAAATTCTATTAAATGGCTTAAAACATTACCCAGGGAAGGCTTAAAACTTCTTGTGAAAGCGGGTGAAGAGAACGCCGGCCTCATGGATATTGGTGATGGATTGGGTGTCGTTTTTAAAATCGAAAGCCACAACCATCCTTCAGCTATAGAGCCGTTTCAGGGAGCGGCTACTGGTGTTGGAGGTATTCATCGGGATATTTTCACAATGGGCGCCCGACCCATTGCTACTTTAAATTCCTTACGTTTTGGTGATCTCGAAAAAGATAAGACACGGCACCTTTTAAGTGGAATAGTTCACGGCATTGCTCACTATGGTAATTGCTTTGGAGTTCCTACCGTGGGTGGCGAAATTTATTTTGAAGATTGTTACCACACCAATCCTTTGGTAAATGCCATGAGTGCAGGTATTGTTAGTATTGGGTCGACAGTTAGCGCAACGGCTGATGGTCTGGGAAATCCGGTTTTTATCGCAGGTAGCTCGACTGGCAAGGATGGAATGGGAGGTGCTGCATTTGCGTCTGCAGACATCACGGAAAGCAGTGTTGAAGATTTGCCTGCAGTCCAGGTTGGAGATCCTTTCCAGGAAAAGAAATTGCTTGAGGCGTGTCTTGAGGTTATTGTAACCGGCGCAATTATAGGTATGCAGGATATGGGAGCAGCAGGCATTATCTGTTCTACTGCGGAGACAAGTGCAAAGGGCGGAGTGGGAATGAGGATAAACCTTGATAAAGTCCCAACCCGGCAAAAAAATATGAAGTCATGGGAACTTTTGCTGAGCGAGAGCCAGGAAAGAATGTTGCTTATTATTGAAAAAGGACGGGAACAAGAGGTGATAGATATATTTGAAAAATGGGACCTCCCGTGTTCTCAGATTGGTGAAGTAATTCATGGAGGTTTACTACAATTTTATATGGATGGCATCTTGGAAGCAGAGATTCCATCTGAAAGCCTGGTACTTGGCGGTGGGGCGCCCGTTTATGAAAGAGAATTTACTCCACCCAAATACCTGGATAAAATAAGAGCATTTGATATTAATGCAATTCCATTGCCTCACGATATGAAAGCAATTGCGGAGCAAATAATTCAATTGCCGAATATTGCTTCGAAGCGATGGGTTTATGATCAGTATGATAGTATGGTAGGTACTTCAAACCTTAATACGAATGCACCTTCTGACGCTTCAGTAGTTGCTGTAAATGGAACCACAAAAGCGCTTGCGCTCACCACAGATTGTAATAGCCGCTATGTGTTTGCTGACCCTTACAAGGGATGTATGATTGCAGTAAGTGAAGCAGCCCGTAACATTGTTTGCAGTGGAGGCAAACCGTTAGGTGTGACTAACTGCCTCAATTTTGGTAATCCATATGACCCTGAAGTTTATTACCAGTTTGTTGAAAGCATAAAAGGCATGACCGAAGCTTGCACAAAATTTGAAACTCCGGTTACCGGTGGTAATGTTAGTTTTTATAATCAGTCACCCAGCGGACCAGTATATCCTACGCCCGTTATTGGTATGGTAGGGCTTCTTGAACATTTTGATAAAAAAATGACCCTCGATTTTAAAAAGGAAGGAGACGTGATCTACTTACTTGGTGTAAATAAAAATGATTTTGCCTGCTCAGAGTATTTACATAAAATATGTGGCGTAGAATTTTCGCCAGCACCATATTTTAATCTCGGAGAAGAATTTCTTTTGCATGAATGTGTAACCGAACTTATAAACCAAAAGATTATTCAGTCGGCTCATGATGTAAGTGAAGGAGGCATTTTTGTAACACTTGCTGAAAGCTGCTTCTATAAAATGCTCGGATTTAAAATAACTTATGGTACTAATGAAATACGCAAAGACGCTTTTTTATTTGGCGAAGCACAGGGAAGAATTATAGTGTCGGTATCAAAAGATAAAATCGATGATTTTGAATCCTTATTGAATGTTCCTTTTAAAAAATTAGGCACTGTCACTTCTGGCCAAATAAATATTGACAATGATGATTGGGGTCATATAAAAGAATGGAATGAAAAATACAGCAATGCAATCGGCAATCATTTCAAAAAGTATATGGCTGAGTAATGGATAATCAATCAACTATAGTCGTAACAGGTGCCGCGGGATTTATCGGAAGTTGTCTTGTGAGTTTTTTAAATGAAAAGGGCTATAGAAATCTAATTCTGGTCGACGATTTTAGCCATTTCGAAAAAGATAAAAATCTCCAGGGAAAAGATTATTCAATAAAAATTGAAAGAGAAAATTTTTTCGAATGGTTACATGTCGAAAATCGGGATATCGCATTTGTTTTTCACATTGGCGCCAGAACAGATACCACTGAATTTGATTACTCAGTTCATAAGTATTTAAATGTTGACTATTCTGAAAAGATTTGGACTTACTGTAGTGTAAATAAAATACCCCTGGTCTATGCATCTTCTGCAGCCACTTATGGAACGGGTGAAAAAGGTTATTCCGATAATCATAGTATAATTAAAGATCTCAAGCCTCTGAACCCATATGGGGTTTCCAAAAATGAATTTGATAAATGGGTTCTACAAAAAGTTGAAAACAATAGTTCCGATGGTTTAGATTGTCCACCCGCCTGGGCCGGATTGAAGTTCTTCAATGTATATGGCCCTAATGAATATCATAAAGGAAGAATGGCTAGCGTAATATTTCATTCATACAATCAAATAAGGCAAAACGGTTTTGTAAAATTGTTTAAGTCACACAAAAAGGCTTATAGAGATGGAGAGCAACTAAGAGATTTTATTTATGTAAAAGATGTTTTAAAAATTTGTTTTTGGTTTTTAAAATCCTGGGATAAAGATCCTCAAACTTTTATTTCAGGAATCTATAATGTGGGTACAGGCGAAGCCCGTACTTTCAACGATTTGGTAAAATCAACCTTTCACGGCTTGGATCTGGAACCTGTTATTGAATATATTGATATGCCCCTGGATATTCAGAATTCATATCAATATTATACACAAGCTGAAATGCAAAAATTAAGACAAGCAGGCTATGAAGGTGATGTGTACTCGTTAGAAGCCGGTGTAGATGATTATGTTAGAAATTACCTGTCTTATAAAAAGATATTTTAGGAAGTATACCACATAATGAGAGCAAGTATTTCGATTTAATTGCTTTTTTCTTTGTTGCTAAAAAATTTTTCTGAAGGCAAAGGTATAAGCCATTTTTTGGATGGATTGTAAAGTTTTAAATAATGTCCCTTACATGAAACGTTTTACAATTTAAGAAACCAATAAATGTTTTTCCACAAATGAATTTTTGCTTTTTAGCGTGAATTTTTAGCTGTATGTTTGCACGACCTCACGGATTATACAGCTAATTTTCTTTCCGCTGGTCAGCTTCTTAATTATTTAAAAAATTATACGGTAACATTTTTTGTTACTTTTTTAATTATATAAAATATTTTAAAATTTTAATTGAAAAAAATGGCTAAGTATATTTTTGTTACAGGAGGTGTTACCTCTTCTTTAGGGAAGGGGATTATTGCCGCTTCTCTTGCAAAACTTTTGCAGGCAAGGGGACTAAAGACCACTATACAAAAATTTGATCCTTATATCAATGTTGACCCGGGCACTTTAAATCCATATGAACATGGAGAATGCTACGTTACGGAAGATGGTGCAGAAACAGACCTTGACCTGGGTCATTACGAACGCTTCCTCAACATAAATACTTCCCAGGCAAACAATGTAACAACAGGTCGCATTTATCAAACCGTTATTAATAAGGAACGAGAAGGAGATTACCTCGGAAAAACTGTGCAGGTAGTTCCTCACATTACCGACGAAATTAAACGTCGGATGCTTCTGCTGGGAGAAAAAAACGAGTACGATATAATTCTTACCGAAATAGGAGGAACTGTAGGCGATATTGAAAGTCTTCCATTTATTGAAGCGGTACGGCAATTGCAATGGGAGATGCCTGAAGAAGATTGCATAGTTGTTCATCTTACATTGATACCATATTTAAAGGCTGCAAAAGAACTTAAAACGAAGCCGACACAGCATAGTGTTAAGTTAATGAGCGAGAATGGTATACATCCTGATATCTTAGTTTGCAGAACTGAAAAACCTCTTAGTGATGATCTTAAAAGAAAAATCGCCCTTTTTTGTAATGTAAAAGAAAATGCGGTAATTGAAGCAGCAGATGCATCAACAATTTATGAAGTACCAATTGCTATGTTACGGGAGAAACTTGATTTAATAGTTTTGAAAAAGCTGCAAATAACTAATTATAATGAGCCTGATCTCGGTAAGTGGAAAGAGTTTCTGGAAAAGCTAAAGCACCCCCGTTATAAAGTAACAATTGGCCTTATTGGAAAATATATTGAATTGCAAGACGCCTATAAATCTATCTTGGAATCCTTCATACATGCAGGTGCAATGAACGATTGTAAAGTCCAGGTTGTGAACATACATAGCGAGTATATCTCTGACGAAAATGTTGCAGAAAAACTAAACGGTCTTGATGGATTGCTTGTTGCACCCGGATTTGGCTTCCGCGGAGTAGAAGGAAAAATAAGTGCTGTAAAATATGCCAGGGAAAACAATCTTCCGTTTTTTGGGATATGCCTGGGCATGCAAATGGCTGCTATAGAATTTGCACGAAACGTTTTGGGAATCAAGGATGCAGATTCCACAGAAATGCAGGAAAATACTTGCAACCCCGTAATAGATATGATGGAAGAACAGAAGAAAATTACGATGAAGGGTGGAACCATGCGTTTAGGTTCCTATCCTTGTGTAATAAAAGAAAATACACTTGCTCATACTATTTACAACACAGATTTAATAAACGAAAGGCACCGCCACCGCTGGGAGTTTAATAATAAATACCTTGAAAAATTTGAAGAAGCCGGAATGATAGCGAGCGGTATAAATCCACAAACCGGCCTTGTTGAAATTATTGAATTGTCAAATCATCCGTTTTTTATCGGAGTACAATTTCATCCGGAATTAAAAAGCACCGTCGAGAACCCACATCCCTTGTTTGTTCATTTTATTAAAGCAGCTAAAAAATTTACTGATGCTGGTAAATTGATAACCCAAGTCAACATGCAGGAAGAGATGAGCAGCTAATGTGGCTGATTATTTGTTTCGGTAATATTAACATTCCACTTCAGGGCGTAGATTAAACCATCGCTATCTAAGGTGCGTCTATTATGTATATTTGCCAGCTTTTGTGGTAGTCATTTAAATAAACATCATGCTTCAAAAAATATTATTTAGCACTCTTCTCTTTATTAGTTTTAATGCCTTTTCGCAATCCTCGTCGGGTAAAAGCGATCCTGAGGCAAAGAAAATATTGGATGGTGTAAGCGCTAAATTTAAGACCTATAAATCTGTAGTCGCTCGATTTACTTTAAAGATTGAAAATGCTGAAGGCAAGATATTAGGAACAAAATCTGGTGTGGTCAGTATGAAAGATTCCAAGTATAGAATTAGTATTTCAGGTCAGGAAATTTATAGTGATGGGAATAATATTTGGACATACGATAAATCTGCAAATGAAGTGCAGATTACAAAGTTTGACGCCTCCGCAAATATGATTACACCTCAAAAAATGTTTACTAATTTCTATGATAAAGATTTTTTATACAAAAAAAATGATGAATCAAAAGCCGGGAAAACAATAAGTCAGGAAATTGAGCTAACCCCTGTTGATAAATCAAAAGCTTTTTTCAAAGTGCTCGTAGTTATTAATAAAGCCAATGCTTCAATAACAAGTACTAAAGTTTTCGAAAAAAATGGCAATAGGTACACTTATAATGTTGTTAGCATGAAACCAAATACTAATCTCTCAGACTTAACATTCGTATTTGACCCAAAGAATTATCCTAAGGTAGAAATTGTTGATCTCAGATAATTGCAAGCACTTTAAGAATCTTTATCTCCCCAGCGAAATGTTCTAATTTTTAAGCCTGCGAGATCAAGGATCCGGTCTACAACTGTCGCAGCAGCTTCTTCCAAACTTTTTGGTTTACTATAAAAAGATGGCGTTGCAGGGCATATGATACCACCTGCCAAAGTAATAGTCTCCATATTTCTAATATGGATAAGGCTATAAGGCGTATCCCTTACTACACATATAAGTTTTCGTCTTTCTTTCAGTATTACATCCGCTGCCCTTGTTATTAAGTCCTCCGATATTCCGGAAGCTATGCGTCCTAAGATTCCCATACTACAAGGAATTATAATCATAGTTTTATAGTCACCCGAGCCTGATGCAAACGGTGCCATAAAATCAGTTTTTGAATAATAAGACGCGTCATAATTTTTATAATCGTCATTTCCCAGTTCCGTCTGCCAGATGATTTTGGCGTTATCTGTGATTACAATACTTAGCTCTGACCATTGCTCTTTAAGTAAGGATAATCTGTTTAAAAGTAGTTGGGAATAGATAGAACCACTTGCCCCGGTTATGGCAACAATTATTTTATGCATCTCTGAATAAATTAGTGTTGACAAATCTTAAAAATTTCATGAAGTACTGATAATTATTTTATTTACAAAACTCAATAATATTCATTTCCGTACGTTTATATTGAAATATGGTCAAAAAGATGAAATTTATTCTAGCTGCTTTCCTGATCATCCTTACATCTGCCAAAGTTAGCCCAACTTACCGGGAAAAGCTTGAATGGATGGATATGAATGAAGTTCACGCGGAATTAAAAACTCAGTCGAAGCCGGTATTAATTGATCTATACACTAATTGGTGTTATTGGTGTAAAGTGATGGATAAAAAAACCTACAACAATTCTCAGGTTATTGCTTATATAACAGAACATTTCTATCCTGTAAAACTAAATGCAGAATCGAAAGAAATTATTTACTGGAAAGACAAACCATACAATTATAACGATAGTTATAAAATAAATGATTTTGCCTTATATGCAACTTCAGGACAAGTTGGATTTCCTGCAACTATTATAATTCCTGACACTCATTCGGAACCGATATCAATACCTGGCTTTTTAGAACCAAAGGAAATAGAGCCAATTCTGAAATTTTTCGGCGAGGGTGCATACAAAACTCAAAACTATACAACATTTAAGTCAACATTTAAGTCAACATGGTAAAACATAAAAATATAAGGAACTGCAATTGCAGTTTTAAACTCGGTTTTTCATAGGATATTGGATTATAACAGGGGTGGATTTTTATCCGGCCCCTTTTTTTAAAATTTAGTTCCTAATTTTTCACAGATGCAACTATAAATAAAAGTATCACGACTA
>JBDUEG010000071.1:0-12464 GCA_040002575.1 Ginsengibacter sp.
CCAAGGCAACTGATGAAAACTGCAAGGCCTGTCGCCCACATCAGCAGGCTGGATATATGTTGCTCCTGATCATAATATTTTGCTATTTCCTCGTCAAAGAATTTATAGTCAAAGTCATCATCGGGGAATACTTGTTTCCAGGATTTTTCGATAGAAGCAATAGTAGATTTCCATAGCGTGCCTTCTGTATTTTGTGGCTGTAAACCTATGTTTATCGTCCGGGAACGTTCATCGCCGTTCGCGATTACAAGTGGCTTTACCGGCTCGTGCAATGAATGTGTGTTGAAGTCGCCAACAACTCCTCCTATAACTACAGCGATATTACCATTCCAATAGAGGTGCTTACCAACAGCATCCTGTAATTTCTGAAAACCAAGAGTATGAGCATACGTTTCATTAATGAGCAATTGGTTCGTTGTGTCACATTGCGTAAGGTTATTACCTGCCAATAATTTAATACGATACAATTTTATATAACTCGTATCGGCAGTTTTTACCTGCACGTCTGTTTCAATTTCTTTTTTCCCGTCTTTATATTTAATTGTGTTACTCCAGGTGCTGTTGGATGATGGAGGATTATTGCTTAAGCTAATCGTTGCAATCCCAGGTATTGATTTTAGCTTATCCATAAAAAGATACTTATGGCTCTTTACCGTATCATAGTAATTAGTGTTTAAATACACTATGGCATCTTTTTTAAAGCCCATATTTTTATTCAAAGAATAAGTGATTTGCTTGCTTACGAGTATGGTTGCCATTATAAAGACCTGCGCAATTACAAATTGCGAAACGGTTAATGATTTTCTTACCCATGCCTTCCGGGTCTTCCCTGTATTAGCATAGGCCTGGTTCTTTAAAACAAGGATGGGTTTATAACCTGAAAGAATTAACGCCGGATAAAAACCAGATAAGACCGTAACAATAATTGTGAGTGCCAATAAAAAAAGTATAATGACCGGATGTGCAGTCAAATTAAAATGCAAGCCTTCAGGAATAAATCCGGAGAAAGCCTTTAAGATCAACGGAGTTAAAAAAACCGAAATCACGGTGGCTATAAACGTGAGTAAAAACGTTTCACTAAGAAACTGGATGATTAATTGACTTTTCGAACTTCCCAATGTTTTACGGATGCCAATTTCTTTTGCCCGTTGCGAAGCATGAGCCGTTGTAAGATTTATGAAATTGATACAGCCGAGCAACAGCAGAAATGATGCGACAGCCAGTAACCCATAAAGCGTAGGCTTACTCGCAACGGGAAGATCATAAAGTCCATAGTTCGAATTAAAATGCATATCATTTAAGGGCTGAAGCTTATAAGCTGATTTGTCGTTGGCAGTATTCGGATCCGGAGTATGATACTTTTCATATAAGGCATACGCTGCCTTTTCGATTTCCGCAGGCCTGGTACCTGGTGACACTTTCACAAAAAGTTGAGATGCAGAATTTGTATTATCCCATTGCGTCCAGTCTTCAGGCTTAAGGTTGGTATTTTCCAGCGTGGCCTTTGAAATAAATGTTGTAAAAGTGAAATCTGTATTTTGCTCCAAATCTTTTACAATACCGGTAACGGTTACACGTACGGTGTCATTAAAGTCAAGTTGCTTACCAACGACTTCATTGGCAGATAATTTAGGAAAATACAATGCAGCTGTCTTTTCAGATAAGACTGTTTCATACGGTTTTTGCAGAGATGCTTTTGCTGATCCTGCTATCCATTGATAGCCGATGAGATCAAAATAGCTTTCATCTACAAACACAATATTTTTTTGATGTTTAAAAATTACAGGCTCTTTAGCCGGTACAGGGACGGAGACCTTCACTTCATCTGCAGTACGAAAAGGAACCACTAAATCAAGGCCGGTCAATTCTTTTTTCACAGCCGGACCAAGTGGAGAGGTCACTCCCGAATTATAGTACACTTCACCGGAAAATGCAAAATTCGAAACAACACGGTAAATGCGATCATTATCTTTTTCAAACTTATCAAAAGTGAAGTGATAATTCACGAGCAGATAAATTACGAGAGATGCACTTATGCCTATTGACAATCCCAGGACATTTATGAGGGAAAATATCTTGCTGTGCAAGAAATTTCTAATTGCAGTTTTAAAGTAATTTTTAAACATCGGCTCTATATTTTAGTGATTACTATCTATTATAAACAGGAGAGGCATTTAAATTTCTATATTTTTAATCATCTCACTCGGTTCTTAAGCTTTTTACAGGGTTAGCCATCGCAGCTTTTATCGCCTGGAAGCTTATAGTGATTAACGCAATCGAAACCGATGCAAGGCCTGAAATTATAAAAATCATCCACGAAATATTGATGCGGAAAGCAAAGTCCTGTAGCCATATATTTATTGCCCACCATGAAACCGGGAATGCTATTATTACAGCAAGTAAAACGAGCTTCACGAAATCTTTTGAAAGCATGCCGACAATGCTGGTAACCGTTGCACCCAATACTTTACGGATGCCAATTTCTTTAGTGCGCTGCTTCGCTGTATAAATACTTAAACCGAATAAGCCAATGCATGCAATGAAAATTGCCAGCACTGCAAATATGTTAAGGACATGGAGCAACTTAACATCAGACTCGTAGAAATGATTTAATTGCTCATCCAGGAAGAAGTAATCAAAGGGATGCTCAGTGGCAAGACTCTTCCATGTTTTTTGCATGTAAGCAAGAGATGAAGGTATGCTGCCCGCCTTTAGTTTTACAGATACATACAATGGGTTATCGGTAAGCATAATTGCAAGAGGCTCTACTTTTTTTCTTAATGAAGCGAAATTGAAATCTTTCAGAACTCCTATTACTTTTCCTTTTCTTGCCTCATAGATTTCAAATTGTTTTCCCACAGCATTCTTCCAACCCAGCATATTTGCCATTGCTTCATTAATAACAATAGATTCTGTAGTATCGGTTTTCATGGATGATGAAAAATATCTTCCTTCGTTCAATTTAATGTTATAGGTCGCTGCAAAATTTGCGTCAGTTTCAAAAACGCTCGCCAGCAAGTGTTCATCCAATGTATGACCTTCGGGGATGATACCATATCCATTGAACCCCTGCCCCGGCACCCGATTGCTGGAAGAAACAGAAATGATATTCGAATTTTGCTGCAAGATTGTCATCAGTTCTTTGGCTTTATTTTCAATTCCTGTATTAGCAAGTCGTAAAACAATTACCTGTTCTTTATCGAAGCCCAAATCTTTTGTTCCAAGAAAATGCATCTGTTTATTTACAACGATAGCTGCGATTATCAGGAGAATAGAAAATGCAAACTGTGTAACAACTAATGTTTTGCGAAGCCAGCCATCTTTTCCCGCTTTGATCACATTCCTAAAAACATCTGTTGATTTGAACCTTGCTAAAAATATGGCAGGATACAAACCTGCACATACACTTAATAACAACAACAGCCCAAGCAAAGCCCCGGCAGTTTTTATTTGAAATAATAAATCAATCGTTAAATGTGCTGCAGCTAAATCATTAAATAGTGGCAATACTATAGCAACAATGACCAATGCAGCTATAAAGGAAAGTGAGCATAATATAAATGATTCGCTGAAAAATTTTCGAACGAGTTGCAGTTGTTTAGCACCCAATACTTTTTGAACCCCGGTCTCTTTAGCACGGCCCAATGCGCTGGCTGTAGTAAGATTGATGAAATTGAAACATGCAATTATCAATATTAATCCCGCAATGATCAGCAACGTATAAATGATAGTGCTACTGTTGGTTCGAAATGATTCAGCATATAAAACGTCTTTAGAACCGATATGGATATCATCCAGCTTTTGCAGATAAGTTCTGTATTGAAATTCTTTCTCAGGGAAATGCGAATGAAGCAACGCTGAAATTTTTGAATTTGCATTTTTTGCGTCGGCATATGGTTTTAATTGAACAAAAGTATAATCAACATTTGTCGTCCAGGAATTCATCCAACTGAAGTTATCTTTATTCGCAGGCGCCTCAAGAGTTGCCATAGAAATCAGCATATCGAACTGTATAGAAGAATTTTGCCGGACGTCTTTTGCAACTCCACTTATTTTCACCGGCATATCATTGAGCGTAATCAATGTTTGTCCTAATGGATTTGCTTTGCCAAAATATTTTCTTGCAGTAGATTCTGTAATCACTGCTGTAAAAGGCTCGGTCAATGCAGATTTCTTATCTCCCTTAGTTAGTGGAAAGTCAAATATTGTCAATATCGAATTATCCGCATACGCCACATCATCCAGGCTAATCTTTACGGTATCATAACGTACCAGCATTTCATTAAACCATGGCCTGAAGCGGCATGTAGCAGCTATTTCAGGAATTGCTTTTTTTAATGATGGTGCAAGATTACCAGGAGTGATTCCATCGTACTGGGCTTGCTTTCCTTTTTCATTAGTTATTTTATACACCCGGAATATAGCGCTATGGTTTTGATGAAACTGATCAAATGTTAATTCATTATAAGCATACAATCCTATTATTATGCAACATGCCAGTCCGATGGTGAGCCCCGACAGATTTATGAAAGAAAATGTTTTGTGACGCCACAAGTTTCGAAATGCCAGCTTAAGATTATGATTCCACATGATGTTGTTTTTAAAATTTTGAGAATGTGTTTAAAAAGTTTTTCATTCTTATTCTCATGGGTTATAATTCTTGCCTTCCGTTACCAGTATGCGTTATGGCAACATACGCAATGGTAATACCGTTATTCTATCCATATGATTATCAGGGCAGAAATCTTTGATGGAGATTAATGACTGTGCGGTTTCGATACAGTCCATGTACGTTTTTCAAGAATATCACTACATATTCAGAAGGAATTTGTAAACGATCCTGGCATTGAAAGTAAGAGAGCTTACTATCTTTTTTCCTGCTCTTTACCAGGCTTCCATTTGCTGTCTTTCTCCCTACTTTCCTTTGCACGGAATTTGGTGATGCTGCGTATCAAAGAAAGAGGCAAAGGCTTAGAAAGAGGAAACTGTATAGAGCCTTTGGCTGTTGTATAATTGGTAAGATCTTTTTCAAAAGCTTTTACAGCAGATGGTGTTGGATAAAAGCCGATGTGATTTTTAAACACGGCGAATGTGACCAATATCCTTTGGAGAGAAAATGCAGGCATTCCCCACTTCAGGCTCTCGGAAGCGCCCGGCACACTTTTGCGAATGCATGCAAGCATCTCATATAATTTTTTTTGTACTTCAACCGGCGCCGACTGAATGTACTCATCAATATTTTCAGGCTTGATTTTTACTTGCTTCATCTACTGGTTTTTTAAATACTCAGTTTTACTCACCATCGTTTTTATTCCTGCAAGCACCGATCCCATCTGTCCGAAATGATAATAATCATGCTCAACAATTCCATTGATAAGATATAGAAAAGAATAACTCCTGAGCGGAACTGTTGCATGCCATTGACCGATTGGAAAATTATCTATTGCTATTAAAAGTTTTTTATGACATTCTATAAATTCGCTTCGGGCTGCATCCCAGTCGGCAGGCGAAGGCCAGTCTGAAGAGTTATCCACTACATCATATTCACTATTGCCTGTTAATTTTTGCACCACAAAATTTCTCCATGATGTGAGGTGGGTTAAAAGTCCCGCAATAGAATGACTGTGGCCTTCTGCATTTTTTAGTGCTATCACTGAAGTAAGAGAAAATATTTTCTTTTCAAGATTATCAGTCACCCAATTATTTCCATCATAGAAATCATTCAATTGTTTGGTAACCCTTTTAATTAATGCGCTTATTTCATTATTGCTTTCCATGATGTTTTAGTTAAGTTTTGAAAATACTCACCGTGAAATTTTTAAACTAACGTTAAGGAGTGTCCCCAAAATTTAATCACTTGAGGCTGCCAAACAACTGAAATTCATTTATGGCCGGGTAACCTGAGGAATAGCTGCTAAGCAATTTAACTTTAAAGTATTTAGCGGTCACTGCAGCAAACTTAAACTCCTGGTACGGAGTCCTAAAAAGTTTTAAATTCTGTGTCTGGAATTTGCCTATAGATTGAAATGATCCGAGGGGCGCATCATTACCGGCAAACAATTCAAAATCCTTTACATTATAATCTGCAGTTTCCGAAATAAGCATTGTAAAAGTATCAAAGGTAGCCAGGCGTTCACCTTTAAAACCGTATACGGCTTCTTTTCCTATTCCGGAATTAATATAACTACGCTCCTCTTTACCATCAATAGTGTTTTTCCAATCGTCGTTTGAGGCGACCAAGATCTCAGAGCCGCTTTCCGGCGCAAAGAGATTAATGCGGTCAGCGTTTGGCGCTACTTTGCGTTCAGTATTTTGCACCGGCAAATTTTCGGCCTTGCCATCGTTTGCCTGTTGGTCATTTGTTTTGTTTGCCTGCTCAACTTTATTATGTTGACCTGCAGGCATAGCAGTATCGCGGGCATTGGTTGAGGTAGTGATAGCATCTTTATTATTTTTAAATAAAACAAAAACAATCAAGGCTACTGCAAGAATAATGACGGGCAAAATAAAAGTTTTTAAGGAACTCTTTTTTGCTTCAGGGCTATACGATTTATTTGTTGATTGAGTGGATGATTGCAAAGGCTGCGCATCAGGCGTATTTAATGCATTGAGCAGATTGGCGAATGAAGAATCATAATCGCCTTTGAAGTCTATATATTGCAACCTTGCCAGACGAAATGGAACAGGGCATTCTTCTATTACTAAAGGCACAACCTTTTTGCCCTGGCTCATAGCGTAGGATACTTCATCCATCACATTCTTCGATTTCACCGAATCGTCAGAGAGAATTACAATTAAGCCCTGCGATCCATTCAATGCATTTTGTATAGAGTCATCCCACGGACTGCCGGGTGCGATATCCAGTTGATCAAGCCAAACGCTTGCACCTGTTTTTTTTAAATCAGTTGCCAATTTTTTAACAAAATCAGCATCTTTCCTTGAATAACTAAAGAAGTAATTGGCCTGCTGCACAAGAGATAATTTGGGTTGTTAATAATAGCTCAAAAGCCTTACGTATGCTTAGCTAAAAGTACAAATTATTATTTTGTAACCTTTTTCGCAAAGCTCGCTTTATGTTATTCATTTAATATAAGTTTCCGGGTTCAGAGCAAATTTTCCCTTCTTTCCATCATTTAAAAAACTTATTTTTTTATATTGAAAAGAATTTTATGGTTTTACAATAAGCTTATTTATAAAAGACCTGGAATTGCATATTGGAAAATTTTTCGTTATGCTCTTGAAAAACTTATCAATTCATTCCACCCAGGCTATACTTGCAATCCCAATTTTTTTTGTTTTCCCTTTTAGCTGAATCATTCCCAGCGCTTCTGCAGTGAGGTGAATATTTGAATCAATTTTTTCCAGCAGGTATTCTGAAATAAGTAATTTTTTATCGTAGTCATTACAAACACTTTGAATCCTTGCTGCCGTGTTCAGTGTATCGCCATGATAAGCGATATCCCTTTTAATCTCCCCGATTTCTACGGCCGTTACTTTCCCCATGTGCAGGCTCGCTTTGAAGTTTGGCAACAGGTTGTAGCGTTTCGTGTAATACTCAATTCTATTTATAAATTGTTTTTCGCACGCAAAGAAAAACCGGACACAGGACTCATGGTTTAAACCATCGTTCACCCTCCATGTTAAAATGATTTCATCTCCAACATACTGGTAAACTTCAGCATTAAATGGCGAGAGCACCTGGTTAATATCCATAAAACTATCACGGATAAAGGAACTGTATTCCAAATGACCCAGTCTTTCCGCTACTGCTGTAGATGATTTTAAATCCATAAACATAAAAATTCTTTCTTCTTCCTGGGGATTTCTGTATTTACCAAGCAACAACGGGATTAATACTCCCGGCCCATATTTCTTATTTACCTGGTTAATAAAATTTATTAAAAGCGTCATAAAGAAATAAAAAATCACAACGGTATAAACCAGGTATTTCCACGATATACCTTTCAGAGAAAAGTTTGCATTGTCAACCGGGTGAGGAATAAACAGGTAGAACAAAATATATCTTATGAACATCAGAATAAGCGCCAGGAGAACTAATGACGTGACGGTCTTCAATAAAATTATTTTTCCCAGAGATTTTTTTCTGAATATATTTTTATCGAAATAATAATCTATTAGTCCGTAGCAACCGCCATACAAAATACCGGCAATGGATCCGATTATAATAGTTGGCAAAAAGTTGCCTGGCATTGGCAATTTTGCATTATGAGTAATTGATAGAGTTTGCAGGTGTATAATGGCTCCCAGGAGTATATTGGCACTTACCCAAAAGCCTATTTGCGTCATTATATAACTTAAGACAGGAAATCTTGCAGAGAATCTTTGGACAACCGCAGTATAATCGAATTTTATAGACATTAAAGCAATTTAGACGCTATAGAGCTACGGGTATTTTTCACCCATAATATTTATATCATCTTGTACTTACTCACCAGTGCAACAAACTGCAAGAAGATCGTAATTTGGCTCATGCCGTTGTCAAATACCTTTTACATCGCCACCTTAGCCAGGGGGTAAAATTCCAGTTGCAAATTGCGCACAAACATTGAAACATTTACAATGGAGCTACAATAGCCAACACTTAGTAGAGTTAGCTATGTAAGTAAAATTGAAGTTAAGCTATAAACTATGTTGCCTCCTCGATATTTTATAAAGCCACGATATCAAATAGTTCTTTATCCATTTGCGGCATCACTTCGCACTTGTTATCAAAATGCATTGTTGCAGTATTGGTTGCTTTAAAGGCAGGCCATGATGGCAAGCCTTTATGACCCGGATTTCCGTTCCTTGCAAAATTTATCCATGCACTGCTAATCTTATCTGCAAGCGCATAAGCTTCTTTAGCGCCACCGGTCATTTCTTCGCAACGTGCGATGTTGCTGAACACAAAAGGCAATTCCATACAATGCACTGCTTTGTACTTTCCATTCATTACAGGCGATTGCCATGTAAAAAGATACATATAAACCGGAGCTGCATTCAATGCTGATTTTTCTTTAGCCTGTGATACAGCACCTGGACGAAATATTATATCAACATCCATAAGATCAGTTGGTTTTGTATCGCCAGGGTACGCTTTCTTAACAGCAGCAATAAACGCGTCGGCTTTATCACCCCGTTGTTTCTTAATAGTTGCCAATACCTGGTCTTTTGTTGCGTCACTCATCCCGGTAAACAGAGATGGCATGAATTCATTTTTTACCGTACCAATTAATAAAGGAACGTCTTTAGACAATTCAAAAGCCTCTTTTGAAAAAAGCTGGAAAGGAAGATCATCACCGTCGATAGAAGGGCCCCAGCTTAAACCAAAACCAGGCGCAGGTTTTCCCTCTGCCTTCATTTTATCAGCAATAACTTTCAATGCTTTCCTGCCGGCATCACTTAGTTGCTGATAGGGTATCAGTTGCAAACTATCTGCCTGGGAGGATTGCAGGTTTAGCGCTTTCAAAACTTCACTTGCTATTGCCTGCGTGGTTGATTTATCAAGCATTTCTGTTCTAAAAGAGCCACTTTCATTAATTGCTTTTTGAAATAGGCCCTTGGCTGAAGGCATTGCCATCAATGTATTGACTTTTGCTCCGCCGCCAGACTGGCCGAAGATGGTCACATTATTAGGATCGCCGCCAAAGTTTTCAATGTTTGCTTTTACCCATTCAAGCGCAGCCTTAATATCTACAATGCTTACGTTTGCCGAATGCTTGTATTTATCTCCGTAGGCCGAAAGGTCTAAGAAGCCAAGGATGTTTAAACGATGATTGATTGATACAACAACTACATCGCCTTTCCTCGCAAGATTTTCGCCATCATAAGACGGCAGTTCCTGCGATGAGCCGGCAGTAAAACCTCCGCCATGTATCCAAAACATTACAGGCCGCTTCTTCCCGTCATTTATGCCCGGCGTCCAGACATTAGCACGAAGACAATCTTCGTTTGTATAGCCCCAATCATGGTTGTAGACAAACTCACTTTCATCCTGCACGGAAGTTGTCGGATCCATTAATGGAGCAACGGGCCCATAACTCATTGAGCTTCGTACGCCCGTCCAGGGCTTGGGCTTTTGTGGCATCTCGAACCGCTTGGCTTGTGCATATGGTATGCCTTTATAAGTAAAAACATTGTTGTGAATGTAGCCGCGTACTTTACCGGCATCTGTGTTTATAACTGCAACGTTTTCTCCTGTTTGCAATTGAGCTGTGGCAACTACGCATGTGAGTAAGGTTGCTACAAGACATGTCATTATTTTCATTGATCAGTTTGTTTTAAAAAATTATTAAGAGTTGCTTAAAGATAAATTGCTGACGCTAACCTAAACAATTCATGCGATGAAAAAACAATTTTCATATACATAAAGCTGATTGGCTGCGACGAAATAAGTTTTTTTAATCCACTGTTCCTAGTAATATCGGGTAGCTTTTTCGGGCGATCTTGCTTAATAAGCCATTACTGGCTGGCTGGCAGCATATTTCTAATGGCACTAATTTTCCATGTGCTCTTAGAAGCAGCAACTAAAAAAGTACTCCACATTTTTCGGGAGCTGCCATCTTTGTTTTGTATTTCGTATTTACAATCAACAATGGCGCTATTCGGATTAAACATTCGAATTTTTTCAACATGGAGCGTTCTTTTTCCCGGACTGGTAGCGGAGCTTTTTATCATGCCCTCTACAGCAGCGCTCATACCAATTCTCCATTCCCCGGTAGAGACCAGCTGATCCATATCGTTGGTTATTATATTCTTCAGCAAGATGGTATCGCTTTTCTCCCTCGCTTCAGAATATTGATCAATTAAAAACGTGATGGCTTTTCGTTGATGCAGATCGGGCGAATTACCCTGGCCCTGTAAGAATAAAATACCCGTGAGATTAAGTAAGATTAATAAAATAATATTTTTCATGATAGTAATGAAGTATGGCCTTGTTTGCTATCACCCTTCATTTGCTTTGCTTTTCATTATAAAATTAAACATTACTCGTCTGACCAGTGCTTACTCTATGCAATTTAATCAGACACTTATCTCAGCTCAGATTTCTTTTCCGTCGCTTAATAATTGAAATAAACTTTTTTAAATAAAAGTCTCACGCCTTTTTCGTAACCACAGACTATTTTTTTCGTCCGACAAATCTTATTACCGAAGCTATCCCATTGTGAAATAATCCTTCACTCAATTCAATTTCTTTTTCTTCTAATTCTATAATTTCATAATTGGCGAAGTCAGATTTTAATTCGTCAATAGAGAATAACATTGATATGTCTTTAGGCCCGCCAACTTTTTCGTTCCTGGCAATATAGTCGATGTGTCTTTTACTAAACGCTTCAAAAATAATTAATCCATCCTTACGTAAATATTGGTCAAGCGCCTTATGGTATGATGATTTGATGTCAGCTGGAAAGTGAGCGTAGATCAGTGCGATGGCATCAAATTGTCCGGTGGTATAGTTTAATGCTTGCACTTCACCAAGCTGGTAGTCAATCGAAACTTTATTTATTTCCGCGAGCAGTAACGCCTTCTTCCTGCCTTCATCGCTTATGTCAAAGGCTGAAACAGTCCAACCAAGTTTTGCTGCAAAAACCGCATTACGTCCTTCGCCTTCGGCGGGGAAAAGTATTTTACCAGCATCCAATTTCTCTAATTGTTCTTTTAAATAATTGTTAGGTTGTTCGCCATAAGCAAACTCATCTTTACTATACCTGTCATTCCATCTTTCGATCCATGGGTCATTCATATTTTGTATGGTTTGTGGCTGCTATTATAAAAGATTGTGTTGCACAAAAAAGAGTTTACTCAATTAAAGAGCTAAGCATTTTGCAACGCTTGAATATCAAATTTTCGCATCTCCATAAAAGCTTGGACAACACGTTGGCCATTCTCAGGATTTGACATTAGTTGACCTAATATAGTTGGAACTACTTGCCAGGATAGTCCGAATTTATCCTTACACCATCCGCACATACCTTCCTTGCCTCCATCAGCAATAAGTTTATACCAATAGTGATCAATTTCCTCCTGGTCTTTACATGGAATAACAAAAGAAACGGCTTCATTAAATTTAAAATTATTGCCCCCGTTTAAGCCCATAAAAAATTGCCCGTTGAGTTCAAAGTTCACAACCATTCCTGAGTCATTTATTATTTTTGAATCAGGAAAAATCGTACAGTAAAAATCTGCTGCTTCCCTGGCTTCACCATCAAACCATAAGCAAGGATACATTTGCTTTTTCATCTTTGATTTAAAATTTGTTTAGGTAAATTCATTTTTTGATTTCACTTTTTCGTTTGCCTTTATGAGCTAAAGTTTTCAGCATTTTGACCGGCTTTAGGCCGTAAAGCCACCAACTCTAATAGTGCCCTATAGGTTGGGTGAGCTATAACTTGAAACAAGTCTATACGGTGTTCCGCCCTATAAAGTTATTCCACTGCAAAATAATACAGTTATTTAGTTGAGAA
>JBDUEG010000072.1:0-12456 GCA_040002575.1 Ginsengibacter sp.
CATTATTTTATCATCTACCACGGTTACTTCAGGAAATGTTCTTCTGAAATCATTCGCTGCTTTCCAATGCGTAGCGCATTGCTTACCGTTCAGCAATCCGGTCGCTGCCAGAAAAAAAGAACCGATGCAAAGGCTGGCAACTTCAGCGCCTTGTTTATGTTGATTTATTATCCATGGAACAAAAGGCGCATTGTCTGCCATCATTTTGTTTGGCTCTGCATGGATTGCCGGAATTATTATCAGGTCTGTTTTTTTTACGTCATTAATTAATATTTCAGGACCGATAGAAAATAGGCCATTGCGCTGACTTGTTTCCTTATTGATGCCCACCAGCTGTACCTTAAATAGCGGAGGCTGCCCCATGTTTTTTCTAACCGAATTAACTTCATTAAAAATCTGGTGGGTGCCTTCAATATTCACGACACTGGTATGGCCTTTTGGAATAAGTATTGAAATGTGCTTCATCGTATTTATGGTTTTGAACATTACAAAAGTAAAAAAAATTTCTGTCGCAATCAACCACTTGCAATGGCGCATTTGCACCCTTATTTCTTATATGAAACATTATAGTTTTGTATCGAATTAGTAAATCTTTAATTTGAGAAAATGATTCTGCTACTTAATAAATCGTTCACTCATTTAATAAATAAATTCCTAAACTAAATAACAGTATATGCTCAAAGAATCAAAGGCGTTCAGCGGTTTCTCAGTTGATGACATCGAAAAGGCAAAAAATTTCTATGGTGATATTTTGAAACTGGAGGTGACAGAAAATAAGATGGGATTATTGGAATTACACATCAGTGGTGGTAACAATGTATTGGTTTATCCAAAACCAAATCACGCTCCAGCAACTTTTACAATTTTGAACTTTCCTGTGAAGGATATCGACAAAGCAGTAAATGACCTAACCGATGCTGGTGTTGTTTTTGAAAAATATGAAGGTCAATTACAGACCGATGAAAAGGGTATTGTCAGGGGTGGTGGTCCTTTGATAGCATGGTTCAAAGATCCTGCAGGGAATATTTTATCATTGATTGAAGAGAATAATTTATCCTGAAAATAAGTTGCCCCAAGCCCTAAAAATCCCGGAGTTTAAATAAAAGCTTTTAACGGAAACATTTAATTTTTCGGGTGAGATAAAAAATCACTTTATGATAAACGATACCACATCAAAACTGTTCAAATCGCTGGAGCAAACATTCGCCGAATTATTACACCTGCTTTCTTCTGCGAATACTGAACAAATCAATACAATCGCTTTTAAAGACAGCTGGACTCCTGCCCAGGTTGTTTCCCATTTGGTTAAGTCAAATAACGCTATAGCTCAGTCGTTACTGATGCCCGGTAAAAATGTTGAAAGAGATCCCGGTGAAAGAAATGCAGAACTGAAAAAAATGTTTTTAGATTATACTACGAAATATCAGTCACCTGAATTTATCCGTCCTTCTCTTGATATTTACCAGATGGATATACTTATGGCGGATCTTAAAAAATCAATGGAACACTTAAGGAAAGAAGGTAATACGGTAAACCTATCTGAAATTATAAGCCTTCCTGCATTTGGTGAAATAACAAAATACGAGCTGCTGCACTTTGTGCTATATCATACCCAAAGACATATACAACAACTAAAGAAAATCTACCAGGTTATACAGGAAAAAAGATCGTTGAACGTAAACAACCAATTCATTTAATACACCTCAATAATTAATAATTATGGAAGAAATAAATGTGAAGGACAGCAGGATGTCGTCTCTTATTGTTTTGTATGATATGCATACAAAGTATTTCGGAAATGCAATCGTGGACATTTCGGATAAAGATTCACATAGTCGCTTAAGCACAAAAGCCAACCATATTGCGTGGCTTACAGGCAGCCTTGTTGAGCAGAGATATGAAATAGCAAACATGCTTGGCTCTGATGTTAAACAGGCAGCACACGAATTATTTAAAAATAACAAAGGCATTCAGGACAACATTACCTACCCATCATTACCTGAATTCAAAAAAGACTGGCAAACAATTAGCCCGTTGCTTAGGGAGGCACTTATTAATATAAGCAGCGAAAAACTTGACGAGTCATTCGAGATGATGCCGGGCATGAGAATGACGTATTACGACCTCGTAACTTTTGTGATTTATCGGGAGGCTAACATCATTGGCCAGATCGCCTTGTGGCGCAGGTTATTGGGATACGATGCGATAAAATATATGTAGCCAAACGACCAGGCTGATGTAAGTTGAGTTACTTTAAAGATTGGATTGCGATTCAATCTTCAGCTTATTGGGATATCAATTACAAACTCGGCAAATTCTCCTTCTTTGGTTTCTACCTTCAATTCTCCTCCATGCGCTTTTATAATATCATAACTTAAGGACAAGCCTAAGCCGGTGCCCTGTCCTGTTGGTTTAGTTGTGAAGAATGGCTGGAAAATTTTATCTAAAACTTTTTGCGGTATACCCATCCCATTGTCTTTTACACTAATCCTTATTTTATCATGTACTTTTTCAGTAGTTACTGTCACAGTGGGTTCATAGAAGTCGCCACGGAGTTCTTTCTTTTCGGCCACGGAGTAGAACGCATTATTGTATAAATTCAATAATACTCTTCCGAAGTCTTGTGGAATTATCTCGATTCTCCCCAATGACTCGTCATAATTTGTATTGATATTTATATTAAATGATTTGTCTTTTGGATTGAGGCCATGGTAGCTTAGCCGCACATATTCTTCCGCTAAGGCGTTTATATTTGTTGATTCTCTGTGCCCCGTATTTTTCCTTGAATGCTGCAGCATCCCCTTTACAATAGCATCAGCCCGCTTACCATGATGATTAATTTTGGCCATGTTTTGTGCCAGGTCCCTTACAATTTCAACAACTTGTATTTTTTCACTTTCGGGTAGCTTATTTAAGGGACCATCTTCCAGTTCATGTAATAACTCAAGGTTTACTTCAGAAAAATTATTTACAAAGTTCAAAGGGTTTTGTATTTCATGACCGATGCCTGCGGTGAGGGCACCAAGCGAAGCCATTTTTTCCGATTGTATAAGCTGCGCCTGGGCAGCCTTTAATTCTTCCAGCGATCTTCGCAGTTGTAAAGTACGTCGCCCTACTTTTCTATATAAACTATAAAGAATAAATGCTATCAGAAACGCACACGCCAAACTTAGGGCTAATGTATTTCGTGCAAACTTTTGTCTTTTTAATTCCATATTCTGCAAGGCCTTGCCTTTTGTAAGAATATCAATTTCCCCTTGCAGGTTTTGAATGTCAAAAATAGTTTGAAGATTGGTGACCTTTTGAGCAATGTCTAAATTGATTAAAGTGTCTTTAATATTTGTATATAACGTTGTAAAATTATAGGCTTTGTAATAATCATTCATAGCTGCATATGTAGTCGCCAGCCCCAGGTAAGCGTCTTTTAATTCCTGTTTTAAACTGATAGCATACGCAGAGCCTTGCGCTTTTTGGTAAGCAGTTAATGCCTGGTTGTAGTTTTCTTTTTTATAATAAGTGTTTCCCAGCCCAAGATATGATTGAACTATGTCTAACTGAAGATTCAATTGTGTTGCAAAAGACAGTGCTTTCTTGTGGTATAGCAAGGCAAGATCATAATCACCTTTTTTGGTGTATGTTCTGCCTATATCATTTAGTGAATAAGGAATATTTTCTGTGTTTTCATAGGCTTTAAGAGATTCTTTAAAATAGTATAAAGCTGAATCATCTTTATTTCTTTTTAGATAAGTTTCCCCAATATTTACCAGCAACCCTCCCATTGTATTTTTATCTCCCAGTTCTTCACTTACCGGTAGAGCTTTAAGGTAATAACCCAATGCCTTATCATAGGTAAATTCATTATTGGAATAAGCAGTTCCAATATTTCCCATTGTTCTGGCTTTATTTTGCCTGTCATTGTTTTGTTCCGCAATTTTTAAAGATTTAAAAAAGTAATCCAGTGCTTTGGCATAATCCCCATGGTTCATAAAAACGGAGCCAATGTTATTAAGCAAAAGGGCTTCATTCTCTTTATCTCCAATTGAATCGAAAAGAAGGTAAGATTGATTCCAATTTTCAACTGTAGTATCGTACTTAGTCTGGTTGTAGTAAACCATACCTATATTTTTCAAGGCAAAGGCTTTACCCCGTAAGTAATTAAGTTTTTCTGAAAGTTCCCGCGCTTGATTGCTATACTTTACTGCTTCCTGGGGAGAAGAACTTATGTAAGCTTTACTCAATTGAAGCAGGTTATTTACCTTAGAAGTATCATTGCCGCCCTTGGAAATTAAAAGCTTTAAACTATCTGCAGTATTATTTTGAGCATAACATATTGAAGAGAGAAAAATGAAATAAACTTTGAAGAATATCTTATACCCTTTCATTTGAGAAAGTTAATTGAATATATTAATATCGGTTTGGATTAATTTAAAATCACACTTAGCATGCAAATTTAAAACAATGAAAACCTGATTTAAAAAATTCAACTCCTTTTGTAAATTATGATTTAGCCTTGTTTATAATTTCAATATCCTAAAAGTCTTAAGGACGTTATTAACTTTTATTTTCACAAAGTATACTCCCTTTTTCAGACCGCTCATATCAATTTCAAAACTATTATCAGACAATTTTTTAACTGACTTTGGCGTGTACGTTCTTCCTGGTAAATCTAAAAGTGTCAGATCGTTTCCAATGTCATACTTACCATCCACGTAGATTTTTACTTTACTGGTTACAGGATTAGGGTACGCAGTTATTTTACCTGGCGATGGTTCCTGTGCCGCTTCCTCTTCCGGCGCGGCAGCCGTTCTGGAAGCACCTGTAGTTACATATGCTCCGGCAGGTAAAATAGTAAGCTTGCCAAGTCCATAAGTAATTTGAAAATTTTCTGAGAGAAAAGCTCCCGGCACTATGTAAGAGTTTCCTATGTCAAGGCCTGTTATCAAATTAATCGATTTAAAACTATTAATAATTCCGTCACTTGATGAGCTTACATCTGCAGCATCTATTATCACAACCACGTTGCTGTTGCTTGTATCATTCACGCTGGTTCCATTAACAATGGGAGTACCGGCAACAATCGCCTTACCTGCTACAATTGCTTTTCCGGCAACAATTGCCTTACCCGCAACAATCGCTTTACCATTGATAAGCGCAGCAACAGCTGAATCTACCTGGTAGTTGAAAAGTGATGCAAGATCAATCTGAACAAGTCTCATATTTACGAGGCTTCCCGCCACAATAGCCTTTCCGGCAACAATCGCCTTACCCGTTGCCAGGTAACTCATATTCTGCAAATCTGCGGCAGTGAGGGTTCTGCCTGCCACAATGCTTTTTCCATTAACCAATGCAATTGCTGTATCTACAATGTTAGATCTGTGGCCAGTTTTAATACTATCATAAAAGGCAGATTGATTTGTGATAGCAATATTGCTGTTATCATATGTATAGATAAAATCAAAGCCCCTTATTCCTTGACCATATGTGATAGTTTTATCTGCAGGAGTTATTATAAGGGGTAATTTATTTATAGTAAGGAGTCCGTCAGTAAATGTGTAAGTATATAATTCCAGCAAGCCTGCGTCCAGAATATTGTTAGGGTCGAAAGTCCTTGTAGCTTTAATGAAATACTGGCCCACATTACTTAGGTCGGTAGCAGAGGAAGTAAATACAAGATTTGTAAGACCAAGATCAGTTAGTGTTAATCCTGAAGTAGCGAGAGGCACTCCATTAACAAGTATTGTAGCGGTAAACGCTGGTAGCTGTTCACCGTATTTTTTACTTTTATCATCTGCCGTTATAGTAATGGCCTTTTTAATTGGTGAAAAGAAATATAGTGGATCAGAAGTTCCTCCATCATTGGCGTTCAAAGCAATTGGTGCTGTATAGGCCTGTATTGCGGGATTGCCAGTGAAGACTGGGATCGTTGCAGTAAGCCGTGTTTCATTTACGAACGCAGTTGTCAGCGGATTTCCCCTGAAGAGAACTTTTGTCTGATTATTAAAATAATTACCCGCAACTGTTACTGTAAAGGATGTCTGTCCCGGAGTAATATTCGCAGGTACAATAAGACTTGTTATTACCGGCGTAGGCGCCGCAAAAGTTGCCAGTGCCGCCTGTGCATTTATAAATCCATAGCCACTTGTAAAATCAAATCCGGGTGTAGCCATATCGAGAGCAGTGCTTTGTAATAAGCTTCTCATTTGTGCCGGCTGCAATGCGAGACTTGAAAATTTCTTTTCTGATTGCAGTATCAGGGCTGCCACTCCGGCTGCATGTGGTGCCGCCGCAGATGTACCAAAGAAATTTGGAAATGCATCGCTTTCAATATTTAAAGACGCAAAATCAACTGTAGTGTTTACTCCATCCGGTGCAGTAAAATCAGGCTTGTTGCGAACAACCCCGTTTACAGGAGTTCCTCCAACTGAAGAAAAGGTTTCAATAAATGGTGCATTTACCCCAAATGCGGGAGTGTTTACATACCTCACTGCACCTACAGACATAGCACCGGCAGAATTAGACTGCCCAACAATAGTTGAAGTACCCGAGTTGAATTCATTGATAACAACATTTCCACGGAACACGACATATTTAAAATTAACGGGTGTTGAGCCTGCCGCTCTTATTATCAGTAAATTGGCCGTTGTATTGGCAGTTACAGTGAAAGGAAGTACTTCAATAGGATCTCCGTTAAGGTTATTCCTGTTGAATCCAAAAAGTGTTGTGCCGGTAAGGCCTGTTAGATAAATATCGAGATCATTAACAGTACCTACCGGTGATTGCCCGAGAGAATAAATATTATCCTGCCACTGAAGTACAATTGTATAAGTACCCGGCTGAAGCGAAATGTTTTGATTGATATCTCCACCACCAAAATTATGAGCAGTGCCCACCAATCCGTTTGGAGCTGCGATAGGATTGAATGTGCTTTGATACGATGAAGCTCCAAAATTACCGGCGGCTGAAAAGTAAGATACGCCCTGGCTGGTGACCTCATCCACGGCTTGGGCAACTACGCCGTCCTGGAAAAATGGTTCTGTTATATAGGTTACATCATCTACAATTACATCGAAATTATTTTGTTTGAATTGTCTTATGCCCTGGGCAAAATCTCCGGCACTTATAAATCCTGTTCTAAATCCTAAAGTTGCTTTGGGTGCAATATCATGCACGATCTGAAGCATTGCACGTCCTTCGTCAGAAGCTTTACCAAAAGGATATTCTTTTAACAGCTGCACATTTGCTGTATCGTTATAAGGGTTAGCTCCTCCTGGTAAATCACCATTTAAAACATCTCTGCCGGCAGGATCACCAAACAAAGTATTATAACTATCTGATATCACACCTACTTTAATGCTATCACCGGAAACATTGTACCCGTTTCTAACGAAATCAGAGCGAATGGCTATATCTCCGTTTGTTGCTGTAAGGCCTGTATTACCCGTTCTTATAGGAGGGAAAAGCGGACGGCAGTAGTTAATCAGGTCACCAAGTGAATCTAACTTCAGCAGTCCCGCAATAGGATACTTGCCTGAAATGATCAATGAATTGGGGCCATTGTCTATCACATTTGTAAGCCCTTGGGGCGGTGTTTGCAGGAAGGCTAATAATTGTGCAGCTTTACCCTGCTTTGCGATACATTCGATATAAACAGAATCATTGCTTAGAATAAATAACTTTTGCGCAGTGTCCCTGTAAGAAGCGGCGTTATAATAAAGTGAATTAAGTTCTGATCCTAAGATATCAAAAACTTTTCCGGTAGCCGGGGGAGGATAGTAAGGCAGAATCACCTCGTCGGCAAAAGGTGCGTATTGAAAATAAACCCCATTTTGAAGAGTAACTTTTGTTGCACTAATAAGAGCACCGCTTACATCATGTAAATTTGCTCCTACGGAGCCTGTGCCTGTACCAATGTTAATAGCTCCGGACGTTGCATAGACAGTGCCTAACCACTTAAGACTGGTTGGTGAAGAACCAGCAGCAATATTGAAGGCTGCAGCTATTGAAGATGTAGCCCCGGTTCCATGAACCTCAGTATATACTCTTGATTCACTTCCACCGTTTACCAATACCGCAGCGGATTTATAAAGATCAGCATCATTGTAAATGTATAACTTGAAAGTTCCTGTAGTAGCATTCTTGAAATCAAAAATAAATTTATTAATAGCCCCGCTGTTTTTGATTGACTTGAATGTATAAACTCCCGCGCCAGAAAGCGTAAGCGTTTGGCTGCCTTTTAAAATTATATTACCATATGCCCCAGGAGTAATCGTTTTACTTGAAGTAATATCTGTAGAACCTGCCGAAGGAAAAGTTATGGGAGCAGGTAAAGTAGGTAGCACAGGAAGTGCCGGTGAAGCGGTAACGTTCCCACCTTGTGGCACAGGTCCGGTATAAACAGTTCCTGAAGAATGTGTGACAGTACCAAGTACTGAACCGCTTTTTATTACAATATTTCCATTCACATCAATGCTACCATAAAATTTTGCAAGCGTTTCTGCTGAAAATATCGTCCCTCTTAAATTTGTAGAATTAGCGGCAGTAATTCTTCCGGTAACCACATTACTGCTCGAGAGCTGAATTTTGCCTCCACTGTATATATTCGCAGAAATGCTGGCACTACCGAAAGTTTTTACCAGTGAAAAACTACCAATAGATCCGGCATTTACATTACTCGCCGGATAAATATTTACTCCTGTTCCTCCAAACAAAGCGAAATCACTTACTTTAAGTTGCTGTGCCCTTAGATTAAGCGCAATTACATTACATAAAATAAAAGCAGTTGCACAGACTTTATACTTGATAAATGCATCAAAAATTCTCATAAATAATGTTTTAAAAACTTATTGATTAAATAGTGGCTTACGAGGCTTGGACTTAAAGTTTACGGAGGCGTAAATTATGTGATCAAGGAGTTTGTCAAAAAAGATGTTCGGCATAGCTGCCAAACCTGATTAGCTTAATCTATGACTTTGCTCATAGCAAACAAACTTAAGCTAAAATTTGATAGAGGAAAATTTTATTTACTTAACAAACAAAATAAAAAATGTGTGCAAATAAAATTCAGTAAAACTCTAGAAGGAGCCTTTAAATCTGGCTAGCAAAAAAATGACAACGTCGTGTTCATCCCCTTAGATTGCCGTATTTACACCCTGGCTAAAATAAAAGTAGCGTGTAGATTTGCACTAACAAAAACTATATTATGGAAGCGGTTGCAAATAAAAAAACTCTGAAGACAGCAAAGATCATCTATTGGATCTCCACCGGAATATTGGCGTTATTTCTTTTATCCGGCGCTTTTTTCATTAATAGTAAAATGGCTCTTGATGCAATGCATCATCTTGGTGTACCCGAGTGGTTCCGTTGGGAATTAAGTATTGGCCATATCCTCGGTGGCTTGCTACTCATACTTCCCTTAGGGCGACGCTTAAAAGAATGGAACTATGTAGCGCTTGGCATTGATTACATCTCCGCTACAATTGCATATGTCTCAGTGGATGGCCCCGTTCCATATTCCTTTCAGCCGTTAGTATCCATGGTGCTCTTAATTGTTTCTTATATCTATTATCATAAAATAAAAAGACTTCAATCATAAGCTTTGATAATCAGGTTCGCATTGCCATAGTAAATATGAAAATAAACAGCATGACGATGATAGAAGTTTTTAAAACCAATGTAAACGAACAAAGGCATGCAGAAATTTTAGTTGAAAAAATCCACAAAAGATTCGAAGGGCATGAAGCTAATTTCGATCTGCAGGATTGTGATAAAATTTTGCGAATCAAGTGCAGATCAGGCGTTATCCAGGTTTCAGAATTTATTCATCTCTTAAGTGAATATGGTTTTCATGCGGAAGTCTTGCCCGATGAACTTCAATTATAAATTAATCTCATTCAAAGAGACAGCCTTTTGTAATTCTTAATCATAGCCCATGGTTTCTTCTTAAAAAATTCCCAGGTAGCAATTATTTGTTCATAAAGTTTTTCACAGTGTCTGTTATGATTTAAAATTTTTGTTATTTGCAATTTGTTTCGATAATTTGTTACAACTATTACCTGGTATATTCAAGTCATCCTGAGAAATTCTTCAAACCCGGCTGCAGCATGCTAAAGCTGCTAATTCTATAATTCTTTAAAGAAAGCTGTAAACTTTTCCTGGAAGTATTTCCTTAAAAGTGCAATATCGTGCAGGCTTATT
The DNA here is from genome assembly GCA_040002575.1 of Ginsengibacter sp. GTDB lineage: Bacteria > Bacteroidota > Bacteroidia > Chitinophagales > Chitinophagaceae > Ginsengibacter. The sequence goes on from JBDUEG010000072.1 coordinate 10,195, forward strand.
ATTTTATGCACGTAACCAGCATCAATAATTGTAAAAAGATTATTACAAATATAAAATTACATGTCATTAATAATAAAGGAAACCCTGGACTATTCACTGGTAATAACCACATGCAATCCGGATGAACGTTTACTCAAGCGTTGCCTTGACGCAGTATATAATTTGGATATAACTGGCATAACAACAGAAGTAATCTTAGTCGACAATAACAGTACAATCCCTTTGAGTAGTTTATCCTATGTAAAAGATTTTTTACATAAGGTTCCTGCTATTAAAACTATTATAGTTCCGGCCCAGGGCCTTAGGAATGCAAGGATTGCTGCAATAAAAGAAACGAAAGGGAAATACATCATCTACTTCGATCACGACAACGAACCTGAAGTTGATTACCTGCAGGAAATGAAGAAGCTTAACGTGCAATTTCCACATATAGCGGCAATAGGGTCCGGGGAAGTATCAGTTAATTTTATTGATGGTATTGATAAAAAAATTGAAGAATATGCACGTCTTGCATTCCAGGAACGCCACGATACTACAATTAAATTTTCAAGCCTTCCGGAATGGCAATCATGTTATCCATTTGATGCGGGCCTGTGCATTTCATCTGCCTTGCTAAAAGAATATGCAAGTATGGCGAGAGAAGGCAGATTTAGTATCCATGACGTGAATGGGAAGCAACTTACAACCGGCGATGACACGCAGATGGTGTTGCTTTGTGTGGATAAAGGCTATGGCGCCGGGGTATCGCCCACATTAAAAATCAGGCATAACATACCGGAAGCCCGTGCAAACTACAAGTATTTGCAGCAGCATGTTTTCGGTACAGGTCTATGCCATGAAAATTGCATGGCGCAGGTATTCTCTGACTACAAGGAGAAACTATCGCAAGAGATCATTTCAAAATCAAAATTTTTCCGGCTTACTATTAATAAATATGCGAAAACAATTTTCACGCCCGACCCACATAACACCTTTGATCTTATTCAATTCATTTCATTAAACGCAGGCGCTTACCTTGCCTTAAACAGGCCGGTTCCCTCTTCTATAAAAAGACTTATTAATTATTTAAAGCTGGCTTAAAGGAGGCTTTAAGTAGATTTATTGGATAAAAATGGGAAGCCACAAAATGGTTTTTAGCTTCTATAAAAAAAATTGATAACTCGTACTATATAACCAGCATGGCATCTCCATAGCTAAAGAACCGATACTTATCTTTTATCGCTTTCTTATATGCTTCCATTATAAGATCATAACCTGCAAATGCACACGTCATGATAAGAAGGCTTGTTTTTGGCAAATGAAAATTTGTTACCAAAGAATCCGCAATATTAAAAGTGTAAGGAGGGTGAATGAAATGGTTGGTCCATCCTTCTGCAGGCTTTAAAAACTTTTGTGCAGTAAACGAAGTTTCCATAGCACGCATGGTTGTTGTTCCTACAGAACATATTCTTCTGCCTGTCTCTTTTGCCTTATTTACAATTTTGCACGCTTCTTCTTCAATACGATAGTATTCTGCATCCATCTTATGTTTACTAAGATCCTCAACTTCTATGGGCCTGAAAGTACCAAGACCAGTGTGTAATGTTACTTCCGCGAAGCGTATTCCTTTTATCTCCAGTCTTTTTATGAGTTCCTGGCTGAAGTGAAGACCAGCGGTAGGAGCAGCTACTGCTCCTTCATGTTTAGCATATACAGTTTGAAATCTTTCTTTATCATCTTCATCTGGCTTTCGCTTAATGTATTTGGGCAGGGGCGTTTCACCCATCAGGTACAGCATTTTCCTGAATTCATCTTCTGGGCCGTCCCACAAAAAACGGATCGTTCTTCCCCGGCTTGTTGTATTATCAATAACTTCTGCAACCAATTCATCGCTCTCTCCAAAATATAATTTATTGCCCACGCGGATCTTTCTTGCTGGATCAACAATTACATCCCAAAGGCGGTTTTGCTTATGCAACTCTCTCAATAAAAAGACTTCTATTTTGGCACCCGTTTTTTCTTTGCGGCCATACATGCGTGCAGGAAATACCTTGGTGTTGTTTACTACGAAAACATCTTTGTCATCGAAGTAATCAAGAATGTCTTTGAAATGCTTGTTCTCGATTTTCCCTGTTTTTCTTTCTATCACCATCATCCTGCTATCTTCTCTTCTTTTGGTAGGAGTTTGGGCAATAAGGTTTAGTGGAAGGTCAAACTTGAATTGACTAAGTTTCATGTGCAATTATATATTTAATAGTTAATTGTCACATGCCATTACTGTAG
>JBDUEG010000073.1:0-12272 GCA_040002575.1 Ginsengibacter sp.
TTGGTAACATAAAAAATAAGATAACTTGTATAAACGACCTAAGTTAATCTTATTTATAAATATGCACTAAGTGAATAAGCATTGCAGCTTATTCACCCAAGAATAAAACGTGCCGGATAGCTTTTAATAACTTTTGATTTAAATTTCTATGAAATTAAAAAAGGTGCCTGCAAATAACTTCAATCTCGAAAGCCTGCCATCAGCATGATAAAAGCTTACATTTTTGTTTTCCAGATTTACTGATGTCAACAGACGGCCTTTGGGAAGCTGCTGTGCGGCATAATAAAGTGTAAGATGCTTTTCGCTGTAATTTTTTGCCAATGTCAATAACTCTTTAACAGGTATCACCATGCTTACATCTGAACCTTTGGCATCGGCAAACTTCCATTCCCTTAATACTTTTCCTTTGTCGTCCTTAATTGCGATGGTTCTTCCTTTTCCTGTCTGGCCGCAATGGTTGTAGATAATTACCAGCCGGTCATTTGAATTTGCTCTATCAAGCTGCAGGTCTTTTATGTTTAAAGGCTGCGTTACAAACTGTTTCGCAATAAGTTTGCTGTTAAGATAAATTTCATAAACGTCTCCTCCGGCTTTTGTTTTAAAAGCTGAGAGAAATAATACTGCAAAAGTGAAAGCTTTTAAAAAAGCATTTTTAAAAATCGAATGTTGCATATAAAAAAGTTTAAGTAAAAAAATGTGGTTATAATAATCTGTCACAAAACAAAACCATGTCATCGTTTATAAATAATTTGTTTGACAAGATGTATGCAATGGCTGATGATCTGCTGAATAATAAATTGAGTGTAGTTATTTTCTCATAGAAGATTTTAAGGTTTCCTTGATATATGACATTTCATTAACAAAATTTTGCTGGAAATTCGGGCAACCGTTTACTTTTAAATTGCATTACTATATACATGCGCCGAAACTATACTCTCTTCTTTTTATTTTTTTTATGTTCTTCAGTAACTGCCCAATCTCATAAAGTATTTGGAAAAATAATCAATACGAGGCTTGAGCCGCTGGCTTTTGTAAGCGTGGAAGTGAAAGGAATAAAGGTGGGTACTATCACCCATGAAGATGGAATGTATCAACTGGAACTGGACGAGGGCAAGTATGATCTCGTATTCAGCATTATTGGTTACAGCCCGCAGGTAGTGACAGTTATCATAGGAAAGTATGACTTTGAGAAAAACATCATTCTTGAAAATGACAATTCAAAAGGCCTTGCTGAAGTAGTTATAAAAGGAAAGGACAGAGCTGACGAAATCATCAGGAATGTAATTCGTAATAAGGATCTTATAACCGGGGCGGCTGGTTCTTATTCGTGTAAAATTTATATAAAAGCTTTACAGGAAGATTCTTCCTCAAAGAAAAATGCAAAGCCCAAAGGAAAAAATATTACTGATACTGCTAATGCTGATTTGAAACGTATGGCCTTTGCAGAGGTTGCTCTCAATTATGATTATGAATCGCCTCAGCGCACAAAGGAAGAACGTACCGGTGTGACCAGGGGAAGAAAAGCGGATGGATTATTTTATTTATCTACCACAGAAGGCGACTTCAATTTTTACAATAACCTGGTAAAGGTTCCTTCAGTATCCGAAGTTCCTATTCTTTCTCCTGTAAGCTACAGCGGCCTGCTGGCCTATAGATTTAAAACGCTCGCGGTAAAAAATGAACGGGGAAAAAAAGTGTATGTTATAAGTGTAAAGCCACGCCAGTTAAGCAACGCAACAGTCGAAGGAGAAATCACAATTGCAGATAGCTCGTGGGTTGTTCTACATACAAAATTAAGTTTACCAAAATACCATTTACCTGAGTACGATTTTTTCCAGGTGGAGCAGGACTACAATTTTATAAATGATAATGCCTGGATGATCACGCGGCAAGTATTTACATATTTTTCAAAGGCTGGCAAAAATAAAGTGTCCGGGCAAACAACCGCTTCTTACCAGGACTATGAATTGAATAAAACTTTTGATGGGAAATATTTTGGAGTAGAGGTTAGCGCCACTTCACAAGCAGCATATGAAAGGGATAGTACTTTCTGGAAAACGGTCCGCACGGAACCTCTTACAGCAAAAGAGATCAGGTTTGTACGATATAAGGATAGTATTTATAGTGCCACTCATACCAAAATATACCTGGATTCATTAGACAAGGTTATTAATAAAATCACTTTAAAAAACGTATTGCTTTCAGGTCAAACATTTAATGATCATGAGAAAGAAAGAAGATGGTACATCCAGCCTTTGAGTGCCTTTTATCAACCCATCCAGTTTGGCGGAAGCCGAATTTTCCTTTCATTTAGTTATAACAAAACCTACCCGTCAAAGAGAAATATTTTACTCTGGAATAATATCAGTTATGGCATTCGCAATCATGATTTAAATGGCAGCATCAGGTTTACTAAATTATATAATCCTTTCAAACGTAGTTTTTATAGCGTAACACTTGAGCGGCAGTTTCAATATATTTTCCAGGGAGATGCGTGGATTAATTTGCTAAAGCGAAACAATATATACCTGAACAATGGCCTTGGCCTGGGGCATAATTTTGAAATTGTAAATGGCTTGTTTTTGTTCACTGATTTAAACATCGCTCTTCGCAGATCGGTAAGTGGCTATAAAACCAATTCCACGGTTGACAGCCTTTTTGGTGATATACTGGAAGATAACCAGGCCGTTTATTTTGAGCCTTACAATGCTTTATATGGAAAGGTAAGACTGCAGTATACGCCCCATCAGCGTTACATTCGCGAGCCAAAAGAAAAAATAATCCTTGGCTCAAAATGGCCAACATTTTATGTTATGTGGCGTAAAGGGATACCTGGAATTATTAACAGCAAAGTAAATTTTGACTTCCTGGAAGCAGGAGTGGAGCAGGAGATAAAGCTTGGGCTAACGGGCATTTCAAAATACACATTCAAGACTGGATCTTTTCTCAGCCGTAAAGACCTTCGACTTGTAGATTATAAATTTCAGCGGCGTGGCGACCCGGTATTATTTCTGAATCCCAATGAAGCATTTCAGTCGTTGGATTCTACCTTTCCTATATTCGATCGTTTTTATGAAGCACATTATATTCATAATTTTAATGGGGCAATCATGAATAAAATTCCATTGTTAAGGAAGCTGCAATTGCGGGAAGTGGCTGGTGCAGGATTTTTAATTGCTCCTGAGCGCAACCTTCGCTATGGAGAAACATTTGCCGGAATAGAGCGAGTATTTAAATGGCCTTTCAACCCACTAAGCAAATTTAAACTGGGCGTGTATATTGTTGGCTCTGCTGCGAACAAATTCAGTAATCCTGTACAATTTAAAATTGGAATTACCACCTGGGACAAAATAATGAATAAGTGGTTCTAAAAAATGAAGTAATAAAAGGCTATTCGCTTTTATTTTTTAAACTGCTCCTTATTTTCCCGATCAAGTCGGCATCATTCATTTTTACAGCCATCTCAATCATATTCCCGAATGCCTGGGCATGCGATATGCCATGTCCAATAATTACCGGCTTATTCACGCCAAGAACGGGAACACCGCCGTAAATTTCAAAATTGAAACTGTCGAAATATGCATCGTGAATATTTCTTCTTTTTACAATGTCATAGATGGACTCTGCGAATTTCAACATCACGTTTCCTGTAAAGCCATCGCATACATACACATCCGCTTTATCAAAAAGAAAATCACGGCCTTCAACATTTCCAATAAAATTAAGTTCGGAATTTTCCTTTAATATAGGATACGCTGCCTGCGTAAGAAGATTTCCTTTTCCTTCTTCAGCACCAAGGTTTACAAGTCCAACTCGGGGATTGGGAAAGTTTAAAATGTGTTTTGCAAACAGGGATCCGAGTAAGGCAAATTGATTTAAGTTTTCCGGTTTGCAATCTGCATTCAAGCCAACGTCTACCAGCAAAGCAAGCTCACCATTTTCTCTTGGAAGATAAGCACCAATGGTTGGCCTGGATATTCCTTCAATTGCTTTTATGCTATATAATGATCCTACCATCATAGCGCCGGTATTACCTGCACTTATGAAGGCGTCTGCTTTACCCGTGGATAGTAAATGAAAGCCTATAGCGATAGAAGATTGCTGTTTTTCTTTTAATGCCTTTGTCGGATGTTCATGCATTTCAATTACCTGGGAGGCATGAATGACTACAATATTTTCTGATGGTATTTTTCGTTCTGAAAGCAGGCTGTTTATTTGATCTTCGTTTCCTATAAGAGACAACTTTACGCCTTCACGCAGTTTGGGTAAAAAAAATTCAACTCCTTTTACCGCTTCGAGTGGTGCAAAGTCACCTCCCATCATGTCCAGTGCAATATTCATGGCTAAAGAATTATGGCAGTATTTATTAAGCCATTAAATATAGGGAAAGGTTTACAGAGAAGGAAAGGAAAGAAGCAACCTCAAAATAAAAATAATATCCGCCTATATACTTTATAGATAATTACAGTATAATAAAAATCCAAAAACAAGTAAGATGTAGACCTTGTTTTTGGACTAAATATGTTGGTGCTAAAAGGATCAGGCTTTTACAGGAGCCTTTTCTGACACTACCTTTCCTTTATAATACAATTTTCCTTCGCTCACATGGGCACGGTGACGAACATGTGTTTCACCTGTTGTGCTATCAACGCTTAATGTAGGAGCATCTGCTTTATAATGCGTTCTTCTTTTAGCACTTCTTTGCTGACTGTGTCTCCTTTTTGGATTTGGCATAACCTTAAATTAAAATATAAATTAATTATTGTTTTTCTTAAATTTTTCAAGTCCTTTTTGCAACGGATGATTATGCTCCGTTACTCCCGCTTCCATCTTTTTCAGCATGGATAATATTTCTTTGTTGCATTGCGGCCCACCCATTTCCTTTTCACTGCACATCCGCTGCATGGGAATACTCAACGAAACAAATTCATAAATCCAATCCGCTAGGTGGAGATGACTCTCCGTACGGGATATGTAAAAAATGTCAGGATCTTCTTCGCTGGCATTCATATCATCGGGATTCTCTACCTGCTTCACTATCATATTAAATTCATCCCAAAGATCCATTGGAAGAGTATTTCCACACTTATCACAAGTAACATCCAGACTTCCACCAACCTCAAATTTCAACATCATAAACGATGTGTTCTTTTCGAGTGTCAATTTTATAATGGCTTCACAATTGGTGAAATCTGCCTGTGAATAATCTGCAAAGAACTTTTCGTTTACCTGGTATCTGTATTCATGAACACCAGGCTTTAACCCTACAAATGCGATCTCGTACTCACGCCTGTTTCCCATCTCTTGAATTTAAAGGGGGGCAAAGGTAAGGGAAATCACTTAAATTTTGACAGAAGTGAGGCTAAAGATTGGCGCTGATGCCAAATAACAGGCCAGCAGTAACAGTTTACATTATCTTCGGTTTTAAAGTTCTATTCACTGACTCAACAAGCTGGCTATTTCCTCAATGCGTATCCCCGACGACTCAAGAAAGAAATTATTGGTTGGTTTAATTTTGGTATTACTGATATTTCTTATCAAGCTGTTCTCCACTAATTCATTTTGGGTTGAGAACTACTATGTAAAAGGCTTTTATTACAACCTTTCAATATTTATGAGATATCTCTTCGGATGGCTTCCATTCAGCGGAGGTGATCTTTTATACTTATTTGTTGCGGTATGGTTGGTTATAAAAATTGCGAAAGCTGTAAGGCTGGCTTTTAAAAAGGGATTTACCAAAAAAATCTTTTTTTCCGGAATCTGGAAAATGTTTGTAGCTCTTAGTATTATTTACATAGTATTCAACATCTTTTGGGGATTAAATTACAACCGGAAAGGAATTGGCTGGCAATTGCATTTGAATGAGGTGGCTTATGATACCGCGAATCTTGAACTAATCCAGGAACTGTTATTACAAAAAGTAAATGACGCAAAACGAATTCTTGTAAAGAATAAAACTTTATATCCAGTCAAAGAAGAACTATTTAAAAGAGCAAGACAATGTTACGTCGCCGCAGAGGGACAATATTCGTTCCTGCATTATAAGAGTAGTTCTATAAAGTCTTCTCTCTACGGAGAGTTGGGTAATTATCTTGGATTTACCGGATATTATAATCCGTTTACCGGAGAAGCACAGGTAAATACAACTGTTCCAAAATTTCTGCTGCCATACATTACATTACATGAAATGGGTCACCAGCTTGGATATGCCAAGGAAAACGAAGCAAATTTTTCAGGCTACCTGGCAGGCGCAAATTCCGCTGATACTTTATTTCAGTATTCAACTTATCTGGACCTTTTTATATATGCAAACCGCGAGGTTTACTATTTTGATTCGACGCTTTCAAAGGCAGCTGCAAAGAAATTGATTCCGGAAGTGAAGGCAGACTTATTAGAATGGAGCCGGTTTAATGCGGCTCACACAAGTTTTATCGAGCCGGCGATAACCTGGCTTTATGGGAAATATCTTCAGATAAACCAACAGCCAAAAGGGATGCGCAGTTATAATGAGGTAATCGCAATGCTGATGTCTTATTATAAAAAGTATGGAAGAATATGAAAGAATGTACGATGTGCGATGTTTGATTTACGATGTGGAAAAAATTGCAAATGTCGATAATCTTCAAAAAAGTCTTACTGTAGTAGTTTAGCTAAGGCATTGTATACAACCGCATTTGACACTTACTGCTTAATTGAAATGATAATGAAAAAATATATTGGACAACTTGTTTCCATCAAATATATTGACAGGCCTACGCCAATTTTTGGTTTCGTAATTGACTACAATGATGAATGGACTTTATTAAAACACAATCCTGTTGATTATGTAGTTGATGGCTATATTATTTTGCGACACAAAAACGTTGAAGGCTTTCTTCGAGGCAGTGGCGAAAAGTTCAGAGAGAAAGTTATTATGCTTAAGAAACAGCAATTGCCCCACTTTTCGGACTTTCCGTTGACAGACCTTGACACTATATTATCAAGCTTGACAAAAAGATATGGATTATTTCAGTTCGAACTCAAAACAGAAAAAGTTTGTTATTTGGGGAAATTAAAATCGTTGACACAAAGTAAATTAATAATTGACTATTTAAACCCGAAGGGACTTTGGACTAAGCAAATGCAGTTCAGGCCTGATGATGTGAGAACAATTGAATTTGATACAGACTACATTAATTCGCTTAAACTTATTTCAAAAAGCAAAAAAAGATTAAGACAAAAATAACCACAAAGGCATAGAGGGGTCTTATCTCCTTTCTCTCATAGGAATTCTTTTCCTTCCTTCACGTGAATGTCTTTCTGATGCACCACCATCGGCTTCATTCATTCTTATTTGTCTTCCGTTATAAACTTTTCCATCCATACTCTTAATCATTTTTGTGGCAGCAGACTTATCAATCTCTACCCATGAATTCATATCACGAAGATCAATTTTACCCAACACCTCTTTTTTCAAATTACTTTCATCGAGAATGAATTGCAAAAAGCTGGCCTTATAAAATCCATCTTTTGTTCCAAGATTTATGAACAAACGTGTATATCCATTATCTCTCTGGTAAGGATTTCTTTCTCTTTCTCTTGCTCCATTTTGAGATCTGCCATTAGACATTTCTGTTCTCCGGTCTCTATAATCCTGCCTCGCATTTAGATCATCAGCATTTTCATAATATTTTAAGAAATGGTCAAACTCAAGAGCAGCGACTCTTTTTAAAACTTCTTCCTTGCTTATGTCAGCAAACTTCTTTTGCAGATCGGGCATATAAGTTTCATAATCACCATGCGAAGTATCGGCTTGTATAAGCTTATCCATGAAATGAAAAAACTGTTTACGGCATACATCTTTTCCACTGGGAATATCCAATTTATGGAATTGTGCATTCGTCATTTTTTCGAGCTGCTTTATTTTAAAGACTTCCCTGCTATGACAAATTGAAATACAGATACCACTTTTCCCTGCCCGTGCAGTACGCCCGCTGCGGTGCGTATAAACTTCGATATCGTCGGGTAACTCAAAGTTGATTACGTGAGTTATCCCTTCAACGTCAATACCTCTTGCGGCAACGTCTGTTGCAATTAAAAGTTGAAGACTTTTTTGGCGGAAACGCTGCATTACTTTATCACGCTGCTGCTGTGTAAGATCGCCGTGCAAAGCTTCAATATCATATCCTTCTTTCAATAACCTTTCAGTTATTTCAGTAGCGTCGGCTTTTGTACGTGTAAAAATGATTCCATACATGCCGGGATTAAAGTCGATCAATCTCTTCAAAGTTTCGTACCTCGATTGTGCCGGGGTAATGAAATACTGGTGATCGATATTTACGTTGGCCGTATTTTTTTTACCAACCGTGACTTCCTGCGGATTGGTCATAAAGTTCTTAGAAATGGCTTTCACTTCAGCAGGCATGGTTGCACTAAAGAGCCAGATACTTTCACGGTTAATTGTATTCTTCAGTACAAATTCAATATCATCACGGAAGCCCATGTTCAACATTTCATCCGCTTCATCAAGTACCACATATTTTACTTTCTGCAGGTCTATCGCTTTTCTTTCTATCATATCTATCAGCCGGCCGGGTGTAGCCACTACTATATGAACGCCCTTTTTTAAAGCACGAATTTGCATCACTATTGATGCACCGCCGTAAACAGGTTCTGCCGCAATATTTTTTGAATATTTTTTTAGATCGTGAAGATCATTACATATTTGCATACAAAGCTCACGTGTCGGGCAAACGATAAGCGCCTGTGGATACCTGTTTTCAGGCTCTGTTAGTTGCAATAAAGGAAGCCCAAACGCTGCAGTCTTGCCTGTACCAGTTTGCGCAAGGCCGACAAAATCAGTTGTGCCTGATAGCAATATGGGTATTGCTTTTACTTGTATAGGTGTTGGAGTATCAAAGCCAAGATCGGTAACAGCCTTCACAAGATTTTCATTAAGGCCAAGGCCTTCAAACTCATTCATGTAACTTTTTTTTATTGAGAGGCGCAAAGGTAAGCTATTAGCCTCAAAGGCTACGGGCTGCAAATCTTCCGGCTTTGATATAATCTCCATGGGTTGCGGTTGGATATAGCGGTAATTAAACTTCATAAACATAAATAAGTCTTAAAAACTTCATAAGTTGCAAAGGCCATTTGTAACTTAAATTCCATCTATGCTTAGAGCAATATTGTACTTTCTATTCTCGGTTTGTTGGTTTTCCAAATCGTATGCACAGGTAACTCCATCAGATAAGCAGATAATGGATTCATTAATTCAAAATGATGAATTTCTGAAGATGCTAAATAAGATGGACGACACGGAGAGTTATTTCAGAATTAATATTGGAATCGGCAACAGGTTGTCCGGCGGAAATAATAAATCTGTTCAAAATCTTGAAACAAAAAATCAGCTCGTTTTTACACCTTCGGTGGGGTATTTCCATAAGAGTGGCCTTAGTCTTTCATTTGCCGGCTACCTGTTGAGCGATCACAATAGTTTGAACTTTTATCAATACGCTTTATCTCCGTCGTATTCTTTTTCTAAAGGAAAGGTTGCAGATGCTTTACTTTCCTATATACATTATTTTAAAGAGAGCACATACAATGCTTCGGCATCTCCGTTTAATGATGAAATTTACGCAAGCCTTATATTCAAAAAGCCATTTATCAAACCTGGTTTTTCGGCGAGCTATTCTTCAGGCCGCTACAAGGAAATCATAAAGGTTGATACAACGGTGATTATTTTGAACAGGCCAACACTGATAAAATATATTGATACGACCACAACCAAAATTTCTTCATTCTCTATTTCTGCAAATATTGAGCACGACTTTTCTTTTTATAAGCTACTATCAAAAAAAGACGGACTAAGGTTTACTCCGCAGCTTTCTCTTATTTCTGGCGTTAATAATTATTCGGTGAGTCATCAAAGCAGCACTCAATTTTATAACTTGTTTACGAAAAGACAATTGAAGAGGTTACGGCGTTTTCAATCTCCGGGCGCTGATAGTAAATTTGAACTTCAGTCAATTGGATTAGATTTTGATTTTAATTACTCTATCGGGAAGATATATGTTGAGCCGGAAGTATATTTTGATTACTTCTTACCAAAAACTGACGATAAAGCTTTTACCCAGGTTTACAATTTTAATATTGGAATAACTTTTTAAAAATCACCTTGGCATATTAATTGAAAATATTTCCGTAAAAATTTATGAAAACTAAACTTATTCCTTTTGCAATTTTATTGTTTATGTCGTCTTCACTGCTGGCACAGAAATTTAGCTTTGGAGTAAAGGCAGGAGCTAATCTCAGTAAAATTTCTGGCAAATCATTCAAAGATGAGTTTGCTTTCGGTTATCATGCCGGGGTATTTGCTTCTATCGGCGGGGATAAGTTTTATGTGCAGCCGGAAGTAATATTTAACCAGGTAAACACCGATACTGCGACCAGTTTTAGCCAGGTGTATCAATTTAATAAGATCAATAGTATTCAACTCCAATATTTAAGCGTTCCCGTACTTTTAGGATATAAGCTAAATAAAATTATTTCGTTGCAGGCGGGCCCGCAATTTGGAATAATACTCGATCAAAATAAAGATTTATTACAGAATGGGAAAGACGCATTTAAATCAGGTAACTTTTCTGTAGTTGGAGGAGTGCAGTTAAATCTTTTAAAGTTGAGGGTTTATGGAAGATACGTAGGAGGAATTACCAATATTGATAATGTAGGAAATAATGATAGCTGGAAATTAAATTCTTTTCAGATTGGAGTAGGGTTTGCTTTTTAAGTCGTCATCTTATTATGTCAATTCCTTTTTCGCTATTCAATTTTATTATTGAAGATGGTTCGTAAATATTCACATCATCTCTCCGGTGTTGCACTACATAGTCAACACCATTTTTTATTTCTTCACTTATATCATTAAAATTACGGGGATAATTTCCACCTGAAATGTTCGCTGAAGTAGAAACTAATGGAACTCCTGACTGATGAATAAGCCGTTGACAAAAGCTATCCTTTACAATTCTTATTGCGACCGTGCCGTCCTCATTGATAAGTAAGTCCGGCAGATTAAATGCATTTTCAAAAATAGCAGTCACCGGTTTTCTGCTCTCTAATAGAAATTGAAGAATAATTTCTGATGGCTCGGAAACGTAAAATTTTAGATCGTTGATTTCAGAAAGCAAAATGATCATCGATTTTTTTTCGTCTCTTTTTTTTAACTGGTATATTTTTTTTATAGCCTTCTCATTAGTTGCATTGCAGCCAATTCCCCAAATGGTATCTGTAGGGTATAAAATGATTCCATCATTATTTAAAACGTTTAACGATTGTATGATATCATGTTGAAATTCTTTCATCGGGCTAAAGTATTGCTGCTAACAACTGTGAAGTTTCAATAGTACGTGCGCATTTAAAATGACCCAGGGGACAAGCCTTTAAGCCATGTAGTGAGCAAGGCTTGCAGGCGAGTATTTCTTTTGTTTCAACAACAATCGATTTTGATGATAATGGATAAAACCCGAAGCCAGGAATTGTGGAACAAAAAATTGAAGTAACTGGTGCATCCACTGCTGATGCAAAGTGTAAAGGAGCCGAGTCGTTTGTATAATTCATCACCGCATTTTTCATCAATGCCGCAGAAGAAAGAAAACTTAACTTACCTGCAAGCACTTCAACTTTTTTGTTAGAAGTCATACCTTTTATTTGAACGCAAAGCGTTTCATCTTCCCTTCCTCCCAACAAGTAAATATCGTATTCAGCCGGAAAATTATCGATAAGTTCTACCCATTTATCCTGCGGGTATTGTTTTGTAAACCACACACTCGCGGGCATCATGCATACATATAAATTCGTATATTCTTTTACTTCGCGATAATTTTCAACTGAGGGATAGAGAACGGGCTTTGTAAGATTGCTATCGGTAATATGCGCTATGAGCTCATTATTTCTTTCCACTTCATGTTTCCCGTTGGATAAATTATGCTTTACTTTTTTTGTAAATAAAAAACTAAACGGATTCTTATCAAACCCGATCTTTTCTTTGGCACCTGAAAAGGCAGTAAGCAATCCTGTTGATGCAAACCTCTGAAGATTGATTACGCAATCATATTTGCTACGCCTGATTTTTTTTAAAACATTGAAAAGATTTTTATTCTTGTTTGTCTTCTTGTTCCATATCAATGTTTCATGAAGAAATGGATGGTCATCCAAAAGTCCTTCGTTTCCCTTTCTCACTAATAAATCGATTTGTGCAGCGGGAAAATAGTTGTGAAGCTTTTCTACAATTG
>JBDUEG010000074.1:0-12078 GCA_040002575.1 Ginsengibacter sp.
GAGGAATAATAAGTAGAATGAAATTCCCAGGTCTCCTCGTAATCCCACCTGTAATACCTGGTATTGTTTTGAGCATCGTGCGTATTCACATAAATCTTTACACCACCATTTTCTCTAGTCCAGCTTAAAGTGTCAATATCAGGTGTTCGCCTTACAGCGACAAAGTCAGAAACGTAGTCCTTATTATCCTGGGTTTTTATTTGCAAGCGGTATTTCTCGTTGCTGTTTAAAGTCAAAATCGCAGAAGTATATACACCACTTGCTGTTTCGTTAAGTGGAAAAAGCTGGTTAGTTTCACTCTCAATATTTACAATTGCGTTTTGCTCCGGTACAATATTTACAGAATCGTACAGCTTTACAGAACGGGTAAGCGTAATAGTTGTAGCATCCTGCCCGCTGCTGATAAATCCTTCTACGACGAGATAGCCTGTAGATGGAGATGGTATATTAGTATTGAATTTTTCTTTGCACCCGCAAGCAAGAAAAAAGAAAATAATGAAGACAAATATGTTTTTCACCGGGCGCTTTTAAAATTTAATATTAAAATTTATAAATGGAATCTGGCTTCCGAAGATGGAAAGCTTATAGCCATTCACAATTCCATTTTCAGAAACAAAATAAACAGAATACGGATTTTTTCTTCCCGTTACATTATAAACACCTACCGTCCACGAGTTGTGTGTTTTTTGATGCAGTTTATGATTGCCTTCGAGGTTTATTGAAAAATCGCTTCGGAAATAATCCGGAATTCTGTAGGAATTTCTGTCTGCAAAAAGAGTACGGAAAGAATTATCGTAATAAAATCTGCCGATAGGTACGGTAATAGGCCTTCCGGTGCTGTAAGTTACATTCAGCGAAAAACTAAGCCGGTGATTAAGCCGGTAATTGCCAATGAGCGTAGCATCGTGGGGCTTGTCTGAGTTTGCAGGATAAAATTTTCCCCCATTAATTATTTCACCAGCAGAGGCATCATCCATTTTTAATAATGTTCTTGAATAAGTATAGCTAAGCCATCCATTTAGTTTACCGGTAAGTTTCTTTATAAGAACTTCCACACCATATGCTTTTCCTTTAGTGTTTATTACATCCGTTTCTATATGATGATTTAAAACAAGGATAGCGCCGCTTTTGTAATCGAGGTAGTCTTTTATTTTTTTATAATAAACTTCAACAGAAGTTTCAATTGTGTTCGATTTAAAATTTTTGTAAAAGCCTAAAGAAACCTGGTCGCCAAATTGAGGCTTGATGTTAGGATCACTGAGTTTCCAAATATCGGTAGGAGCTTCGGCTGCAGTGTTAGAGAGCACATGGATATACTGCCGCTGTGTATTATAGCTTGCCTTTGCAGAGAAATCGTCGGAAAAGGCATACCGTGCGGATAATCTTATTTCTGGGCCTTGATAAGTTTTTATGAACTTGTTTTTAGGATAGGCGATTGTCTCTAAAATATTATCCTCCGTCTTTGGCACACCGGCAGGGTACTTATTAAAACTTTGCGGGCCAAGAACATTAAACATAGAATATCTGACGCCACCTTCTATTGAAAGATCCTGGGTGATGCTATATTTATCACTAATATATAAAGCACTTTCAAGAGCTTGTTCGGCCTGTATTTCATCCGCAACTACCAAAGATTCTTTTCCTTCGGGCTTATAAGTGCCCGGATGAAGCTTATATAAAATGCTGTTAAACCCAAATTCAATGGTATGTTTTGTATTAACGAAATAATTAAAGTGCGTTTTAAAATTTGCCTGGCTCACATCAAAGCCCAGAGAGTATGCATTTACAGGATTTACTTCGCTTGATATTTTGTATTGATAATTGTCGTAACCACCGGTTACCAGTGCATATACCTTACTATTAAAAATGTGTTTCCATTTTAAAGAAATATTGTTGTTAGCATAATTGTATGCTGTATCGCTGTTGAGGCTGAATTTATCTTTACTTACATACGCCGTTAGGTATATCGAGTTCTTCTTATCTATTTCGTGATTGATCAGGATGTTGAAATCGTAAAAGTTTGCTTTACTGTGTTTGTATTGCTGGGGCAAAAGATTTAAGAGCCAGTTGGTATAAGTTGTTCTACCGCCAATTATAAAAGAAGATTTGTCTTTGACCAAAGGGCCTTCCAGTGTTAGCCTGCTCGTGAGCAACCCAATGCCCGCGGTACCGGTAATATTTTTTTTATCTCCTTCCCTGCCGTTGATCTCCAGCACAGATGATAGCCTGCCACCATACTTTGCCGGAATACTGCTCTTATAAAGCTCTACATCTTTTACCACTTCAGGATTGAATGCAGAGAATAATCCAAAAAAATGTGATGGGTTATAAATGGTCGCATCATTAAATAAAATGAGGTTTTGATCGGTGGAACCTCCCCGCACATTCAAACCGGTACTTGCTTCGCCTACAGATTTTACTCCAGGTGCGGTAAGTACTACTCTTAAAACATCCGCTTCGCCAAAAACAACGGGCACTTGTTTTATAGTTTTAATATCGATCTTCTGAACACCCATCTGAAGGCTCCTGATGTTACTTGCCTTTTCTTTAGATATTACCACATTCTTGAGAGAAACAATTTGAGTTTGCATTTCTATATTAAGCCTTCCCTCACCGTTTATAGCCACTTCTCTTTTGGTATCCTTCATACCTATATTCTGAATAGAAAGTGTATGCCTCCCCGGTGGCACAGAAATAGTGTAATAACCATACTGATCAGAAAGTGTGTTCACAGGATTGGCATCAACATGTATAGACGCACCGATGATTGGCTCGCCGGTTTTAGCATCAACAATAAATCCTGTAATTGTTTTAGGGCCTGGCGTGCCCGAAGGAGTCAGCCCTCCAATGGTGTACAATTTGTTTTGCTGTGTAGCATTTTGAGCCTGGTAATTAGCAGCGTAAATATCAACATTGCTATCCGGTAAATTTTTGTTTCGACGACTCTTGCCATTATTGAAAAATCCATCAGGCAGTTCTGTTTCTACCAGCAGCCCTTTGCTGATAAAAATATTATCCGGCTCATAATAGGCCACATCAATTTTAGTGTTTGCGAAAGCTGCTTCCAACACTTCTGTCAATGGCTTTCTATCTACAGAAATATCAATTGTTATAGAATCCAGCTGGCTTTTATCAAAATACAAATGATAGCCGGATTGCTTTTCCACCTGCAGTAAAAATTCTTCAGCGCTAATGTTTTTAAATTCACCTGTTACCAGGGGCATATCTTTTTTCTGCGCAGTAGTTTCGTCTGTTTGGAACAGCGCCCAGCATAAAAGAAAAAGATACAGTAATCGTTTTATTAACATAAACCTTACTTATTAGCTTGTATAGTACTCCCGGTTAAACCATCATAATAGGTAACGACCTTAATGAAAGCATCTTCTTTGTTCTTTTTTAGTTTCAACTTGCTTTTACTCATAAACTGCCCGATGTCTTTTTTCCTATCGCTCAATACATTCAACAAAGATTTTCTATTGTTTATTCTGAAATATTCATTTCCTTTTTTTATAAAAAATTCATCTTTTTCAACGACGTACCTGTTTATACCCTGTGCCGAAGAACTGTTTTCTTTAAATATTTTTGAAACATGTTTATAAAGTGATGTATTGCCAATGTATAAGCCGTCGTAAAAATCAGTGCTAACGGTGTTTTTAGCAATACTATCTTTTACCAGCCGGTAAAACGTTTGATTGTATATTGTAAACCACCTAACCTTTTCTTCATTCAATCGAATAATATTTATCTGTGATAGGTCTTTTGTAAGTAGTTCACCTTTGATAATATCATACAATAAAGGAATGTTTTGATAAAGCAGACCGTTGTAAAACACTGATCCGGAATAAAACTCCCTTGATATAAAAAAAGGGTCGCCTTCATTTATTGCGTAAGGATAGTAAGCCTTATAAGCATACTCACTTCCATTATACAAGCCCGTTTCGGGAATTAAAGACTGGTGATATAGATTGATAGCGTTTTGAAGTTGAAGCGATTGCTGAACGCTGTCCTGTATAGAATTTTGCGAGAAGGCCAGATCAAAAAAAGATAAAGAAAGAACAAGCAGAATTATTGTTCTCAATACATAGTGCTTCATAAGGCAGTCTTGAAATCGTATTAAACCTCTAATTTAATGAAATAAATAATCTGACAATCACATGCGCGCTTCCTTGCTTATTGTAACACAAACAACTACGACAATATAATAGTGTAAAACGATGCATATCCCGCTAGTATAAATTACACATTCATAGATATTCGCGGTGTCTATATCATCTCATAAATACTTGAAAATCTACTCATCCTTCTTTAACTTTGAAAACAATTATCAATCGTTCTAAATAAGAATAAGGCTTCTTAACTTAGAATTTTTAAAACTAATCTTCCTACAGAATTTCTAATTTTCCCGGAGTTTTTTCAAAACCGATACGCTTTCAAGGTAAGGTTACTACTATTTTTTATGCAGGGTATGTTTTTAAAATACATCTTTTTAAAAGTGAACAGGGGATATCTATTTTTACTGGCTTCTATGCTTGTTTTTAATAGCCTCCCTGCACAAAAGCGAAATAATATATGGGCGTTTGGAGACAGTTTAGGCTTAAATTTTAATACAAACCCGGTTTCTGTTTTCAAATCGAAATCTTTAGGTATTAATCCGCCATATTATGTGTCATCAATCTGCGCACCTAATGGAGATTTACTTTTTTATACAGATGGGCATACGGTCTGGAACAGGAATAACTTTATAATGCCTGTTTATAAAAAATTGTGGCTTTGGTCGGAAAATGTAATTCCATTGATTACCCCTTATGTGCAAAACGATTCCCTATACTACATTTTTGGTGTTGAAGGATCGGGCCGTTTCAATCCTCCTCCTAATGCAAATAAGCTGGTTTACTTTACTACTAAAATGTATAATCCCGGGGATGTGGAAGAAGTAGTATATCCAAGACCAGCCAACCGTGCGTTTGGCACAATATTATTAGACAATACCTCGAAGGTGCTTGCAGGTACTGATCATTGCAATGGGGTTGACAGGTGGATAACTACTCATGCCCCCGGCGCCATGTATTCTTTTCTTATTACAAAAAGTGGTGTCAATCCTACGCCGATAGTTTCTCCAATTCCTGTTTCCGTATTAGCAGCTGAAAAATTAAATGTTAAGTACAGTAATATTAAATTCTCTGCAAATGGCGAACGCTTAATTTTTCCTGATAACAATAGTAATAAAATAATTGTATTGGATTTTGATAACCTTACCGGCAAATTTTCAAATGCTATGGCGCTGTCTATTCCTGATAAGCAGACATTAGAAGATGTAGAAATAAGCGCAGATGCCAGCAAATTATATTTTGGATCTTATATAACAGAGGAGGATGACATAGGCGCGGAGGTTCATTTTCTTTACCAAATGGATTTAAATGCCGGATCGGCTGCCTCTATTGAACAAACATTGTACAGGATTAATAAAAACGGAGATAGAGTAGTTTGTTTTCGTTCTTGCTATATAATTCGACGTACGATGCAATTGGGCCCTGATGGTAAAATATATGTAAGTAAGCGGGAAGGGTACCCTGTTCCTTTCGATCAGACATTAGGAGTGATTGAAGAGCCTTCTAAAACTGGTCCGGCCATTGGATACCAGGGTTCGAAAATTGATCTTCACAGAATGCCACGATTTTTGAATTATAACTATGTAAGATCTGGAAGCTTTACACCCCGCGAAAACAGTATCCAGTTTAAGAAAAACAGTTGTTTAGATAAGCCGGTCGATTTCAGCCTCATCTTTAACAGGGTTGATTCAGTAAAATGGAATTTCGGAGATCCTGAATCAGGCAACAGGAATATATCGCAACTTAAAAAACCTCAGCACCAATATCCAGGTCCGGGAACTTATACGGTAAAAGCTATTGTTTACGATCGTTGCTTTGTAGATACTGCAATGGCATCTGTTATCATCAGTGAGGACGAGCAGGTAAAAGCCTCACCTTCCATTAAAGATACACTGCTTTGCCAGGGAGAAGTGCTGCAACTTAATGCTACTGCACCACAAACCACACAGTATTTTTGGGATAACATGTCAGCAAATCCGGTAAGAAAAATTGATGGACCGGGAGAATATTCGCTCACGGTTTATAATGCATGTTCTTTCGAGGTGAAAACATTTAAGGTTGCGTTTAAAATATGCCCCTGCAATTCCTATATTCCAACTGCCTTCACGCCGAACGATGATGGACTAAACGATGTGTTCAAGCCTGTTTTTGATGATTGTGTTCCAAAGGAATATCAATTTCAAATTTATGATCGCTATGGAGGAATTATTTTTAAGTCAGATAAATCAACTGAGGGTTGGGATGGAAGAAAAAGTCATACCCAATTAACTCCGGGCATTTATGTATGGATACTAAATTATCGTAATCCCGGTACCAAAAAATTTATAAGTAAAAAAGGAACAGTCACCCTTTTGCGTTAGAAAAATAATTAAGACAAATCTGTAAGAAACTCATTCGTTAGAAATTTTCCGATTATCTTGAATGGCCTGGACTGTTGAATTATTTTTCCATAAGGAAAAAGCTTTAGCTTTTTTTGGGAAAGTATAATCACCAGCGCTAACTTAACAAAGCATGAAACATTATTTAGCACTTGTTTTCCTTATTTCTTTTTCGCTAAATATTTGTGCCCAAAAGAGAAATAATATTTGGGCCTTTGGGGATAGCATTGGTTTAAATTTCAACACCAACCCTGTGTCTCCTTTTAAATCCAAATCAAGGGGAATTAATCCACCTTATTATATTTCCTCAATTTGTTCTAAAGATGGTGACCTGCTTTTTTACACGGATGGCATCACTATATGGAACAAGAATAATTTTCCATTGCCTGTTTATAAAAAATGGTGGCCCTGGGTTGGGAATGTAATGCCATTGATTGTGCCTTACGTTGGTAATGATTCTTTGTACTATACTTTTGGAATCAGTAAGCCGAATCCTGACGATCCAAATCTATATAACCTCCAATATCTTACTACCAAAATGAATAAACCGGGGGATATTGAAGAAGCAGTTTACCCAAGGCCGGTTAATACTTATTCTTACTATGCAACTTTGCTTTCTAATGCATCGCATGTGCTTGCAGGTACCGGCCATTGTAATCAAATAGATACTTGGATTACTACACATGGACCTGGCGCATTATATTCTTTTCTTGTCACTGGCAGTGGTGTGAATCCCGTTCCGGTTATAACAGCAATTCCTAGTTACATATTACCTGTAAAAAAACTAAACACAAAGTATAGCAATCTTAAATTTTCGGCAAACGGAGAGCGTCTTATTATTCCTGAAAATGACAGCAATAAAATAATAGTTTATGATTTTGATAATCAAACCGGGAAGTTTTCTAATCCAATAATCCTTTCTATCCCTGCCGGACAAACGCTGGAGGACATTGAAATAAGTGCCGATGCCAGCAAATTATATTTTGGTTGCTATGAAGTTTATGATCCTGATGCAGCTGCAGAATTACATTACATCTATCAAATGGACCTTAATGCAGGTACTCCCGCAGCAATAGAAAATACCCTTTATCAAATAAATGCAGGTGACAGGGTTGCATGTTTTAAAACATGTTATATTCTTCGTCGCACGATGCAACTGGGTCCTGATGGAAAAATTTATGTCGGAAGACGTGAAGGATTGAGTATTCCTTTTGATCAAACACTTGGTGTAATAGATAATCCTTCTATGGCAAAAAAGAATGCTACTTATTTAGGAACAAAAATTGACCTTAAGCGAATGCCAAGGTTTCTTAATTATAATTATATACGATCTGCAAATTTTTCACCCCGGGAAAATAGCATCCAATTTAAAAAAAATAATTGTGTTGACAAGCCTATTGAGTTTAGCCTGATTTTTAACAGGCTTGATTCAGTAAAATGGGAGTTTGGTGATCCGGGATCTGGAAACAAAAATTATTCAATCTTAGCAAAGCCATCTCATCAATATCCAGGTCCTGGCGCATACACTGTAAAGGCGTTTATATTTAATCATTGCTTTCGGGATACTGCAACAGCAACCGTTGTAATAAATGAAGATATAGCTGCTCACGTGCCTTCATCAATAAAAGACACAGTGCTATGCTCAGGAGAAACATTAATTTATGATGTGGCAGATCCTTCCATAACTCAATATTACTGGGATGACGGTTTTCAGAATGTGGCAAGAAAGATAGAAAAGTCAGGAAGCTATACTCTCAATGTATCGAATGCTTGTTCACTTGAGTCAAAAACTATAAATGTAACTTTTAAAATATGTCCCTGTAATTCTTATATACCTACTGCATTTACACCAAACAATGACGGATTAAACGATGTGTTCAAGCCTGTCTTTGATGATTGTGTTCCAAAAGAATATCAATTTCAAATTTATGATCGCTATGGAGGAATTATTTTTAAGTCACACAAATCAACGGAGGGTTGGGAGGGGAAAAAAAGTCATACGCAATTAACTCCCGGGATTTATGTATGGATACTAAATTATCGTAATCCCGGTACCAAAAAATTTATAAGTAAAAAAGGAACCGTCACACTTTTGCGCTGAGCAACTTTTGCTTGTGGCTGTCAGTAATCACTTTTTTCAGGCTCTGCGATAAAATAATGCCTGCAGTCATTTATGCTTACCTCATCCAAAGCATCAATAAAATTTTTATAAGTACTTTCAGCCGTTGGCTTAATTATAATAGTTAATTTTTTTCTATCAATATGTCTATGTGTTAAGCTTTTCTGTTTATGCTGAATAATGCTTCGCATACTACCAAACGTTGCGTAAGCAAACTGTTTAGCGAGTCCATCATAATATCCGATACTGTCATTGCCTTTTAAAATGAATGTAAGTGTGGTTGAAGCTTCCACCAGGGTGTTGTCAGGTGAATCTTTCGGCAGAAACAATTTCATTTCTTTTTGTTCTCCAAGAGCGGTTGTCAAAATGAAAAAAGTTATTAAAAGAAATCCAAGATCAACCATTGGCGTGAGATCGACTCTTATAGTTTTTGGCATATATTTTTTGCCGTTTCTTTTGCCCGGAGAGATTATTTCAGCCATATAATAAATTTATCTCTAAGAGCCTGATTGAGATTTATTCCATAAACGAAAAATGAGTTTTTATAATCTGCGGGACTTTCTTAGATTGCTGTTCAATTTCTTTAAGTAAATTAATGAAAGACGATACGATTAATATGGCGATTGATTTCTAAATTCTTTATTATGAAAAAAATACTTATTTGTTTTTTATTTTCAATTTATATCATGCAAAATATAGAAGCGCAGCAAACAATTTCTTTATATGATGGCAATATTCCCAATAGTAAACCTTATACAACAAAAGAGAGATGGGAACCGCAGGACAATGGTGATACGATCGTAAGTTTAATATCTCACCCATCACTTTCCATTTTTTTACCTGAGAAAGAAAAAGCAACCGGCGCTGCTGTGATTATTTGTCCCGGCGGCGGTTACTGGGTTGCCTCTATAGTTAAAGAAGGCTTTGCTGTTGCAAGGCAGTTCAACGAATTTGGTATCGCTGCTTTTGTTTTGAAATACAGGATCCCTAATGATTCTTCTATGATTAATAAAAGTATCGGCCCTTTACAAGATGCGCAGCGGGCTATACAGATAGTGCGAATGCATGCGGCTGAATGGAACCTCGACGAAAAGAAAATTGGAATCATGGGATTCTCAGCTGGAGGTCACCTGGCATCTACAGCGGCGACTCACTTTCAGCACAACTATATTGACAATGATAATAAAATAAATCTGCGTCCTGATTTTGCGATTTTTATTTACCCTGTTATAAGTTTCCAGGATAGCATTGCGCATATTGGGTCCAGAACCCAGCTAATTGGTAGGTGGCCATCACGTATTATGAGAGATTCTTTTTCTAATGAACTACAGGTAACGAAGCAAACACCTCCCACTTTTTTTGTGCATGCAAGTGACGATGATGCCGTGCCGGTAATGAATAGCATTGTTTATTATCAGGCATTGCTGAAATACAAGATTCCGGCCGAGGTACATTTTTACAAAAGCGGTGGACATGGCTTTGGAATGAAAAATCCAACAACGAGTGAATTGTGGATGGAGCAATGTAGAAGCTGGATGCAAAGCATGAAACTTATTCCATAAGATATTTCTCAGTGTGCTCTTTCCCGTTACTATCTAAAAGGAAATTTGTATGCACTGTTTTTGGCAACACTTGCAATTTTAGTTTCGATTATATTGCGACCATATCCATTTTCATTTTCTTAAAATCAAAACCATATTATGCAATTGGCTTCTCTCCGGCTTTATTGCTTTTGTCTATAAGTTAGTTCGACGTGTTACCATTTATAAATATCCTTTCACAGCACCGCAATCGTTTATAGCGCAGGTAATGATTGACGGTAAACCGCATTCCGATAATCTTATTTGGGAATAATTAAGGTTTTATATCCAGAAGCATATCCGCAAAAAGCTCCCAGTGCACCGTTACTGATATTTCCTAAAACAGTGTTGGGTGAGGCAAAAGGATTTCCAATACTCTGGTATGCAAACTCCATAGTAAGCCAGAAATGATATGTTGATCTATCGATGTTACTAAGTTTTAGTGTTACGGTATCACCATGATGAAAGAAATTGTCGTCAAAACCTACCGGATCATTTCTGTCTATTCCCGGATCGAGCCTCAGGTCATAAGTTGTGCCATCAATAAGCTGGTCATCAAAAACGGACTGTCCTCCGGGTAAATACCGGCCGCTATTCTGGCTGGTAAAATATCGAATATAATTTCCCAGGCCTGGTGGATCCGTAGCCCTTACAAAAACAATAACCCTTGATGAGTCTGAAGTAAATGGCGCAGGCTTCCACCAAAGTGAATCAATTTTCTTCGACAATGCAGGAATCGTTGTTATAGCGTCATATTCCTTGC
Source organism: Ginsengibacter sp. (assembly GCA_040002575.1). GTDB lineage: Bacteria > Bacteroidota > Bacteroidia > Chitinophagales > Chitinophagaceae > Ginsengibacter. The sequence goes on from JBDUEG010000074.1 coordinate 10,950, forward strand.
CATTAGTCATTATTTTCAAGTCATATGTTGAACCCGTTTGCCCAATAAAAGCAGCAGGCAAATTAGCAGTGTCGATGGAATAATAATAGATGCGGTTACCTCCCGCCGAGTCAATAAAATATTCTTTTAACTGCTGGGTTTTATTTCCATCAGAAATAAAAACGCTAGCATCATGTATAAAAATGCCTGCTAAAAGAGATGGCGTTATGTTACTGAAATAATCAAAACTGTTAGATAATACTACAATTGGAGGCTGGCCATTTTCAATAGATGCGTCAACAACAACCAGATCAGGCACTTGCTTCAGCGTAAAATCTATATTCTTTTCGCATGATAAAAGAACCATGGCACAGAACAGAAAGAACAAGGAAGTTTTCATATCTACAAAGTTAACTGCAAATTCTATTTCGTATTTAAATATGGCTGATAAGAAAGCTTAAAAGATTTCTTGGCAGATTTTCTATATCAGCAGCATTCCCACTTTGATTTCAGATAATTATTTAAAATAAAAAGGCTGCCTCGAAAGACAGCCTTTAAAATGAGGTGTAACAATTTACCCTAAATAGGCTTTTAAAGCGCTGCTATATCTTGCTTTTTGAAGGCGTTTAATAGCCCTTTCTTTTATCTGGCGTATGCGTTCTTTTGTAAGATCATATTTCTGGCCTATCTGTTCAATGGTTACTCCATTTTCTCCATCTAACCCAAAATAGGCATTTACGATTTCAGCTTCCCGTGGACTTAGAGATTTTAATACACGACGAATTTCATTTTTCAATGAATCATGCATTACATCTTCATCAGTTTCACCAGGGCCTTTTAAAAGATCACCCATAGCTACATCTTCAGCTTCATGTACCGGAGCATCTAATGAAGTATGACGTGTATTACTCTGAAATATATTATTGATTTCAGTTTCGCTCATCTCAAGAATTTCAGAAAGCTCCTCTGTTGATGGCTCCCTTTCATGTTCCTGTTCAAAAGCCATATAGGCTTTATTAGCTTTGTTATAGGTGCCAATTTTGTTTTGTGGCAAGCGGACTAATCTGCCCTGCTCTGCCAACGCTTGTAATATGGATTGGCGAATCCACCATACAGCATAAGAAATAAATTTGAAACCTTTGGTTTCATC
>JBDUEG010000075.1:0-12047 GCA_040002575.1 Ginsengibacter sp.
AAATATTGTAAAGGGCACCAAAGCCAGAGCCTTTTTTATACCAGGAAATCATGACTGGTCAAACCAGGCCTCAAACGGCGTTGAGATAATCAAGCGCCAGGGAAACTATATTAACAATAACGGGAATCCCAATGTAAAACTTTTTCCGCTCGATGGTTGCCCCGGCCCTGTAGAAGTAAAAATCAACAACGATATCGTATTAGTAATGTACGATAGCCAGTGGTTTATAAGGAAACCAGGAACTAAGCCGGGAATAGAATCTGATTGTGGGTCGAAAACGGAGGAGCAATTTTTTTCTGAGCTCAAAGATATTCTTGACAGGAACTCTGATAAGTTAATTATCCTGGCCGGCCATCACACTCTAAGGAGCAATGGGATACATGGGGGATTCTTTACGATAAAGCAATATTTTTTTCCTTTTACGGATATGAACCCAAAACTATGGATTCCGGTTCCTTTTGGCTTCGTTTACCCGATAGCAAGGGGCACTTATGGTACGCCAGAAGACTTGCGTTACCCACGCTACCGGAATATGATAAAAGGCATAGATAGCATCGCAAAGAAAAATAAGAATGTGATTTTTGTGGGCGGGCATGAACACACGCTGCAGTTGATCAAAGACAGCAGCTATTACTATGTTGTAAGTGGTGCCGGCTCAAAGCATACAAGAGTCAATTCAAACAAACACCTGTTATACGGCTCGAATTCATTAGGCTTTGCAACATTATCTGTTTCAAAAAATAAAAATGTACAGGCAGATTTCTACACTGTTTATAAAGATTCTGTAGGGCATCCATTCTCGAAAGATATTTTTAATTTTTCTTCCATAATTAAAGATCCTGCGGACAGCACTACTAAAATACCGGATGCAGTTCCTACCATGAGCTTTGAGGATAGCGTAACAGTCGCTGTGGATACGCAATATGTAAATGTTTCTACAACGCATAAATTTTTATTAGGTACGAATTATCGCAAAGAATGGAGTACGCCGGTACATTTAAAAGTATTCAGGGTTGATAAAGAAAATGGCGGTTATACAATTATTGGTATTGGAGGCGGAAAACAAACGGTTTCATTGTCTCTTAGAGATAAACAAGGCAGAGAATGGAAGTTGCGTACCGTCGATAAAAATCCTGAAGGAGTGGTTGCTGAACAACTAAGGTATGTTGTTCCTCAGAAAATTATAAGAGATATGATCTCTGCAGAGCATCCTTATGCGGCTTTGGCTATACCTCCGCTTGCAGAAGCTGCCGGAATTCCGCACACAGATCCGGTTTACTATTATGTGCCCGATGATCCTGCGTTGGGGCGTTATAGGTCGTTTTTTGCAAAAAAAGTTTGCCTGCTTGAGATGGACAGCCCCGTTTCCGGTGAAAAAGAAACCAAGAGCACGGCGAAAATCATTGACAGTGTACTTGACAATAATAAAAATCATATAGACCAGGAGGCTGTACTAAAAGCACGGCTCCTCGACATGATGATTGGCGACTGGGATCGCCATTTCGATCAATGGAAATTTGGCACAAGAGATACCGGTGTTGGCAAATTATATTACCCGGTGCCAAGAGACAGAGATGAAGCATTCTTTAACTCGGACGGCCTTTTCATAAAAAGCCTAAGCCTTGCGGCTTTACCCTACCTGCAAGGTTTTAAAAGACATTTTTATAACATAAAATGGTTTAACTGGGAAGAAAGGTATTTCGACAGATTCTTTATGAATAACCTTGACGAGAACACCTGGAAGCGAATCATTAAACAATTCCAGGCCGACGAGACTGATAGCGTGATCAATAATTCAATAAAAAAATTGCCACCAAATATTTATGCGCTGGATAATAAAACAATACCGGCGAAACTAAAGAGCCGGAGAGATCTTCTTTCCAGGGCGGGCTTAAAATATTATCGCTTCCTCGCCAAAGAAGTGAATGTAGTAGGAAGTAATAAAAGCGAATATTTTAGAGTGTCTAACTCCGGAAATAACCTTGAAGTAAAAGTGTATAAACGCAAAAAAAACAAAGATTCAACCAGTGTAATGTTTAGCCGGGTTTTTGATGCCAGGCACACAAAATATGTAAACCTATACGGGCTGAATGGAAATGATTTTTTTGAAGTTGATTCTACTGCAGATTCTAAAATAAAATTGCGAATAATTGGAGGAAGAGGAAACGATACCTTTAATATAAAGGGAAATGTGCGTAACAAAATTTACGACTATACACTTGACACTAACTACATTGAGAATAGCCACAAAACCAGCAACGAAATGTCTGCTGATCTGCAGGTTAATAACTATGACATTACAGGATTCAATTACAACAGCTACAGGCTCCCGCTTTTAAGCATAGGGTTTAATGAAGAGGATAAGTTATCTGCAGGAATGGGCTATTCTTATAAAACATATAGCTTTAGAAAAGCGCCTTATTCAACATATCAGAGGATAACGTCGCTTTTTAATTTTAGAACAAGTGCCTACCAGGTAAAATATAATGGAGAATTTAACCAGCGATTAGGGAAATATGATTTGATAGCAAACGGACAGCTCTACAATACTGTCTTGAATAACTTCTATGGCTTGGGAAATGAAACTAAAAAAGAAAAAGATCCTTCCTTCTATAATGTGCGATATAATAGCGTTTATGGCGAAGTATTTTTAAGAAAGCGGATTCATAGCCTGCTGGAATTCAACCTGGGACCTGCCTATTACCATTATTGGAATCATTATTATGATAACAAAGGAAAAATTTTAGGGCAACCACAATTTGCAGGTCTTGATTCTTTAAGCATCTACTCCAATAAGTCTTATGCCGGCCCTAAGTTTTCGATGATAGTTCATAATGTCACCGGGGACTTATTGCCTACAAGAGGTGTCTATTGGAATACAGAATTATCATCTCTTTTTGGACTAAATGAAAATAGCAGGCAGCTTACAAAGCTTACTTCTGATTTTACGTTGCACTCCAGTCTCAATGATCCGCCAAGATTAGTAATCGTGTGGAAATTTGGTTACGGGCATATCTTTAATAAAAACTATGAATATTTTCAGGCATTAACCCTTGGCTCGAATAATTATTTAAGAGGATTTAGAAAAGACAGGTTTGCCGGAAGATCGCTGGCATATAGTTCAGTTGAATTTCGATATAAGTTGGCAGAATCTGCATCCTACATTATTCCGGGAAGTATTGGTTTATTGGCCTTTAATGACGTGGGCAGGGTATTTACGAAACCGGGCATATCACACAAATGGCACCATTCTTATGGAGGTGGCTTATATTTTTCACCGTATAATTTTGCGCTATTTTCTGCCACCATAGCTTTCTCAGATGAAGGAAGTCTTTTTAATTTTTCGCTGGGAACGAAATTCAATATAACTTTCTAAACATGGACCATCATAAACTATACAAGAAGATAGAGGATTATGTGACAGGATTATTTGAGAAAATGCAGGCACCTGAGCTTGTTTTTCACAATCTTGAGCATACCCAAAATGTTGTAAAACACACTCAGGAAATTGCAGGTCATTATAAATTAACGGAAGATGAGATGCTCGTTTTATTTACATCTGCCTGGTTTCATGATACGGGACATCTTTTTACTGATCCCGTAAAACATGAAGGAATGAGCTGCGAAGTCATGAGGAAATTTATGAAAGACCAGGTTGCGGACGAAAAAATTATTCAACAGGTGGAGGAATGTATCATGGCCACAAAGTTCCCCAGAAACCCTAAAAATTTACTTCAGCAAATAATATGTGATGCGGACACTTATAATTTAGGAACCAAAGAATTTAAAAATACCAATAAGCTTGCATTTGAAGAACGGTCGCTAAGAACTGGAAATAATGATCATGGCAAATTTGACAAGGAAACAATTGACATGTTGGAAAAGCACCAGTTTTATACTAATTACGCTAAAGAATTGTTGAGTGAGCGTAAAGAAAAGAACATAAAAAAATTAGGGGCCAGGATTTCTAAGGGAGAGGCTGCAAATCAAGGCGAGGTGGGCACTTTATCAGGACTGGAAAAAGATAAAGTTGGTACCTTATCGGGCCTGGAAAAAGATAAAAGCGGCTTAATGAGTAAAGGCATACAAACCATGCTTCGCCTTACATCGGAAAATCATTTAAAGCTGAGCGATATGGCCGATAGTAAAGCCAATATTCTTATTTCGGTAAATGCGATTATTGTTTCCGTAATCCTGGGTGTATTGCTTCGTAAACTCCAGGAAGAGCCTTACTTAACCATACCGACTGTAATTTTTTTATTATCTGCAGTCACTACTATTATCATATCTATTCTTGCGACCAGGCCCAAAATAAGTGAAGGCACTTTTACCCCGGAAGACGTTGCCCAGAAAAAAACAAACCTTTTATTTTTCGGAAATTTTCATAAAGCAACCTATGAACAATACAATTCGGCAATGAGGCAGTTGATGCTTGACACTGATTATCTCTACGGATCACTCATTAAGGATATTTATTTCCTGGGCGTTGTGCTTGGCAGAAAATATAAGCTGATACGGATAGCCTATAATGTTTTTATGATAGGAATTATTGTTTCCGTAATAGCCTTTGCCATTGCCGCATATCTTAACAATGGCGAGTCAACAGGCACTATCATTAATGGAACCGGCTCACCTTTATAAATTGTTGGATGTATGACCATTTATAACAGGGACCTTAGCTGGCTTGGCTTCAACTTAAGGGTCCTGCAGGAGGCAGCTGATCCTGAAGTCCCCCTTTTCGAAAGATTAAAATTCCTTGCCATCTTTTCTTCCAATCTCGATGAGTTTTTCAGGGTCAGGTATCCTGAAGTAGTAGCCCTTTCAATTCTAAATAAAAAAACCTTAAAGTCTATACAGGGTGTTGACCAAAACATAGCAGAGCAGGTGCAGGATGAAATAAACCGGCAGCTCAATTATTTTGGTTCTATACTTCATGAGCAAATTTTACCGCAGCTTGAAAAAGAAAAGATCATTTTCTATTATAATATCCTACCCCGGGATGAACATGTGCCCGAAATAAGAGAGCTATTCCTTTCTTATGTTCTTTCGTTTATACAAATTATTTATCTTGATGGAAAACCAGAAAATGGTTTTATGCCGGAGAATAACCACTTGTATTTTGTAATTACTTTAGAGGAAGCTACTGGTGGTATCTTAAAACAGGCCGTCGTAAATATTCCCTCAGAAAAGATAAAAAGATTTTTTACGCTCACTCCTCTTGATGGATACGAATACGTTATTTTTCTGGATGACATAATCCGTACGAATCTTAAATATCTTTTCCCAGGGCTTCACATTCTGGCAGTATATGCTATTAAAGTAAACCGGGATGCCGAACTTCATTTGTCAGATGAATTCAGCGGAAACCTTTTAAATAAGATCGAGGGCCAGCTTACAAAAAGAGACTATGGTCCGCCTTCCAGGTTTTTATTTGAAGCAGGAATGCCTGTAAACCTTCAGATGTTTCTTGCCTCCGCTTTCAGCGTAACTTCGGAAGACATGTTTGCTGGAGGCAGATACCACAACCTCAGCGATCTTATCAAATTTCCGGTCTTCGACAAAAAACTTGTCTATGAAAAAAGGAAGCCACTATCGTCATCACATGTTTTGAACAGCGGAGATATTTTTAATATCCTTATAAGCGATGATATTCTTCTACACATTCCGTATCAATCATATAATCCGGTTCTTTCTTTTTTTAACCAGGCCGCAGTAGATGTGGATGTCACTGACATCTTTATCACTTTATACAGGGTGGCGGAAGAATCTCATATTATAAACGCACTTATAAGCGCAGCCAAAAATGGAAAAAATGTTATTGCTTTTGTTGAGATCAAAGCACGCTTTGATGAAGCCAATAATATTAAGTGGAGTAAAATTATGAAGGATGCCGGGGTGCAAATTATCTATAGCATTCCTGATATAAAAGTTCATTCTAAAATTGCACTGGTAAGAAAGAAAAGAGGTTCGGGAAAGCAATCCTTTTCGATTTTGAGCACGGGTAATTTTAATGAAATAACCGCCCAGTTTTATACAGATCATGTGTTGATGACTACTGATGAGGAAATAAGTACTGAGCTTTTAAAGCTTTTTAAATTTTTACAATTAAAGAAATTACCGGAAAAGACAGATCTCAAATTTAATAGTCTTCTTGTTGCCCAATTTAATATGGTGGACGACCTGGAAAAACTTGTTAATAATGAAATTACAAAAGCACAGAGAGGCGAGCCTGCTTTAATAAGAATAAAAGTAAATAATCTTGAAGAGCCTTCTTTCATTGAGCTTCTGTATAAGGCTTCACAAGCCGGGGTAAAAATAAATTTAATCGTAAGGAGTATTTGCTGTCTCGTTCCCGGCATACCTGGCGAAAGTGAGAATATAAGCGTAAAACGTATAGTGGACAGGTACCTGGAACATTCAAGAATTCTTTTTTTTGGTACAGATGAAAATGCAGAAGTACTTATGGGCTCGGCAGATTTAATGACACGTAACCTCAGGCATAGAATAGAGGTGTATGTGCGTGTAAAAAGTGAAGAATGTAAAAAGGAGTTACTTGAATATTTTGAAATACAATGGGCGGATAATGATAAAGCAGTTATTCTTGCACCGGGATTTCAGCAACAAAAAATTAGTAATGAGGGTACAACTATAATCAATGCCCAGCAATCTATATACAATCTTTTAGCAAATAAAAAATGAGGATACCCACCAGGTTTTTTCACATCACTCATGTAAATAAGCTCCGCTTCAAAACCGTATTCTACATTGCGCTTTTCTGGACGATAGTGGATTACATCGTAGTTCTTTTGAGAGACGACAACCAAGACCATACGAACAGCTTATGGTTCAGGGAAGCTCTCATGTTTTCAGTAAGCCTTTTCATGGGTTACCTCTTTGTGTACCGGCTTCGCAAAATGTCCCGAAAATACCCACTCTGGCTTAATTTCTTATTTAAAAGCATGATTCTTCTTGGCTCTGCCTTCATTCTTACTTTTCTTATACAATATGCTAACTCAATTTTAGTATTAAAACAAGGCGCCGGGAAAGCATTGAGCGTAATAGAAGCTTATGCCTTATACAAAAACTGGTTACTAAAAAAAATCATTTTCTGGATGATCATTTTTTTTGTAACACAGCTTATTCTTATTATTAATGAAAAATATTCACCGGGTGTATTCCTTGATATACTTCGTGGAAAATACACTAACCCGAAAATTGAAAAGCGGATTGTGATGTTTATTGATCTGAAGGATTCCACTCCCATTGCTGAAAAACTTGGCCATGCACAATATTTTGAATTTATAAGAGATTTTATTTATAGGATATCGCAGGCGATAATAGAATTTGATGGGACCATCTACCAATATGTGGGTGACGAAGTAGTTTGTTCATGGCTGTTTAAACCCGGAAATACAAGAAAATGCCTTGATGCTGTGATTGAATCACGAAAAAATATTCAAAAAAGAAGTGAGCATTTCAGGAGAAAATATGGAATGGTTCCCGAGTTTAGGGTAGGCATTCACCTGGGCGAGGTTACAGTCGGGGAAATAGGGGTGGTGAAAAAAGACCTTGCTATGAGTGGTGATACCATGAATACAACTGCCCGTATACGTAGCGCCTGCAATGAACTCAATCACCATTTTATAGTTTCCAAAGCCTTCGTAGATAATATTGATCTAAAGGAATGGCAAACTGAAAGCCTTGGCGAGGTTGAGTTAAAAGGCAAGGGTAGCAGTATTGAGCTGTTTACTTTGAAAATTTAAATGCTTTAAATTTGCATTTGCTAAGCTATTCCCCATTAATGTCGAGCGTTTGGGCTCATACATCATCGCTTATTAATTGGTTTGGAATTTGAGTATAGATTATTTCAAATTGCCCGATGAAAAATATGGAAACAACAGAACCTAAGGCGCCTAAAAAGAAAAGATCACTATTAGCCAAAACAGGAAGGGTTTTTGCGTGGATTATTGCTTCAATTATTTTTTTAGTAATTCTTGTATTAATATTAATTCAGGTTCCGGCAGTGCAAAATTTTGCCAGGAAAAAAGTAGTGACCTACCTGGAAAATAAGCTGCATACAAAAGTTGAGATCGGAAAGCTGGATATCAAATTTCCCACAGCGTTATCCCTTCAAAATATATACATAGAAGATCAAAGCAAAGACACCCTTTTATATGGGGGTGAATTGAAGGTTGATATCAGTATGCTGAAGCTTTTGAAAAGCGATGTAGATATACAGGAAATTTCTTTAAACAATATTGTTGTAAAAGTTAAGAGAACACCGCCGGATTCGGTTTTCAATTTTCAGTTCATTACAGATGCTTTTATGGGCGAGCAATCGAAAGAATCAACTACACCGGATTCTTCTACCATGAAAATGAGCATCGACAGGATCCTCCTGTATAATACCAGGATAGTTTATTATGATCCTTATACTGGTAACGATATGGATCTTGCGTTTGGGCACTTCGATACAAAAATTACAACATTTGATCCCACGCATCTGTTATTCGATATTCCTTCAATAACGCTGAAAGGATTGAAAGGGCATTTTTACCAGTTGAAGCCTCTGCAACAAACACTAGAGAAAAGTGTGGCAGAAGCTTCGGCAGAACCAGGGAACGTCCTGCAATTTTTAAATAAAGAAATGCTGATAAGCGATGTGAATATTGCGTTTAACAGTGAGCCTTCACACTTAAAATCTTCATTCATAATAGGCGACCTTGCTATTCATCCTAAAACAATTGACCTTAAGAATAGTATAATAACTCTCAATGATGCCACACTTAATAAGTCGGCAATAATTGTAGAAACAGACTCTAAAGCTTTAAAAGATGAGCCAAAAGATTCTGTGCTAACCGTAGCCTCAACTCCGCCTTTCAAAATAATTTCATCTGACCTGGCCATTAACAACAGCAGCCTCAGGTTCGACGATATTTCAGCACCACATCTTCCTAAAGGGATTGACTATGTTCACTTGTTCATGCAGGATATTTCACTGAAAGCATCTAACCTGCAATACAGCATAGATACAACTATCGTTTCCATTCAATCCGCAAGCCTCAAAGAAAAGAGCGGCCTTGTACTGAATAATCTCACGGCAGATTTTACAATGAATCCAACAGGTGTTTCTCTGCAAAATCTTTTAATAGAAACTCCGGGCTCAGAAATAAAAAAATCAGCAGTAATAAGTTACCCTTCACTGGAAGCGCTGCAAAAAGATCCCGGAGTACTGGCTCTCGATATTGATTTGGAGAACAGCAAGATTTCAATGAAAGACTTGCTTACATTTATGCCAGCTCTTAATACAACTGCTTCAACTGTTTCACCGAATTCGACTCTATACGTCGATGCAAGAATTACAGGCAAGGTTAATGACCTGAATTTTGAAAAATTAAATTTAAGAGGCCTTACCGCCACCAACATAAGTGCCACAGGCACTATAAAGGGATTGCCTGATCCTAATAAACTTTATGCAGATCTTACCATAAATAAATTTCAGTCATCCAGGAGAGATATTAGCTCCCTTGTGCCTCCGAATACTTTACCTGCAAATATTACCATACCTGAATCTTTTTCAGCATCAGGCAGGGTAAAGGGCGGCATGAACAATTTATATACTGATGTAACCCTTAACAGTACTTTGGGTGGAGCTAAGATAAAAGGAACATTAATAAACATAACGGATCAGAACCGCGCTAAATATGATCTTGCCTTAAATGCCCGAAGCCTGAATCTTGGAACGTTAATGAAAAATCCTCAACTTGGTATGCTCACTGCAGACTTTAAGGTAAAAGGAAATGGTTTCAAACCTGAAACTGCTAATGCGGTTTTTAATGGAGTAATTTCAAACGTCACCCTTAATAAATATAATTATCGAAACATAAATCTGAATGGCAATATCGCTAATAAGATATATAAGATAAACGCTTCCGTGCACGACCCAAACCTGGAGGCTGTTGTTGCGGCTAATGGAGAGTTTTTACAAAAGTTTCCATCAGTACACATAAGAGCAACCATCGATAGCATTAACACGCAACCGCTTGGCTTTACGCCGCAAATTGTTAAGTATCATGGGCAGATAGATGGCGATTTTACAAACGTCGATCCTGATAATCTTGCAGGTAATTTATTGGTAACACATTCCATATTAGTTAATGACGGCAAAAGAATCACTCTAGATTCTTTAGAAGTAATTGCAGATAATTCAGCGGAAAATCATAGCCTTTTTCTAAAAAGTGATTTCCTCTCTGCCGGAATAAAAGGGCAGTATAAACTTACCCAATTAGCCGATGTATTTCAGCAGTCGGTTGATCCGTACTTTTCGTTGACAGAAAAGAAGAATATTGTGAAAGTGGATCCGTACAATTTCACGCTAACTGCGGGTGCATTGCAGAACGAAGCGCTTAAAGCTTTCGTACCGGCCCTGGAAAAAATGAAGCCTGTAAACTTAACTTCACATTTTTCCAGCGATAGCGGCTGGAATGCCTATATGACGGCTCCTTACATACTCTATAATGGTATGCTCATTGATGATCTTTCGTTTAATGCACTCACAAAAAATGGAGCACTTTCTTTTAATACTTCTCTTAAGCAATTAAAAAGCGGATCGTCGCTGGCCGTTTATGCAACGACGTTAGGAGGCACATTGCAAAATAATAATCTTGACTTTACACTTAATATTAAGGATGCGAAATCAATAACGAAATATGTTGTAAGTGGCTTACTGAAGCAACCATCAATGAATAGCTATGTGTTTAGCCTGAAGCCGGATAGCTTATTACTTAACTACAATAAATGGAGTGCGGCAAATAACAACAGCATACAGTATGTCAACAATGATATCACCGCAACTAATTTTACTATTAGCCAGGGATCGCAGCAATTAGGGATTAATAGCCTTGGCTCCGGCACCAATAAGCCATTACAAATTAATTTTACGAATTTTAATATTGCAACCCTTACCGGTTTTGTTCAAAACGATTCCTTGCTCGTGGGCGGACTTCTCAACGGAAATGCCGTTGTTAAGAATATACAGGTGCAACCCACATTTACCACAGATATTACCGTTCAGGATCTCAGTGTATATAATGATACTTTGGGTAACCTTACCGCAAAAGTGAATAATAATATTGCTAATACTTATAACGCAAACGTAAGTTTAAAGGGGCATGGCAACGAAGTAAACATTATAGGAGATTATTTTCTTAAACCACAGAACCAGAGTAGCTATGATTTCACGTTAGACATAGTTGCCTTACAAATGAAATCACTTGAAGGATTTACCAAAGGTGGTATAAAAAATTCCCGGGGAAATCTTTCTGGAAAAATAGCGATGAACGGCTCACTTGAAAAACCGAATATAGATGGCCGGATAAATTTCAATGAGACCGCATTTACAGCATCAGCGCTAAACAATGTTTTCAAAGTAGACAAAGAAGCGATTGCTATTGTAAGCAATGAAGGAATAAAGCTTAGCACATTTACAATTCGTGACACTGCCGATAATGCAATTGTAATTGACGGCAATCTCAATACCCCAAATTTCTTTGATTACACATTTGACCTGACCATAAAAGCCAATAATTTCCAGGCGATTAACTCCACTGCGAGAGACAATAAACTTTTCTATGGTAAAATGGTTTTCTCAACGAACCTGAAAATAACGGGAACGCCTACACAGCCGGTAGTTGATGGCGACATTACCATAAATGACCAAACAAACTTTAGTGCAGTCCTTCCTCAAAACGAACCAAGTGTGGTGCAGCGGGAAGGCATTGTAAGATTTGTTGATTACAGTGCAACGCCGGAGGACTCTCTGTTTATGGCCCCCTACGACTCACTTAAAATTTCACCGCTGCAGGGCTATGATGTTTCCGTTAATATCAGGATAAACAGGAATGCCACATTTAATTTAATAGTTGACCAGGGCAATGGCGACTTCCTTCGCATTAAAGGTGATGGTGAAATGACCGGTGGTATAGACGCAAGTGGAAAAATTACATTAACCGGTTCTTATGAAATCAACGAAGGTTCTTATGATTTGT
>JBDUEG010000076.1:0-11984 GCA_040002575.1 Ginsengibacter sp.
CCGTTATGACGCCTATTGATTCTATAAAGTATAACAAACAAATGATGCAAACAGCTTTCGCTGCTGTTGATCCTGTGTCTGGTGAAGTAAAGGCATGGGTAGGTGGCATAGATTTTAACTGGTTTAAGTATGACCATGTAACTGCTAACAGGCAGGTAGGCTCTACCTTTAAGCCATTGCTTTATACATTGGCATTAACTGATGCCGGCCTTACACCGGAAAGTTATATCGGTGGAAAAGCTATTACGCTTGCTAATAAAACAATATCCGGCGGCGGGGGTACTATGGCTTATTGCCTGGCCAAATCGTTGAATGCTGCTGCATGGGATCTTATGAGCCGCATAGGGGCAAAGAAGACTGCCGAGTTTGCGCACCTTTGCGGCATTCAAAGCAAAATACCTGTAGTGCCGTCGATTGCGCTTGGCTCTGCAGATCTGCAACTTATAGAAATGCTCAGAGCCTATAGCATGTTTCCAAACAGGGGATTTAGCACGGAACCAATTTTTATTAGCAGGATAGAAGATAAGAACGGTAATGTCCTTCAAAATTTTCAGTCAGAATCGAAGCAGGTGATAAGCGAGTCCGATGCTTATATGATGTATAAAATGATGCAGGGTGTTGTTGACTTTGGTACTGGTCATGCTATGCGTGACCGTTATGAAATAAATTCGGAAATGGGCGGAAAAACAGGAACGACAAATGATAATACTGACGGCTGGTTTATAGGTTATACTCCCCAACTGTTGGCTGGTGCCTGGGTTGGCTGTGATGATCGTTTTTTAAGGATATCCCATACAGGGGGGGGTAATGAATTGGCGATGCCTGAGTTTGCCTTTTTTATGCAAAAAGTTTATGCTGATAAGAAGCTTGGCATCGATCCAAAAGCAGAATTTCAAAAACCTGCAGAGCTAAACAATGATCCGATTTATGCAGATCAAAACTTTTCAAATATTGTAAGGCAGGGAGAGGGAAATGACTTCAATGAAGACCAGGGCAACGGTGATGCTGGTGATTATACGGATCAAAATGTACCAGTAGAATCAGAGTTTAAAAAAGACCAGTTCAAAGATAAAAAGGAAGATGACAAGAAAATTATCGGGCCTATTAATATGGCTGATGAATTCAAGAAAGAATCTGCACCGGCTAAAGAACCTTCAAAAGATGCATCCGATAAACAACCAAAAGCGATAATGGAAAAACCCGTTGATAAAAAAAATTTGAAGGGAGCCGAAGACAAGTTAAAAAAATCCAATTCTAAAACTGACAAATCGGCTAACGATTATTGATATGATTATCAATTTCTAAATTCCATTCCCGCTAAGCGATCCCGCTCCTGCTACGCTATTACTACCCTGCTGTCCAGACATTAGTTTTCTACAACTTCTTATCGTTACATGCGGACTTTATCATAGCCATGAAAAAATACGGTGAGGTAGTTTTACTCTTAAAAAAAATCTACTCAATAAGGAAGTATTAAAATTCGTTTGTTTTAAAGAACACACCTAACGAATCCATATCCGAGATGAAAAATTCCTTCAGAAAAACCGATTGACTATGCAAAAATTTTACATCTGTATTAAAATTGCATTTTGTTTTTCAGTGTTTTTTATTTCAAATGTGAGGGCTCAAAATTGTGCTCTCTTAAATGCAACCTTTACCAGTTATGAATCACGTTGCGCCGCAACCGGCTCAATAAAGGTAACACCAACGGGAGGGTCCGGTTCATATAAATATAAAACTATAGGGCCGGTAAATTCTAATTTCACTACCTCAGATTCCATTACAGGTTTGTCCGCAGGCATATACACTGTAGTGATAAATGATATAGTTACCAATTGTACTTTCACCCAGAATAATGTTGTTGTTTCGGGAACTTACGAAGATCCGCGGTTTAACTTAAGTGAGATTGATGTAAGCTGCGATAATGGAAATAATGGAAGCGTAACAGTAACTAATGTGCAGGGCGGCAGGCCTCCCTTTGCGTACACATTAGTCGCACCTTCCGCAATGGGAATTGGCACAACAAACGGCACAGGCATATTTAATAATTTAATTGCGGGAGACTACAGCATACAGATGACAGATTCCTGCGGAGGAATTCAAACGCGGCTTATAACTGTAAATAATTATAGCTGGTGGATAAGCTCTTATGTCTTCAACAAAGTATCCTGCGACTCTGCCAGCGGATACATTATTGCTATAGACAGTAAAGGGCGGGTGAGCAATGCCGGAGGTATTCCAGGATTCACTTACGGCGCCGTAAGGCAACCCGGCGATACAGTATGGTCTTCTTCTGCAAACTTTTCCTTGTATGTTGCCGGACTTTCTAACTTTGAAATAATCGTAAAAGATAATTGTGGCAAAATCAAAACGGGAAACGTTTCTATATTTTTATCACCTGATTTAGGAGCGAATGTTACCATCTACGGAATTACCTGTGACAGATTCTCTGCAGCATTAAGTGGCATCACTAATTTCTTTAATCCGGATTTTTGTTTATACGATAGTAATAACGTGCAGGTATCGTGCAACACAACAGGTGACTTTACCAATTTGCCATTTGGCTCTTATTGTATTAAGGCGCATGACGGCTGTACAGATTCAGTAATATCAAGGTGTTTTACAGCCTATCCCCCACCGCTCAGCATTGATAATATTGTACTTATTACGAACAAGAATTGTTTTACTTTTTCAGCTTCCATTACAGGCCAGGTAGGCCTTTACAATCCCGATTATTGCCTTTATGATTTAGCAAATGTGTTGTTAGTGTGCAATACTACTGGTGTTTTCGATAATCTTCCCTACGGAAATTATTGTATAGAAATGAAAGATGGTTGCCGGGATACAACTATTCAAAGATGTTTTTCAGCATCAAGGCCAACGCCTGTTGTTGACCAGATCATCACTCCATCATACATTAGCTGCAGTAGCTTTGGAATTGTAGTGAATGGAGACAGCTTAACCAATCCAAGCTATTGTTTGTACGATAGCCTGGGAGCACTTATTATCTGTAACTCAACAGGAATTTTTGATAGCCTTTCACTTGGCAACTATTGCGTAAATATTTATGATGCATGCCTGGATACAACTTTTATAAGGTGTTTTACTGCCGGCCCTCCGGTAGTAGTTAACAATATAGTTGTGGGTTTTAGTAATAAGATTTGTACCACATTTACTGCCACTGCATCCGGCAGCAATCTCAACAATCCTTTTTATTGTCTTTACGATAACCTCGATTCATTAATAAGTTGCGACAGCACCGGCATTTTTAATAATCTGCCATACGGATCTTACTGTATTAAAACTAAAAACGCCTGCCCTGATACTACATTTATAAATTGCTTTACAGTTATCCAGCCAATACCTTCTGTGAACAGTAATGCTAAGCTCAGCAATTATACCTGTTCTGATTTTACTGCAAAAATCATAGGACAGCAAAATCTTACAACTCCTGACTATTGTCTCTATGATAGTTTGGACCAGCTTATAGGCTGTAATTCTACCGGTATTTTTAATAATTTATCATATGGCAACTATTGCATAAAAATAACAAACAGCTGCTATGATACAGTTATTACGAGGTGCTTCAGTGCTGCTACCTTACCGGTAAATCTTTCCGTTACTTCCAATAAATCGTGTGTGTACGGCTATGCAAAGCTCTCTATCACAGTCGGCGGAGGTTACCTTCCTGTAAATATTAAAATAATTGATCCCAATGGTAACCTCTTCTTGAATAATAATTATAATACAACAAACATAAGCATAGACAGTATTTCAGGTTTACTACCCGGACAGACCTACAAGGTTATAGCAACGGATAATTGCGGTAAACAGGATTCTGTTGATGTAGCAGTTATCACGAGTTACGTGAATCATTCGCTGTATGTAGATCCCAAATGCCCAGGCGGAGCGTGGCCAAATGGCTCGGGCGATATTAAAGCAACTGCAACTTCAAACATGGGTTCGATGACGGTGCATATTGTAAAAAAAGACGCCCTGTGGATAAATCCACAGCAACTCCCAAGCCTGGTCTCCGGTAACGTACACACTTTTGACGATCAGGGACCTGGCACTTATATCTTAAATTTTAAAGCAAATGATGCCTGTAATATATTTATTCTTGATACGGTCGTGGTAAAACCTTATACATTTCCAAACCTTACCAGGTCATCAGCGTACCAGTGCGATGTAAATGGATTTAGTGTAGGAGCTGTTGCCTCAGACGGTGTTGGACCATTCAGCTATTCAATAATCGGCAGTTCTCCGGCATTGCCTTCTATCGTTGCAGGCCCCCAGGCAAGCCCGGTATTTAATATCAATAACGGCAATAATTATTCTTTAATAAGATTACGTGCATTGGATGCCTGCGGAAATGCGACGCTAGGAGATGCAAGTATTTTACCGCTCGCCGATGAGGGAATTATTTCAAGCTCAAACTGTTTTCTTCAACCCACCACTTTAACTGTCGACTCTATTTATAATTCAACTTATGAATGGTACAAGAAGGACACATTGGATGGGAAGGATAGTACTCTTATTGCTGTAGGAACCAGTTCATACTACATTGCGGGTGTGTTACCTTCTGACACGGGTATATATGTCTGTCATTTATCGGTACTAAACGGTTGCGTTAGCCGCACCTATTATTATAATCTAAACGGAAGTTGTTTTACCGCACTCCCGGTTACGCTGCTCGATTTCTCCGGCAAATTCGCCAATGAAAAGGTGTTATTGAATTGGAAAACTGTAAAAGAAAACAATCTTGAAGTATATATAATTGAGCGCAAAAACCTGGACGGGACCTTTAGTGAGATAGGAAGAATAAATCCGGCAGGCAATGTCTCTTATTCCCAGCAATATTATTTTATTGATCAGGATCCTCCACCGGGAAATAATTCATACAGGCTGAAACTAGTCAATTATGATCGTACCGTTTCATTTAGCGATGTAATAGTGATGTCTAAAACACAAGCATTTCCTGACATTCATTTATTTCCAAATCCGGCTTCGGATGTTCTCACAATAGAGTTCAGAAATTCTTTGAACCATGTTTATAAAATAACGATCATGAATTTGATCAACCAGGTTGTTAGTGAAACAAAGTTCAACAGCGGAGTTAATAAAAAATTAGAAATAAAAAGAACCAAAGCAATAAGCCCTGGTGTTTATATTGTTAGATTTAATGATCTAAATAACAATGATGAGTTTTCTCAAAAAATAATTTTCAGGTAGCTGATTACTCCTGAAGCATCAGGGCAAAAAAAAATGCGCAACATTGGATGAAGCCTGATACTGAAATAAGTTCAATTATTTCCATCCATTATAAAATGCGCATACAGTATTCATAAGGCATATCTCACATTTAGGTTGCGGCCTGCAAATTTCTCTGCCAAGGAATGACATCGCCATGCCGGCATCCCATTCTTGCATGGGTAATATTTCCATTATTTGCTTTTCAATCTTTTTAGGGTCAGTGCCTGAAGCAATGCCAAGTCTTGGTGCGACACGCACTACATGCAAGTCAACCATTACCCCTTCCGGTTCTTTACCGGCTTCCCGGAGAATTACATTTGCTGATTTTCTTCCAATACCAGGCAATGCAGTAAGTTCATCTAATGTCAGCGGAATTTCGTCGCCTTTTATTTTTTGGGTTATTTCTAAAAGCCATTTAGTTTTATTGGCGAAATTTCTCACTTTACCAATGTGCGGATAAAGGATATCTGGCGTGGCCTTAGAGAGTGATTTCAAATCAGGGAAAGCGGTAAAAAAATTTGGTGCAATTTCATTTATATGCCTGTCTGAATCCTGCGCCGATAAAATCACCATGACCATCAACTGGTATATATTTTTGTAATCAAGTGGATGTTTATTTTTTCCATATTTTTTTAGCAAGGGTTTCATAGCCCCGGGCCAATCTATTTTATGTGTCATAAATATTTTTAAAATAAATCTACTAATAATTATTTTTTAAAGTGAGACATATAGAGAGGATTCTAAATTTAGTTGACATGGCAGAACTTCAGCAAGCTGCAGGATGAAGATATAAAAGCGATCTACACATATTTATTATTATTAAAACCCGTAGAAAATGTTGTACCCGAACCAAAACAGTTGAGTGAATTATAGATAGCTTTATTGGCAGTACATCACGTTGGCTTTATAGAAACCCATTTTTAATTAATTCGACTATCTTCGCGCAACCAAATTTTTCTATAAACCTCATGAAGGTTTTAATAAAAGACGCTACAATACTTTCCCCTTCATCTCCCTTCAACGGACAATCAAAAGATATTTTAATAGAAAACGGCGTTATCTCCGAAATTGGAAATAAGCTTAACGCCAGTGAATGCCATGTTATTGAACGAGAAGGATTGCATGTTTCACCGGGCTGGATGGATTGTTTTGCAAATTTTTGTGATCCGGGTCATGAATATAAAGAAACGCTGGAAACTGGCGCTGCTGCCGCGGCCGCAGGAGGATACACACAGGTAATGGTGATTCCAAATACGCAGCCTGTTGTCCATAATAAAAGCCAGGTGGAATATATAATTCAAAAGAGCAGGCAATTACCAGTAACCATACTTCCAATAGGCTCTGTAACAAAAAATGGCGAAGGCAAAGAACTGGCCGAAATGTATGACATGTATAATTCTGGTGCTATCGCGTTTTCTGATGGATTGCTGCCCATTCAATCATCAGGCATGTTGCAAAAAGCGTTGCAATATGTCCTTGCCATAAATGCTATTATTATTCAATTGCCGGATGATAACAGTATTGGCACAGGCGGCCTTATGAATGAAGGCATTGTTTCCACGAGATTGGGGCTCCAGGGCAAGCCTGCAATTGCAGAAGAAATCCTGATAGCACGCGATATAGAACTGGCAAAATATACGGGCTCGAAAATTCACTTCACCGGAGTAACTACAAAAAAATCAATTGAATTAATTGCCGCAGCAAAAAAGGAAAAGGTAAATGTGACTTGCTCCGTCACGCCGTATCATTTATTTTTTTGCGATGAAGATCTCATGACTTACGATACGAATTTGAAAGTAAATCCTCCCTTGCGAACAATAGAAGACAGGGATGCACTGACAGAAGGTGTCAAAAGTGGAGTTGTAGATTTTATCGCATCGCATCACCAGCCACAGGATTGGGATCATAAAGTTTGTGAGTTTGAATACGCGAAAAACGGAATGGAAGGTCTTGAAAGTGTTTATGGAGTTGTATCTATTTGTGGCATTAGTGCCGGGCAGTTTGTAAAAATGCAAACCGAAACCATAAGAAATATCTTTAACTTACCCGTTCCTGTTATCAATGAAAATGAAGTTGCCAATCTCACTTTATTTAATACGAATGAAGAATATCTTTTCGAAGAAAAAAATATTTTATCAAAATCAAAAAACAATCCCTTTATTGGCAAAACATTAAAAGGCAAAGTGATCGGTATTATTAATGGAGACAAAGTATTTTTATTGGATTGATTTTTTACACTAAAACTTAAAAAATGGAACAAGCCGTAACAACCACGACAACAAAAGGAATAGTGATCGGACTTATACTTGTAGTGATGGGCATTGCACTTTATTTTACCAATATGGATACAAGTGGGCCAGCCAGGTGGCTGGTTATTTTGATTTTTGTTATTGGAATCATTTGGGCGGTAAATAACTATGGCAAGCAAATAGATCACAATGCCACGTTTGGTAATTATTTTGCTCATGGTTTTAAAGTAACTGCAGTCGTTACGGTAATAATGATCATATACATTGCCGTTTTTATAAACTTATTCCCGGAATTTAAAGAAAGAGCAATGGAGCAGGCACGTGTAGAAATGGAAAAAGGAGGTAAGATGTCATCGGATCAAATAAGTCAAACAATAACATTAACGAAAAAATTCTTCATGGTATTTGCTATTGGCGGAACACTTCTCACTTACATTATTTTTGGTGCGCTTGCGGCGGTAATTGGTGCTGCAATCACTAAAAAAGAACCAAATGCTTTTCACGGCGACCTTAACCAAACGCTGCAGTGATGGACATTTCTGTAGTCATTCCCCTTATTAACGAAGAAGAATCTTTACCTGAGCTTGAGGCATGGATCAGGCAGGTGATGCAGCAAAATAATTTTACTTACGAAATAATAATGGTTGATGATGGAAGCTCTGATAATTCTTGGCAGATAATACAAAGGCTTCGCCAAAAAAATCCTTATGTGAAAGGTGTAAAATTTCAAAGAAACTATGGAAAAAGCGCAGCGCTAAATGAAGGCTTCAAAATTGCGAAAGGAGAAGTGATAATAACTATGGATGCTGACCTGCAGGATAGCCCTGATGAAATTCCAGAATTACGCAGAATGATTTTGGAAGAAAATTATGATATCGTAAGCGGCTGGAAGAAGAAAAGATTTGACAACAAACTTTCAAAAAATATTCCTTCAAAATTGTTTAACGCTGCCACGAGAAAAGTAAGTGGAATTTACCTGCATGATTTCAATTGCGGATTAAAAGCCTATAAAAATAAAGTAGTGAAATGCATCGAAGTTTATGGTGAAATGCATCGCTATATTCCCCTGCTTGCAAAATGGTCAGGGTTTAAAAGATTCGGAGAAAAAGTAGTAGAGCATAGAAAAAGAAAATATGGAGTTACGAAGTTTGGATGGAACCGTTTTGTAAATGGTTTTCTTGATCTCTTGTCTATTATGTTCGTAGGAAAGTTCAGAAAAAATCCCATGCACTTTTTCGGGTTATGGGGAACAATTGCCTTCTCTTTCGGATTGATCGTCTTTATCTACTTAACTATTACAAAGTTCTTTTTTGATAAAACAGGGTTAACACAACGACCACTATTTTTCTTTGCTATACTTGCCATGATTATTGGTACACAGCTTTTTCTTGCGGGCTTTCTTGGTGAGCTTGTTTCCAGGAATAACGTTGAAAGAAATAATTATTTAATTGAGGACAGAATTGATTAGGTGATAAGCTAATTTTCAAAGATCAAATTTGCCTTTATTTTGCCGAACAATAAAGTAAAATCTATCATCATAATTGGGCCTGCCCACCCATTGCGTGGCGGCCTTGCATCATATGATGAGCGTCTTGCAAAAGAATTTATTAATGATGGGTACGATACAATTATTTATACCTTTTCCTACCAGTATCCATCGTTTCTTTTTCCCGGTACAACACAATATTCATCAGAGCCGCCTCCTGAAAATATTTCTATTGAAGTAAAAATTAATTCTATAAACCCTTTGAATTGGTTAAGGGTTGGTAATGAATTACAAAAACTGAAAGCCGATATTATTATTGTGCGATACTGGCTGCCATTCATGGGGCCATGTCTTGGTACAATCCTAAGAAGAGTAAAAAAAAATAAGCACACAAAAATTATTTGTATCGCAGATAATATTTTCCCTCACGAAAAGGGGCCAGGTGATGTACCCTTTACAAAGTATTTTTTAAAACCCGTAGATGCTTTCATTACTATGAGTGAAAAAGTGCTTGGCGATCTGAAACAATTCGCGAAAGATAAACCTGCGCAATTTGTAGCGCATCCTTTGTATGATAATTTTGGAGAAATAATTAGTAAGAAAGAGGCCAGGGGGAAACTTGGAATTGATCTAAACGATAAGGTGATTTTATTTTTTGGGTTCATACGAAAATATAAAGGGCTTGATATTTTATTAAATGCAATGAAATTATTAAGACAGAATTCATCGACAGAAAATATTAAACTATTGATTGCAGGTGAATTTTATGAAGGTGAAAAAAATTACCAAACATTACTAAATGATCCTTCTATAAAAAATAACCTGGCCATTCACACTCAATTCATATCCGACAGCCAGGTAAAATATTATTTGTGCGCCGCAGATTGTGTGGTGCAGCCATACAGGCATGCCACGCAGAGCGGTGTAACTCCCCTCGCCTATCATTTTGAAATACCCATGATTGTAACAAATGTCGGAGGCCTTCCATCTTTGGTTCCTGATAGAAAGGTGGGTTTAATAGCCCAGCCCAATCCGGAGAGTATTGCTGGAAAAATTAAAGAGTATTTTGACTTGGGAGAAGAATTTTTTCTACCTTATTTACGGGAGGAGAAAAAGAAATATAGCTGGAATATTTTAGTAAATACAATTTTAAAGTTAGCACAGGCTTAAAATAAGACCATTTTTTTGAAATAACTTAGACAAATTCATTTATGAAAACTACACTGACTTTAAGTATCGACAAAGAAATATTAGTCAGAGCAAAAGAACATTGCAAACAAAGTAAAATTAGCCTTTCTCAACTTGTGGAAAATTTCTTAATTCAATTTATAAAAAACAACAAATAAAATTTTAAAATGATCCTAAAAAGAAATTCATTTTAATGATCTACCGCAGTAAAGCTCCTTTGCGTATAGGCCTTGCAGGTGGAGGTACAGATGTAAGCCCTTACAGTGACCAATATGGCGGCGCAATTTTAAATGCAACTGTTTCGCTATTTGCTTATGCTAACATCGAGCCCATTGAAGAAAACGCCATCGTTGTTCAAGCGCTTGACAGAAAAGAAGAACAGAGGTTTGAATGGGCGCCATCGCTACCAATTGATGGAAAGCTTGATTTATTAAAAGGAGTTTATAATCGTATTCATAAAGATTTTGGTGTGCCACTTACCGGCTTCAGACTTTCAACTTTTGTTGATGCACCCGCAGGTTCGGGCCTGGGAACATCTTCCACTCTTGTCGTTGCAATCATTGGTGCTTTTGTTGAGTGGCTTAAACTTCCTTTAGGAGATTACGATATTGCGCATTATGCTTACCAGGTAGAAAGAGAAGATCTGAAACTAACAGGTGGTAAACAAGATCAATATGCTGCGATGTTTGGAGGAGTAAACTTTATGGAATTTTATGAAGATGATAAGGTGATCGTAAACCCGCTGCGAATTAAATCCCAATATCTTCACGAACTCGAAAATAACCTTGTCCTTTATTTCACGGCTACCAGCAGGGAAAGTGCCTCAATTATAAATGAGCAGGTAAAAAATGTAAATGAAAAAAATGAAAAAAGCATCGAGGCCATGCACCAATTAAAAGAACAGGCACGCATGATGAAAGAAGCGCTGTTAAAAGGACGCCTTCATGAGTTTGGAGAGATTCTTGATTTTGGATTTCAGCAAAAACGAAAAATGGCGCATAACATAAGCAACAGCCTTATTGAAGAAATATATGAAGCTGCCAAAAAAGCTGGCGCAACGGGCGGCAAAATAAGTGGCGCGGGTGGTGGTGGCTTTATGATTTTTTATTGTCCCGGCAATACGCATCACGCAGTTGTAGAGGTGTTGCATAAATTTGGAGGAGAAGTAAAAAATTACAACTTTACCAAACATGGCTTGCAAACCTGGTGTGCCTAAAAAATTATGGAAATGGAAAAAATAAAAAATATAATTCAGTCGTCTATTGATGTCAAAGCAAAGGTGCTTGCTGATGAAAAACTGTTGCAAACAACAATGGATTGTGTGAATGTAATTGTAGATGCATTTGAGAAAGGTAACAAAGTTTTGTTCTGTGGAAATGGCGGCAGCGCTTCCGATGCGCAGCATCTCGCTGCGGAGTTCAGCGGAAGATTTTATACTGACAGGGATGCATTGCCTGCCGAAGCATTGCATTGTAACACGTCTTACATTACTGCAGTCGCAAACGATTATAGTTACGATGTTATTTATTCAAGATTAATAAAAGGAATTGGGAACGCTGGAGATGTATTGGTTGGGCTGAGCACGTCCGGTAATAGTAAAAACATAGTGAGTGCATTTGAAGTTGCTAAAGAAAAAAAAATGACGACCATTGCTTTTACGGGATCTACTGGTGGAAAGCTGAAAAAGCATTCTGACTTTCTTATAAACATTCCTTCGGACGATACACCGCGTATACAGGAAAGTCATATTACACTTGGCCACATCATTTGCCAGTTGGTAGAAGAAATTTATTTTGCAGATACAAATG
>JBDUEG010000077.1:0-11896 GCA_040002575.1 Ginsengibacter sp.
AATCCGGGACATCTACGATAAAGAAAAGTTCGTGGATGATGACTTAAGCAGTATTCTTCAACAATAATTTAAGATTGCCGTAGTTCTTTGAGAGAACAGTTACCAGTATTTAAAAACCATTGCAGTGATGGCGTACATAACCGTTATTAAAAATATGCCTTTGGCAGTTTTATCCCGGTTGCCATTTATATATACTGTAAATAAAATCGCATTAGCCATTAACGAAACACTTATTGAAACCGTTATTAGATTTGGATTGAATTTCATCCATTGTAACATTTCAGAAAGTGTAAGTCCTTCAAACTTGTAAAGCTTAAAAATCATAAAGCCCAAAACAGGCGCAATGAAACCTAACGCAAGTCCGAAGATGAAATTATCTTTTTTAAACAGCATCATATCTTCCAGCTTTTCTCAAGTTCTTTTTTCAAGGTATAATTTGTAAGGTCAAATTGTACAGGAACAACACTAACATAATTATGTTGCAGGGCCCATACATCCGTATCATCGCCTTTATCGAAATTTTTAAATTCACCAGTGAGCCAATAGTATTTTTTTCCGTGGGGGTCAATGCGCTCGTAAAAGTCTTCATCATATTTTGCATAAGCCTGCCTGCAAATTTTTACCCCTTTCATCTCTTCTAACGGAACAGAAGGAATATTTATATTGAGCAAAAGATGCTTATCCATTTTAGTTTCTAAAAGGCTTTTTACAATCTTATGCGCATAAAACTTTGCGGGGCCAAAGTCTGCT
This sequence comes from Ginsengibacter sp., assembly GCA_040002575.1. Lineage (GTDB taxonomy): Bacteria > Bacteroidota > Bacteroidia > Chitinophagales > Chitinophagaceae > Ginsengibacter. The sequence goes on from JBDUEG010000077.1 coordinate 751, forward strand.
TCGAATCTATAATCAAGCAGTGAAAATCCTATCGAGGGAATGCTTTCGATAGATGCTTCCATCGCGGCACTCATGGTTCCTGAATAAATTACATTGATGGAATGATTAGCGCCATGGTTGATTCCACTAAGGCATATATCGGGCTTACGATGCAATACTTTATCAACAGCCAGCTTTACACAATCAACCGGTGTACCGCTGGTTTGCCAACATTCTACACCCTCAAACATTTCATCTATTTTATTTAGCCTTAGCGGAACGCCGATAGTAATTGCATGGCCCATTCCACTCTGTGGCTTGTCTGGGGCTACAACAACTACCTGCCCAAGATCTTTTACCGCTTCTATTAAGTTTCGTATGCCGGGTGCTGTTATACCATCATCATTTGTTATAAGTATGATGGGCCTTTCGTCTGTAAAATCTGTCATTAAGTTTTAAAATTTTGTGCGATCTACGATGGGGAAATTACGATCGTCAAAAAGTGCTACGCAATACAATCGAAATCTAAAACCACCTGAATAATGGCCTTGCCACTGCTTCTTTAAACGGCCACGGCGTTGCAAATAGTATAAGTACTAGTGCAATTCCAAAAAATATCAGGCTTCGTGTGAATTTTGCCCGTGACGTATTAGCCTTTTTTACGAACACCCTGCCGATGTGTACGAGTATCCATGCAAGTATCATGAAGACTTCATGCTCCAAAGTGAAAAACCTGAGATTCGCATCTTTCATATTTTCGCTTAGATGCTTTAACCTGTCAAACCACACTCCGCTGAAGTATAATGCCAGCCCAAGTAGCAATTGAATATCCATGCTGAGCATGAAAAAAAAGTTGCTGCGGCTATCCCCTGAGGTAAAATCTTTTCTGTTAAACGTACCTATCAAGGCTCCAAGCACCGTCCAGATTCCAAAAAGTAAAATGAGCCACCTCAATAAATTATGTAATACAAGCAGTACCTGCATAATATTTTTTTTGCAAAAGTAAGGGATTGATTGTTGTTCGGCGTTGTCACAGAGCATGATCAGCCCGCCTGCAGCAAACGCATAAGTTATTTTGCAATCACAAAGGCCGGAGGTTGTAAGCTTTCTTATTTATCATATGCCATTTTAAAATTAGAAAGATCCGGCTTATAAAGGCGCGTTCTTTTTAATTCATAATCATAAATGACCCTGCCCAAATTCTTCATGAATGGAAAACCCAGTGAATCGTAATCATAGACGTCATCATTGATAATTTCATCTGTATTGCAATCAATTGCTGCAGATAAAAAGAACTCAATCTGATTATCGAAGTCAACTATGTAGGCTATATCTATAAGCTCACCATATGCATCACCTACCTTGTTGAAGATTCTTATATTTTTTGGTAATGGTTCTTTTTGCGATCCATATAAAAGGAACTTCACATAACCGTCAGGGAAGTTTAATGAATCGTAAAATGGGTAAATTGTTTCGCCCGGAAACTGCGACATATAATGAAGAACGAAAGCATAGTCTGAATCCGTAAGATTAAACCTCTTTTCTTGCGGCACATTCTGTGGGAAAATTACACTTCGTAAAATGGTATGCAGATCTTCAAGAGAAATCCTGTTTTTCTTTGAAAAATTCATCGGCGTATTTATCAACCCGCCTCCTTTGTAATAAGCCTTGCCAAGCGAATCATGCCTCTCAGCATATCTTGTTTCATTGAATTGTAAAGGCTGATTGTATAATACGTTATTGTTATTATCTAAAAACCTTACAGGATTTGTGTGCCTGTTCTCATCTTCTGATAAGAAGATGTCCAGCCGATGGACTATCTGCGCATCCTCATAAGCTTTCTTGTGAAGTTCTTCATTTAAATATTTTTGTCCTAAGAATTCATACAGCCTGTTGAATGCATCGTTGTCGCTTACCAGAAAAATCTTTTTAATGTAGCTCTCAATGTTTGGCCTGCCATCAGGAGTTTTAGGATCGTTAAAGGTTGATGCTTGCCCGCTATAACCATTCTCTGTTACCATGGTGGTACTCTTTGTGATACCGGTATTTTCAAGTTCATGAAGTCTTTGCAGCGCAAGTAATGCAGTAGGAAGTTTTACAGTGGACGCCGGATAAAAGTATTTCGAACTATCAACGTTGAAGAAGAAATCTGTGAATGCCGGAATGTTCTTTTTATCGCGGTTTACCTGTGTATATATTACTTGTACATTCAGTGCATTTCTGTTTCGCAAAATACGATCGAAATATTGTGGATATTCTTGTAACAGCGTTTCTAATAAAGGAGACGTTCTAGCCTTATAAAGCTTTTCGCTTTTTACCTCAGACAAAGTTGTGTCTGTTCTAAGCAGCACACTATCTTTCACGATTTCTTGTAACGTTGAATGGGCTTTTTTTGAAGGGCCGCACGCGGGCATGAAAACACTAATTGCACAAATAGTGACCAATTCTTTCAATATCATTTGGAAGGTCTTAAATCAAAACAGGAAAATACAATTAGTAAAGGAGACTTTATTTATTTCCTAAAGCCATTTATTGCCTTTAAATGATGGGCAGCTTTAGCTTCAAAACCCTATCTTTGCAAACTTCTAAAAATTAAGATATGAAACTGAAAGGTTTGGTGTGGTTTTTTGCCATTACTCTTATTGTTATTTCTGTTTACCAGCTGTCTTTTACATGGGTTGTAAATAGTCATGAAAGTAAAATGAAGCAGAAGGCTGAAAAAATGGTGAAGATGAGAAATCCCGGCATTTCCGGCGATGCGGAAGAAAATCTTGTAAAGACTCAATTCGCCAGGCTTCTCGACAGTACAAGGGATGTAAAAATTTATCCCTTGCTTGGCACAACTTACCAAAAGTCTAAAGAAAACCAGCTAAACCTGGGCCTTGATCTGCAAGGTGGCATGAACGTTACACTAAATGTAAGCCTCGAAGGTCTTTTAAAATCGCTAAGTAATAATCCCAAGGATCCCCAGCTTATAAATGCGTTGAATAAAACTAACCAGGACAAAGTAACAAGCGACCTGGATTACATTACGTTATTCGGACAGGTTTTTAAAAAGCAAAACCCGGGAGCAAATCTGGCATCCATATTTGCGGGAGCAGGTAAAACTATAAAGATAGGCGACAGCGATAACCAGGTGTTGGATCAGTTAAAAACGATTTCCAAAGGCGCTATTAATCAAACCTATAAAATATTATTAAAAAGGATTGACCAGTTTGGTGTGGCTCAACCAAATATAAACCTCGACGAAAACAAAGGAATTATTACCGTAGAACTTGCAGGCGTACAAGATGCAACACGGGTAAGAAATTTGTTACAAGCCTCAGCGCACCTTCAGTTTTGGGAAGTATATAATATTGGTGAAATTGGAAAGAACATTGATGACGCTGATAAAGCTCTCGGACAATATATAGGCGGCGTTTTACCCGACACCACAAAAAATGCAAATGACACTTCCAAAGCGACGGCAAGTGTAGACTCTTCAAAAATCTTTGCCAATCAGCATCCGCTGGCAAACGCTATTCACTTTATCGGACCACAGCAGGACAAATCTGGCAAGTCACAATATTTTGCTGCCATTGCGAATATTGAGTTAAAGGATACATCGAAGGCAAATGAATACCTGAATATGGATATTGTAAAAAACAATTTTCCAGCGGACATGAAATTTTTATATGGCCTGGAGCAAAAAGATGAAAAGTCAGGCCGGAAGTATTTTGAATTGTATGCCGTTAAAACTGTTCCCGGAACCGATAAAGCAAAATTGGAAGGCGAGGGCGTTGAAGATTCAAGAGCTGACTATGACGACCGCGGAAGGCCTGCAATAAAAATGCAGATGACGCCATCAGGAAGCAGGATATGGGGGAAAATGACCACCGATAATGTGAACAAGCCAATAGCAATTTCTTTGGATGATATTGTATATAGTGCGCCAAATGTAAACGGCCCCATCGAAGGAGGTAATTCCGAAATAAGCGGAAATTTTTCTGTAGAAGAAGCGCAGGATCTTGCCAGCATATTGAAGATTGGTAAAATAGATGCTCCCGCAAAAATTGTGGCTGAACATATTGTTGGGCCTACTCTCGGCCAGGATGCGGTTAATGGGGGTGCCAAAGCCTTTATCATAGCCTTCCTCATCATCTTTGCTTTGATGTTATTGTATTATAACACCGCTGGTTGGGTTGCTAATATTGCATTGATCTTAAACCTTCTTTTCACTATAGGCATTCTTAGCGCATTAGGTGCAACGCTTACTGCTGCTGGTATTGCCGGCCTTGTGCTTACAATTGGTATGGCAGTAGATACCAACGTAATTATTTTCGAAAGGATAAAGGAAGAGCTTACAAGAGGTAAAACTTATCAGCAGGCTGTGAATGATGGTTACAGGAGATCACTTGCCCCGGTAATTGATGCCCACGTTACTACTTTTCTAACGGCCGCGATTTTATTTTACTTTGGCCTCGGCCCTGTACTTGGTTTTGCAACTACGCAAATGCTGGGTATTTCGCTCTCGCTTTTTTGCGGTATTTTATTGAGCAGGTTAATAACAGATGTATGGACAAACAAGCAAAGGCACTTTCAATATTTTACAGGAATTTCTAAAAGAATATTTAAGCATGCTAATTTCAAATTCATTGAATATAGAAAAGTGGCTTATGGCATTTCTGTAATCGTGTTGATTCTTGGCGTTGCGTCTTTTTTTAATGGTTTCAAGCAAGGCGTGGAATTTAAGGGTGGAAGAAGCTACACGGTTCAGTTCAATCAGCCCGTAAACAATGACGAAATTCGTAACTCTTTGAGAGACGCACTTGGCGGAGAATACCCTGAAATTAAAACAGTAGGAGACAGCAGGCATTTGAATATTACAACCTCTTATTTAATTGGCCAGGAAAATGCTGATAGCACTGTGCTGACTCATTTATATCAGGGCTTGAAATCAAAAATACCTGCTACGCTTACCTACCCGCAGTTTGTAAAAAATAACATACAGGATTCCCAGCTGGTGCAGCCAATCATTTCTAAAGACCTAAGAAACGGAGCCATCAAAGCAACAATATTTGCACTGATTGCGATTATCCTTTATATATTTCTTCGCTTCCGCGACTGGCGATATTCTATGGGCACTATCATCGCTTTGTTGCACGACGTATTTGTAGCGTTGGCAGTGTTTTCTTTTTTCAAAAACATTGTGCCCTTTCCTTTGGAGATCGACCAGCATTTTATCGCGGCGATCCTTACTGTCATAGGATTCTCGATGAATGATACGGTAATTGTATTCGACAGGATAAGGGAATACAGCCGCAACATGAAGGGAGCAGATAAGCCAACGATAATTAACAGGGCTATCAACGACACGTTGAGCCGTACGATTATGACTTCAGCGACTGTATTTATTACGTTGCTTGTGCTGTTCATTTTTGGTGGAGAAGTAACGAGGGGATTTTCTTTCGCAATGCTTATCGGTGTAATTACGGGGACCTATTCTTCAATATTTGTTGCTGCGCCAATACTGGTAGACTTTGCCAAAGACAAACCTTTAGGAGCGGTTGACCTCGCAACAGAAAATTTAAAAAAAGCAACAGCCTCAAAAGGAAAATTGGCGAGGGCCAAATAAATCTTCTTTGTCATTTATGATATTAACCTGTGCATAGTCACAGGTTTTTTTATTAGCTATCCCTGTACCAGTAAATTATTATAGCTGTGCAATTTTTATTTGCATGACAGTCGCTATTGATAAAGCTCTTTCCTTTGCCACCTGTGCTACGGTTCCATCAAATAATTCATCTACCGTTGAATTGAAGTACCCAAGCCATGTATCAAAATGATGCTTTTGTAAGGGTGTTTTGTTCTGTATATCCATGTGAATTTTCATAGGATTGTTATGGTAAATATTTTTGTTGAGCAAAATGCTTTCCCAAAAATCAGCAATCACAGGAAGATGAGTTTCAATATGGATTTTCATCACTTCCGTAAAAATGTAATTGATGCTGCCATCTTCCAAAAGCTTCCCATAAAAAACATTCATCAATAGATCAATGTCTTTCCTGCTGGCAATATCTTCTTTCATGAATTAAAATAGAAACTTTCGCTAACCCAAATGCTTCGTCGGAATTAATACCTCAACTGAAAATCTTCTCACCAATAATTTTTATTTCGTCACCTTTCTCAACCCACTTTCCGATTTCAGTTGCAGGAATATGACAATTAACCGTGAGGTAATAATAGTGTCCGTATTCTTCAAGCGTTGACCATGCAGGCATCGTTAATGCACGATGTTTGGCAAATGATTTTGGAAAGCCATGGGTAACCTCGCCCGTGTCAGGGTTGCGTGTCGGAACAACACACCTTGCACGGGGACTTATACCAAACATCGTAACATCGCCCACTTTGAATTCAATTCCCCTGCCTTCTTTAGAAAACAAATGATCTTCCCAAAAGCTGGAAACATTTTTAATTTCTAAAGTTGCCCTGAAGCGTTTTCTCGTTTCATCAAGATCCATATCATCGTACCATGTTGAAACTTCCTGTAATGTTGAAGATGATAGAACCGTTGCACCGCTAACGTCAGGCATATCCAACAATCTTCCTGTTTTGTTTTGAACCAATAATATTTTCATTCCGAAATAATCAGACAGGTAAGATTCAATAGATGGTTTCTCTTTTTGTAAATTAAAATGTGTGAAAGATGTTTCATTCATTGATCGAAGTGAAATAGTTTCACTTTCAAAATCAATCGAGGAACGCAGAGAATGAACCAGCGGATTTGTTTTTCCTATAATAAAATTTCCTTTATCATCAGTCATTGCGTATTCCCTGTCATGCAAAAGACATCCGCCTTCTGTTATCATTGTTTTATCCAGCGTTATTCCATCCAGTGATTTGACCGGGTAAATTGTTATTCTATCCAAAACAGGTATTTCGTTCATGATGCTACTTAATTAATTTGCAATGCACTTTCAACGACTTTAAAAAGTTCCTGCATTTCAAAAGGCTTGTCAAGAAAGTAATTGGCGCCGGCCTTTAAACATTCATCTTTTGCCTGCGGATGGGCAGAGATCATGATTATTGGAATGTTCGAGAATGCGGGATTTGCTTTAAGCCGCCTGCATATTTCACAACCATCAGCGCCGGATAAAAGCATGTCCATAAAAATAACATCGGGTGCCAGTTCTGAAAGCGTCGTTTCCATATTATCAGCATTATCTTTTGTGGAAACTTTATACGCTTTAAGCCTAAGCATGGCCGTTAGCATCTGAAGAAGATCCCTGTTATCGTCAATTACAAGTATGTGCGGAGATGTTTCCATTTCCTCTTTATGATTCGTTTTGGACAGGAAGTAAAAAACTAAATGCAGAGCCTTTTCCCGGCTCACTGGTTACACCGATGCTGCCGCTATGCCTTTCAATGATCTGGGCACAAATAAATAAACCGATACCGAAACCGGGAAATGTTTTTTCATTCTTCCCCTCTACCCTGTAGAAGCGTTCAAAGATTCTTGCCTGGTCAGGTTTATTGATACCAATGCCCGAATCTTTTACAAATACCGCTACTTTGTTATCTTCCACCACAGCCTTTACCAGCACATCTTTAGTGTTAGGAGAGTACTTTACAGCATTTGTAAGAAAATTAATCAGCACCTGGCCTATGCGCTCCCTGTCTGCATGTACAAGAGCATCGCTTTCCTCTGTGAAGTCAATGTTATAAGAGGGGTTGATGTGTTTTATTTCACCAACTATTTCCCGGATAAGCCCGTTTATATAAAAGTTTTGTTTCGTTAAAAAAAGGTTTCCTGATTTAATTTTTGAAAGATCGAGCAGATCGGATATTAAGTTGGTTAAGGTTATAATTTGCTTGTCGATTGTCTTAAGAGACGTGGTAAGAAAATCGTCTTTGGCATCAACATACATGCTTTGCAGTATTTGCACGTAGCCTTTTATAGATGTAATCGGAGTCTTCAATTCATGACTGGCCATACTCATGAAAAAGTCCTTTTGCTGGTCCACTTCTTTTATATCCTGGATGTCTGTACTGGTGCCTACCCACATTTGAATGTTACCGTTAGCGTCTTTCTGGGGAACAGCACGGCTTAATTGCCACCGGTATTCGCCGTCGTTTCTGCGAAAGCGGTGTTCGAATAAAAAGCTGTTGCCGGTACTTATCGCGTGGGTCCATTCTTTTATATTCTCCTCCCTGTCATCGGGATGTACAATTTGTATCCACCCATCTTTGTTAATCTGCTCCGGTGTAAGGCCTGAGTAATCAAACACTGATTTGTTGAAGTAGTTTAAGTTTCCTTCAGTATCTGCTGTCCATACATGTTGCGGCATTGAATCTGCGAGCAAACGGAATTTTTGTTCTCTCTCCTCAAGTTCTTTGTGGTATGTTTTTTCTTCGGTAATGTCCCTGAGCGTTCCAATCATTTTCACAGGCTCGTTGTTTTCACCAAAAAATACTTTACCACGGGTGCTTATCCAGCTTACACTATTATCAGGCTTTACTACCCTTGCTTCATATTTATATACTCCTGTTTCCATAGCAACATCAAAAGCTTTTTCAACTATATCATGAATATCATCCGGGTGTATCTGGCTCCGCATATGTGCATGGGTGAAATTATAATTGCTGTCATGCCCGAATATTTCAGGCAGGCGGGATGAATAAATGATGTTCCTGTTTTTTAAATCAAGTTCCCAGGTGGCAAGTTCTGCCGCTTGTACGGCTAATCTTAATCTTTCTTCAGCGTCTTCTACCGTGCGACGGGCTTCTACTTTTTCAGTTACATTATTTACAGTAACAATAATCCCTGACACCGTATTATCAATTTCGATTAACGGTGCGTATTCAACATCGAGATAATATTTTATCAGCTTCGTGTCTTCCTGAATATATGCAATGGATTCGTTTTCCCTGTAAGATTTTCCAGAGACAAATATTTTATGCAACAGTTCAGGATATTTTTGATCTCTCAGTTCGGGGAATACATCAAGTAGCTTTTTTCCAATTACATCACTTTCTTTTTTCCGCCATATTTTTTCAATCATATTATTATTAGCCAGCTCAATAATATGCTCTTCACCCATAAATATTGCCATAGGAACAGGTGATTGCAACACAAGGTTTCTGAATTGCTTTTCTCTTGCTTCAGTTTTTCTTTTTGCAAGTGCCCGGGAAGTAATATCCTGTAATGTGCCATTGAAGCGGTAAGCCACATTTTGGTCGTTAAACTCAGCTTTACCTTTCGCTCTTACAATTCTTTCTTTTTTCGTAACAGGATTAATAATTGTGTAGTCAATATCATAATATCCGCCGGAAGAAAATTGCAATGCTTTTTGAATGGCGTCAGTTACACGTACCTTATCTGCCTGTGCCACTACATTCACAGCAATTGATAAGTCTATCTCATCTTGCGGCTTAAGACCAAACCATTCTCTCAGCCTTTCGTTGCCCGTGAATTTATTAATTACAGGGTTATAATCCCAGGTGCCTAATCCTGTTGCATCTATTGCAAACTGAAGCTGATTTTTACTTTCCCCTATTTCTTCCAGCATCTTCACCTTGCCCGTTGTTTCACTGCAGGTCACAAAGACACCAGCTGGCTTTCCTGATTCATCATTTACAGGGCTATAGCTAAACGTCCAGTAAACGTCTTCAATTTTTCCATTCCTGTAAATAGGTATCAGCTGGTCTTCGCTCCATGTGGCTTCACCACCTGAAAGCACCTGGTCAATTAATGGGTTGATTATTTCCCATATTTCCGGCCAGGCATCTTCCCCATTCATTCCGAGAATATCCGGATGTTTCCCATTGTGACCAAGACTTGGCCTGAAGGCATCGTTATAAAAACAAATTAGCTGCGGTCCCCAAAATAAAAACATAGGAAACCTCGAATTGAGAATAATGCTAAGGGTAGTTCGTAAACTTTGTGGCCAGTCTGCGACAGGCCCGATAGAAGTTTTGCTCCAGTCTTTTGCACGGGTGAGAGCGCCCATTTCACCGCCACCGGAAAGAAATTGATAAGTGTAGGCTGAGGCGTTTTTAAGATCCAAATTTTTCATTTAAAAATCTAAAATAAGGCATTAGACACCATAGTAATAAAAGTAATGTAAAAATAATTTAATATAAAAAATCAGGCTGTTTAAACTGGTAATAATTTCGACCGGGGAAAAATCGATTACAAATTTTGATTGGCCATAGAAAGGAAGTTGTTACCGGCGATGAGCTTGCTAATAATTTAGAAATGTAAAGCAGGAGTTTCCCCGATAATTAAACAATCATGCGTAAAAAAATATTTGTCAACGCTGCCGGTTCAGTGTTTTCAACTGCCTGATTATTAACAATTCAAACTTCTGTATTTGCATGATTATTGACCTATAAAAAGGGTTATGGATAGAATAGTGATTATAGACGATGATAAAGATCTTTTGCAAATTGTAAGATCCATATTATTGAAGAAAGGCTTTAAGGTATCTATCTTTTCAGATTGTATAAAAGCGATTAATAGTATTACTAATTATCAGCCTCAATTAATATTGCTGGACGTTTTTATTGGAACTGTTGATGGCTTTGAGATTTGTAAAAAATTAAAGACAAACGACATAACAAGGCATATTCCTGTTCTTATGTATTCTGGTTTTCCAAAGGTGGCAGACACCGCTATATATGAATATGGTGCCAGCGATTTTATTTCGAAACCTTTCAAAGCGAGCGAATTGATAATAAAAATTCGAAGCATCCTCTCCATCCAATAAAGTTGCCTTTTAATCAACGTCTGCGAATCCCCTTGCTTCCTTCACGTGAACCTCTTTATTAGCTTTATTACCTTGAGATTTAGAATTTCTGGAACTGCTACCTTTGGAAGGATTGTTCTTCGATGCCCAATGAATATTTATAATTTTAAATAAAGTTTTTAAAAAATGACAAAACTAAAACTTACTGACCAGGCACTGGTAACAGAGCATATTCAAAAGCTTGACCCTGCTTTGGGAAACATCGTAGAATACATACGCCAGGTTATTCTCGATACTGATAAAATGATTGGAGAAAGAATCAAGTGGAACAACCCCGGCTTTTACTATACAGGAGAAATGAAGCCCTTTGATCCTAAAGAATATAAAAGAGATATTATTGTTTTCAATTTATTTAAAGGGAGAATAATGCTTGTTTTCCC
>JBDUEG010000078.1:0-11895 GCA_040002575.1 Ginsengibacter sp.
GCAATCTGTTTTAATAATTGCGTTTAATAATTTATTTAATTTTTCATCACTTTCACTATCTATATCTTCTTTTATTTGCCTTTTGAGCTTTTTATAAGTTCTTGAATAGCCGAAATCTTCAATCTTCAATTCACTGTCATCTAAAATCTCAATAATCCATTTTTCCAAAGGTGGATTGAGTTGAATTATAAAATGATTTTGGTTTGCATGTTTCCATAAAATCAGTTTGTCAGCATTATAATGAACTTGACATTCCTTTAAATAATTGAGTTCCGTTTTATCTCTATCAATTATCGCTACTGCAAATAAATTATTCAGCCTTTTACTTTCTAAATCTCTAATCACATTGTTGCATCCTTTTCGGTGCATTAAACGTTTGTTAGTCTTCAATAATTTTTTTAAAAGAACTGTATCAAAATAACATTCGGGTATAAAATATAACCACCAATTATTTTCAAACTTCATCATGCTGTTCCTGGGATATAAATTTATCAAGGTTCATAAAAAAATCATACCCAAACTGGTAAGCTTCATGTATATCTTCTTCACTCATTCTATTTAATATTGTTTCACCTGTTTCTTTTTTATAAGTCACTATATAAATGGATAATTCATCACTTTTTAAATTATCTATTAAATCATTTAGAACAAATGGGCTGTGGGTTGTGATAAAAAATTGATTGTTATTTTCATCATGAATCAAATCACTTGTAAACTTTGAAATATAAGGAGGAAACATGTGAGCTTCGGGTTCCTCGAAGAGAAGGATAGAATCTGTATTATTTTGAATTGCAGCTTTATAAAAAATCAATCTTCTTAAAGTATCTGCAACAAGATGATAGCTAATACTTACCCCTGTTCCATCATTTAAAAATTTCAAAAATTTTATTTCTTCTCCGTCAAGGAAGAGTTTCAAATTATATTCATCGAATAAATTAGCAACTTGCTGCCTCAAAGTTGAATCACGTTGCAAAATATCTAATAAATTATCACCAAATGGAATACCTAATGTAAAGGGTCTTCTTTGATTAATTTTTCCATTGCTTTTAAACTCATATTTACGAATGGTTCCTACAATTCTTTTATAATTAGATTCAGAACTTTCTATAGAAGTCTTATAAGTAAAATTATCATTATTTATTTCAGATGAATAAATACTGTCTCTATCCGCATTACCGTCATGATCAAATGTCGTAGCTATTCTAATAGCTAAATCATTAGATTGAGTTATAATTAATTCAAGCAAGAGGTTATTATTAATAATAATATTGGTAGCCTCACGATAATCTTTATTAAAAAAAAGTTCAGAAAAATTTTTTATTCTACAGATATCACTGAATTTAAAATTTTCACTGTTTTGTAAGAAGGAGCTAAATAAGCCTATCGCCTCCAATATATTACTCTTACCCACATTCGGATAACCAATAAAAACATTAACTCTCTTACACCCTTCAATTTTTTGACTGCGTATAGATTTAAAGTTTTTTATTTCTATGTTATCTATCTTTTGCATTGAAATTTTTATGCTGTTACAACTACTTTCAGCGGGTCCGCATAATTCGCCAATCCATAATTTCTCACTAAACATTCTCCAGGGTTTAAAATGTGCCATTCAAATTCATCCCTGAAGTGCCTGATAGCTGCTGCGACCGGCCATGCTGCTGCATCTCCTAACGGACAAATTGTATTGCCCTCAATCTTTCTTTGAATGTCCCAGAGCAAATCTATATCCTTCATTTCTCCTTTTCCATTTTCGATTTTATGCAAAATCTTTTCCATCCATCCCGTCCCTTCACGACAAGGAGAACACTGTCCACAACTTTCATGGTGATAAAACCGTGCAAGTGTCATTGTATTACGAACCACACACTGATCTTCATCAAAAACTATAAAGCCACCAGAACCCATCATACTTCCTGTAGCAAATCCACCATCAGCGAGACTTTCATAGTTCATCATTCTTGTTTCACCTTTAGCTGTTTTTAATAGAAGATTCGCAGGTAAAATAGGAACTGATGAGCCACCGGGAATACATGCTTTTAATTTTTTTCCGTTAGGAATACCTCCACAATATTCATCACTAAAAATAAATTCTTCGACCGAAATGGTCATATCAATTTCATATACACCGGGCTTATTTATATTTCCGCACGCTGAAATCAGCTTTGTTCCTGTTGATTTTCCTACACCAATTTTTGAATAAGCCTCTCCACCATCATTAATGATAGGAACAATTGCTGCGATAGTTTCCACATTATTTACAACAGTCGGGCAACCCCAAACGCCTTTTACCGCAGGAAACGGCGGCTTTATCCTTGGCAAACCCCTCTTGCCTTCCAGGCTTTCGAGCAATGCAGTTTCTTCTCCGCAGATATATGCTCCTGCACCACGATGCAAATACACCTCACAATCAAAGCCGCTTCCCAAAATGTTCTTTCCAAGAAATCCATTTTGTTTTGCTTCGTCGATGGCAACCTGTAAAATATCCGTTACCCAATCATATTCTCCGCGTATATAGATGTAGGAAACATTACTGCCTAACGCATACGATGAAACGATCATTCCTTCAATAAGTAAATGTGGAATGAATTCCATCAGGTATCTGTCTTTGAAAGTCCCTGGCTCGCTTTCATCTGCATTGCAGACAAGATATCGTGCGACACCTTCCGGCTTGGCAAGAAAACTCCATTTCATTCCTGTGGGAAATCCAGCACCACCACGTCCCCTCAACCCACTTTTCTTTACATCTTCAACAATATCATTTGGCTGTAATTTCAATGCCTTCTCTACACTCTTGTATCCGCCTTCGCGGCGATAAACGTCAAAAGTCCTTATGCCTTCGATGTGCGCTTTCTCTAACAATAATTTCTGACCCATCTATTTTTATCTTAAAAATTTTGTTATGATTTCTTCTCGCAATTAAACATCCAGTGTATACCAAATTTATCAGTGAGCATTCCAAACCTTGCACCCCAAAATTGATCCTGCAAAGGCATGGTAACTTTCCCTCCTTCAGATATTTTTGAAAACACTTTTTCAAGTTGATCGAGGTTATCACACTCAATGGACAAACTTATCATACTTCCTGCATCAGCTTCTTTCTCACCCATCATATCTGAGAACATCATCAACGTATCGCCAAATTGAAGCCGTGCATGCATAATCTTATCACTAAATTCTTTCGGACTTTCCATGGGTGACTCACCGTAGGTGCTTATCTGGGAAATTTCTCCATCAAATACTTCTTTATAGAAGTCAAGTGCCTCTTTACAATTTCCCTGGAAGCCTAAATAGGCATGTAATTTCATAACAAAGCTTATTAATTATTTGCTGCCGCTTTTGCCGCACACTCTTCTATTATTTTATCAACCTTTTCTTTTGTGAGATGTTCACGGAACGTTTTACCCAGCTGCATCATGGGTGCATAACCACATGCGCCGAGGCATTCAACCACTTTCAAAGTGAACAACCCATCAGCAGTGGTCTGTCCAATTCCAATATTCAATTTGTTTTGGATGTACTGAATTATTGAATCACTCCCGTTCAACATACAAGGGCCGGTCTGACAAACTTCAAAAACATATTTGCCAACGGGCTTCATGTTATACATGGAGTAAAAAGTAGCTACCTCATATACTTCAATAGGTTGAAGATTTAAGAGCGTTGCAACATAATCCATGGTACGTACGTCCAGCCAGCCTCCAAATTCCTGCTGTGCTAAATGTAATATTGGCAACAAGGCGCTCTTTTGCTTTCCTTCAGGATAATGAGAAATCAACTCATTTACCTTGTCTAATTTTTCTTTTGAGAATCCTGTGTTCATATTTTGTCCTGCTTCAATGAAGAAGCAAATTAGTTTTATGCATCCAACTCTCCGGCAATCAAATTTAAACTGCTCATTGTTATGATTGCGTCGCTAAGCATGCCTCCTTTTGTAAGTTCCGAATATGCCTGGTAATAAATAAAACATGGACGTCTGAAATGTAAGCGATACGGTGCCCTGCCACCATCACTTATCAGATAAAATCCCAGTTCTCCGTTTGCTCCTTCTACGGCTGAATAAAGTTCTCCGACAGGAATATCAATCTCGCCCATCACGATTTTAAAATGATAGATGAGCGCTTCCATTTTTGTGTAAACATCTTTTTTATCTGGAAGATAATATTCAGGAACGTCGGCATGAAAGACCTCTGCTTCCGCTCCCTTGAATTCCTGTACCTTTTTATACGCCTCCTGAATTAAATGCAAGCTTTCCCACATTTCCTGGTCACGAACTAAAAACCGGTCATAACAATCACCAGTGGAACCTACAGGAATTGTAAAATTAAAATCTTCATAACTACTGTAGGGATTGTGCACCCTCACATCATAATCAACTCCTGCTGCTCTTAAGTTCGGACCGGTGAAACCATAGTTCAGTGCACGTTCGGCAGATATTGGGCCAACGCCTATTGTGCGCTCCATAAAGATTCGGTTGCGTACAAATAAATTATTAAATTCTTTTAAAACTACCGGCCACTCTTTTATAAATTTTTCGAGCTTTTCAAAAGCCGTATTTGTAAAATTTCTTTCGAAGCCACCAATCCTGCCAATATTAGTTGTAAGCCTTGAACCACATATCTCTTCATATATTTCATAAATAAGTTCACGGTATTGCATTACATATAAGAAGCCAGTGTATGCCCCGGAATCTACACCTACAATTGAATTGCAAATAAGGTGATCAGAAATGCGGGCAAGTTCCATTATTATGATTCTCAAATAATCGACCCGTTTCGGAGTTTGAACTCCTAATAATCTTTCGCATGTAATATGCCAGCCCATATTATTGATTGGCGAAGAGCAATAATTCAGGCGATCAGTAAGCGGCGTTATTTGATACAGGGGACGATGCTCAGCTATTTTTTCAAAGGCACGATGTATATAGCCAACCGTTTGAGTTGCACCCACAATTCTTTCACCGTCTAATTCTATAATGTTTTGAAAAACGCCATGGGTAGCAGGATGAGTAGGCCCCAGGTTCAGTGTAGTTGTCTGCTTTTCAAGACTTCCCTCCGGTAATTTTACATGTTCACTCATTCAGTTGCTTGTTGTACAATTTCTGGATTAACTTCTCCCAAACATTTCATCATCTTTATCTGTCCTTGACTGGTCTTCTAACGGATATTCTTTTCTTAAGGGGAAATATTCCATGTCATCAACATTTAATATCCTTTTAAGGTTCGGATGGCCGATAAAGTTTACGCCGTAAAAGTCAAACGTTTCCCTTTCCATCCAATTAGCCGCTGCATACAATGCACTGGCACTAAAAACATCAGGCTTATTAACGTCAGTATAAATTCTAAAGCGAATACGAATATTGTCAATAAGATTGTGGAGATGATAGACAACTGCAATCTCTTCGCCTTTTTTTTCGGGGAAGTGTACACCACATAAATCCGTTAAAAAACGAAACTGTAACAGGGGATCATCATAAAGAAATTGAAGTACTTTAAGATTCAAATCTTTATTTGCAGAAAAGGTAAGCATACCATAAGGCTCTTCCCAGGAAGTAAGTTCCCCGCCAAACTTTTCCGTGAGCTTATCTTTTATTATTTGGTTCGACAATGCCATATAAAAATTCAAAATGAAAAATTCTAATGTTCAGTGACGTTCTAAATTTTCATTCATCTTATAAACTATTCTATACCATAACTTTTCATTAATTCCTTATACTGATCTGAATTTCTTCTGCGTAAGCTTTCTTTACCCACCAGGTCCTGAACTTTCATGAAACCATCTAATACTGCTTCCGGCCGGGGCGGACATCCTGGTACATATACATCTACAGGAATGATTTGATCGATGCCCTGAAGAACAGAATACGTGTCGAATATACCGCCACTGGATGCACACGCGCCCATTGATAAAACCCAACGGGGTTCTGCCATCTGAAGATAAACCTGCTTTAAGATAGGAGCCATTTTTTTTGCAATAGTCCCCATTACCATTAGTAAATCGCATTGCCGCGGAGAAAAGCTAACCCGTTCTGAACCGAACCTGGCAAGGTCATAATGCGAGCCCATCAATGCCATAAACTCGATGCCACAGCAACTCGTGGCAAAGGGTAAAGGCCATATCGAATTTTTTCTCGCAAGACCAACAACATCGTTCAATTTAGAGGCAAAGAAACCCTGGCCTGCAAAACCAGGAGGCCCTTCAACCATTCCGACAGGAGATTCAAGCGGCTTTTGAGTTAAATTATATTGTACGGGACGGGGCATTATATGTGCGATTTACGATGTTAGATGTACGATGTTAAATACTAATTTAAAAAATTAAAACAATTCAAATTTATGTTTAAGCCACCTTATCATTATTTCACCTTCCAAATTTCCACAGCATGGGTTCAAATCCCCTTCAAGGGTTTGGGGTTATTCTTCCCAACTCAACGCTCCCTTTTTTATTATATAAAAAAATCCTGCAAGAAAAAATCCAATAAACATTAACACAACAAGGAAACCATGCCATCCCAATGCTCTAAAGTTTACCGCATAAGGATAAAAGAAAATTACCTCAACATCGAATAGCACAAACAATATGGCAACAAGAAAATATTTAATGGCCATCGGTTGCCGGGCATTACCCTGTGATTCGATACCGCTTTCAAAGTTCTGCAGCTTATCTGCAGTCTTTCTCTTCGGCCCTAAAAGGTGGGTACCTGTAATCATTAAAGCAAGCAAACCAATCGCAAAAAGAAGTTGAATACCGATGGGCAGATAATTTACAGTGCTGTTGATATCAGATGTGGCCTGTAATAAAAAAAGTTCCATCAAAAACGAAAATTATTATTTGCAAAAATACTACAGCGTCAGCAATAATCAATATGTACTACTAATGTTTTACAAGGCTTTAGTTCAAAGTCATAAATACAAAATTCTTTTGTTGCTTAAATAAAAAAGCCCGGATTAAATCCGGGCCGATAAGAAATATTAAAGATTTTATTTAGGTTTCACTTTTGTTTTACCAGGCTTTATCTTTTCTTTTGAATCACCTGTTTTGATCTTTTCTTTTTCTGTGGTGTTATCTGAATCAGTCTTGGTTTTTTGCTTTACGTTGGCTCCCATTAATGCTTCCTTTGTTTTAATTGCTGTCGCATCAGCCGGATCAATTCCAAGAATTTTATCGTTGAACTGCATAGCAGCAACTTTGTCCTTTTGCACGTTGTAGCTATTAGCTACCATATACCTGTAAGATGGTATGATATAGTCTTTTGTAGTTGATTTATCTGTGGCTGTATCGTAGATATCAATAACTTTTTGATAATAAGGCTTTGCCAATCCCTGAGTACCGGTGGTATCAATACCTTCTGCAGATCTTCCCCTCATGTATGCACCAAAAGGGTCTTCAGGATACTTAGTCATATATAAACCAAATATAGAATCGGCTTTTACATATTCGGAACCCCTGTAGTCGTTGTAGCCTGCATAATACAAATCAACTTTGCCATAATCCGGCTTAAGGGTAAGAATTTTCGTATACCAATCACCGGCCTGTGCATACTTTTTTGCATCTGCTAAGCTTGCTGCAGTTGATTTCACATAGTCAAGTTTATTAACCGGAACTGTGTCAAGTGCAATCGCTTTAGCAATATATACTGATGCCAGTGAATCATTCTTTAATGTTTCTAATGAATCACTGCCGCCCAACTTCAAGAGAACCCTGCCATAGGTAGCGTAATCATTTGGCCCTATCTTATCAGGGTTCACCTTTGTAAAAAACTCCTCAAAATATTTTTTTGCATTAAGAGAATCGCCAAGTTTATCGTAAGAATATGCCTTCAATCCATAGAGGTTAGGAAAAACTTTTGTACCTGCTGAAGTTATACACTGGTCAGACTTAGTAATAGCCTCCTGGTATTTTTGAGATACATATAACAAAGATGCTTCAGCGTAGCAATTTTTAGAATCAGGATCTGCTACTGCAATGTATTTATTTAGATACTCCTGGGATTTGTTTACATCACGCCTGTAATAGTAATTATATAACCAATAAAAAACAGGAGCGAAACTTGGATCGGCAGCAATAGCAGCATCATAAAATTTCATATAAATTGGTTCTTGTCCAAAACCCTGGGTCTCATAAATTCTGCCTATCATAAAAGGAGCTCTTGCATTTTTTGGATCAAGCGATGCAGCAGCCTGGTAGGCAATTGTAGCATTAGCACCGTCAGTCATTTTTCTGTAAGCATCCCCTAAAAGTACCTGTATTTGCGAATTTTTTTTATCCCTATCCGCTGCCAGTTTAAGTTTTTCAATTGCGTATACAGGATCGCCTGTCCTTGCATCGACATTTGCACGGCCGACTGCTGCAAGAACACCTGCGTCCTTACCTTTGGTAAGGCTTATAGCGGTTTCAAAACGATTACGGGCATCTTCCTTTTTGCCTTCCATTAATTCTATCTCGCCTACCCCGACAAGCATCAGAGGCGCATTGGGATTTGCCTGCAATGTTTTTTGGTATAGTGTCTTTGCCGCAACAGAATCAGGGGTATCCTGGTTTTGTAAATAGGTCTGGCCTAGCCAGTAAGCTGCTTCGACATTATTAGGATTGGCGGCCAACAATTTACTTAACACATCCTGTGCGCTTGTATATCTTTCATAGTTTAAAAATTTTTTACCGTCGTCTATGCTTTGAGCAAATAAAAAATTTACCGACACGATCAAACATCCTAAAAGACTAAATTTTTTCATTTTTTCGAATTTTCTTGATTTAAGAATAATTAATAACTATTGTGAATTTAATGTTGCTTCTCTTACGCTAAAGTTCATTTTTGTAGGCGCTAAGTATGCACGCCGGAAAATTAGCTGTCCTTTTTCATATTCTAAAAAATTAGCAAACCCGGAGCCTAAACCATTATAGTTCTCTTTTAAAATATAATGCAAACCGCGTACCAACGGATAACGATGCCTTAGAATGTTGACCTGGTAAGGTTTTACATAGCTTTTTTCCGGGCACGTGCACTGGAGTGCAGCTATCCTTACACTTTTTAGAAAGCTTATCTGGGCTGTATCTTCCTTATTACCTATCCAACTCACTCCAACAAAACCTATCGCATCATTATGTTTCGACACATAGTCAATAACTCCCAGGCTGTTTTTTTCCGCAAATACTTTCTTTGGATCAAAAGACTTTCCTTTTAAAATTGAATCAACAGCAAACCGAACCGTGCTGGTTGCGCTCAATCCGTCAAATACGGCAATCTGTTTGTCCCCTGTTGACCCGTCCAATATACCACGTAAATCACTCAAAGAAAAAAGCGAATCAGGTGAACTATTATTTACAATAACTGCAATTGCATCATTAGCGACTTTTGACCATGTGAGTGAATAAGATAAACTATCCTTGTAAAATTTTTCTTCATCAGGTGTCAATCCTCTTGTAACAATAATCATTCTTGTGCTATCCTTTATAAGATCTTTAAAACAATCTGCCTCGGATTTATAGTCCGGAATAATTTTAGCGCCGGTATTTAATGCTTCAAAAACTTGTATTTGTGAATCAATTATCGGCTTGAAGGATTCATCGACACTTATATGGATGGTGCCGGTTTCATTAGTGTCAAGATCGGTACGGGTATTTCCATCCTGACACCCAGGAAATATTGCAATGATAATCGCAAATATTGCGATAACCGCCTGCCACTCTTTATTTATAAATCGATGTCTCATCTTTCCTTAAAATAATCTTTTTTGAATCCCCTGTAAATTCTCCAGGCTCCATAGATAATAACTAACACAGCAAATATTTTTGCCGGTGTACTCTCTGTGAAATTAGTGTAGAGATGAAATTGTTTTGAAAAAAAAATGATAATGCCAACCGCTATATATAAACCCCCCATACCAAAATCCAGTATGCTTTTCATCTGCATATATCGCTTCGACTTGGTATCCGTTGTATTTTCAAATTCTTCAAGGCTCATGTTTATTTTTTTTACCGGGTAAAGCAAGTTAAAAATTAAATATAGGATTTAAGTTTTTCAATACCACCTCATAAGAGGATTATAATATTAAAAATCTAACCACACCATTTCTTCGCATCTGTATCTGCCGAAAACAAACAATGAAACTTTAGACGGCATAAAAAGTTTTTTTGCTGCAATTATCTTGTTAATATTTTAGATGGTCAATCAAGTTCCCCATTACTGCTACATACAAGATGCATAAAATGTAATTTTTCATAACCCTGTATATCGCTATTATTCATGACTTCATGTTTATTTGCGCTGTGAAAGGCCCTAACCAAGTTCTTCCGTAAAATGTAAAATCATACATTTGCCCTTCACAAAAAATTTCGCGGGCAAATAATGAAGCCATCAATACCACAGGGTACAAGAGATTTCGATGCCGGAACAATCAGGAAGAGAAAATATATTCTTGATACAATCAGGCATGTTTTTGAGCTATATGGCTTTGAACCACTTGAGACACCGTCGTTTGAAAATCTTGAAACGCTTACAGGTAAATATGGAGAAGAAGGAGATAAGCTCGTTTTTAAAATCCTTAATAATGGGCTTGATAATCCTTTGAAGAGAGACGAAATTCAAAAAAGCTTTGATGAAATACTGGTAGGGAAAAGCAAAAAAAATATAACTGAAAGAGCACTCAGGTATGACCTTACTATTCCGTTTGCACGGTATGTTGCCATGAATTCAGGGAAGCTAACAATGCCATTTAAGCGGTATCAAATACAACCCGTTTGGCGTGCGGACAGGCCACAAAAAGGTAGATACCGCGAATTTTACCAGTGCGATGCAGATATAGCCGGAAGTAATTCCTTGCTAAGTGATGTGGAGTTTGCTGAAATATATATTAATGTTTTCAGTAGATTAAGACTTAATGTAGAAATAAAAGTAAACAGCCGTAAAATACTTTCTGCGCTCACAGAAATTTGCGGTGGAGAGAATATGACGACAATCGCTACAGCAATTGACAAACTTGATAAGATAGGAATTGAGAAGGTGGCCGAAGAGCTAAAAGTGAACGGTTTAAATTCTAATCAAATCTCAATAATTAAAAACTATTTGGAGATTTCAGGGACTAATGAAGAAAAGTTACATGCTGCAAAACAATTATTTCAAAATACGGATATTGGCAAACAAGGGCTTAAAGAACTTGAAGTATTGCTTGCATACATAAAAGGCAATGATAATAATCTGCAAGACACACTTACAATTGACTTTACTCTTGCAAGGGGCCTTAATTATTATACCGGTGTCATCTATGAAGTGAAAGCACGAAACGTAGAAATGGGGAGCATTGGCGGCGGCGGAAGGTACGACGACCTTACCGGTTTATTCGGTTTGCCCGACGTACCTGGAATTGGTATTAGCTTTGGCGTAGACAGAATTTATGATGTAATGGAAGAACTAAACCTTTTTCCGCAGGATATAAATAAATCAACAACGGCTCTTTTCCTAAACCTTGGAGAGAAAGAAAGCAAGTTTGCTTTTTTAGAAATGCAAAAACTTCGCAATGCAGAAATAAGTTGCGAGCTATTTTATGAGCACACAAAACTCGATAAACAATTCAGGTATGCTACCAAAAAAAATATCAGGTTCGCAATAATTATCGGAGATAAAGAAATTGAAGAAAGAGTCTGTTTAGTAAAAAATCTTGCAAGTGGAGAACAACAAATGATACCCCTGGCAGACCTTACTTCCTTTTTTAATAAATAAAGATTACTTTTTGAAAAATTTGTAATTAATACTAAATATGATTTCTGCTTTTAACAACAACCCAATTCAAAAATCAAAAAAATTATGAAACCGTTCTTCAGACTTTGCCTAACCGTTTTAACTGCGGCATTTTTATTTTCATCTTGTAGTAAAAGTAACGATGAAGGTAAAATGATACC
>JBDUEG010000079.1:0-11828 GCA_040002575.1 Ginsengibacter sp.
TAAAGATCACAACTGCCCAGGCCTTCAGGGAAATTGCATCCTGTAAAAATTAACCAGTTTCCATCTTGTGAGATATTCTGTGCACCTTCATTAAACGCCGATGAATTGATATTGCCGGGCAATGGAAATGCCTTACCCCATCTGCCGTTTACCAAGTCACTTTCATAAAAGTCTTCATTACTGTTTATGCGTTTTGTAAAAATCATTTTTTCTCCGTCAATCGTGAGTGAAGGAAAATATTCAAGATCTGAAGTATTGATACTATCACCTAAATTCTGAGGATTAAAAACATAATTTTTTTCGGAAAGTGTCTTTGCATAATCTATTGCAAACTCGTATGTTTTCTTTCTGAATTCACCAGCCTTGATGCTGCGTTCATTTATTTTAGGATTCAGTAAAAAAGTATTTATGGCTTTTAATGCATCTTCAAACCTGCCACAGCCTGCAAGGTCTATGGAGTAGGGAAGCAAATAATAATTACTATAAACAGAATCAAGCGCAAAGGCCTTTTCAAAATTTGCAACAGCAAGTGAATAATTTTTCATGCTGGCGTCTATTCCGGCAAGTGAGAGATATGCGTCTACAAATTTTGAATCAGTCTTCAAAGCCTCATTCATCATTTGTTGCGCAGTAGCATAGTCACCATTTTGCGCTTTGCTATTCGCGAGATTATAGATAGTAGTAGCATTGTGATCTACCTTTTCAGGATCGTACCACTGAGCATTAGAAATGTTTGATATAAGAAGTAAGAGAGCAATGTATGATATGCGATGTAAGATGAACGATGTTTTAAAAAACTTGTGTATCAAAATTTGTTTTTTATTTTCAGAGATCAATAAAAATAAAAAAAATTAAGTTGGGAATTATGTAATGCATTGTTAAGGAAGAAGCAAGTACAGCTATCGGACCGATTCGAAAAGCAAAATTATTACCGTAGCAATTACCCAGGAACTAAAAATTATCGGATCATTTAAGTCTTCTTTTTATATGTCTATTTGATCGGGATTTATGTATCAGGGCAATGACAATTATTTTGTTTTCTTTTATTCTAAAAAAAATTTTATAAGGGAATTTTCTAAGTAAACACCTCCTGAAGCCTGATTTTGTAATTTTGCTGAAGGCGTGCGGATTAGCCTGTATGCGTGCTTCCGCAAACCAGATTTGATCTAAAAACCTATCGCCTAAATTAATTGAAACCGTATCATACTTGTGTATCACTTCTTTAATGTCATCCCAAAACGTTTCAGTATAAACGATTTCATTAATTTTCATTTATCCTTTTTTCTCTCTATTTCAATCTTTTTTTTTAGTTGTGCAGAAGTAAAAGATTTAGATGTTCCTTTCTCAAAAAGATTCCATCTTTTTTCCAATAAGTTAATCGTGTCTTTATCTTCTTTAGTAATAGAGTTAGCCGGGTCTAAACTATTCCAAAGTTTTTCAGCAATCTTTTTTCTTTCGACGTGGGGCAATGTGAGAAGATTGTTTATATCGACTTGCATAATTTTTTATCTAAATTAATTCTTTATTAAGCGCAAGCCAACAAACAATTCAGGGCGACCGGATTGCAATTCAGAAATCAGTTTATCATTCCATCGGGGGAAATCTGCTCACACCTTGCACCGTTTTCTACGGAACATTAATGTATTTGTGAATTTGCAGCGAAAGCTGCCACTGGGGATTGCCTTTTATGTAATCAATTATCATTGGTGTTACTACTCCGGCTTTATCCCATTCCGGTTGCAAATATAACCGGCAACCTCTCGATACCTGTGATGCATATTTCTCAGCCCACAAAAAATCTGATTTATTAAAAACAACAATTTTTAATTCATCAGCCTTCTTCAATATATCTGGTAAAGGCGGCTTAAATTTTTTTGGCGACAGGCAAACCCAATCCCATGAGCCGGTTAACGGATGCGAGCCGGAAGTTTCTATATTGGTGGAAAAGCCTTCCAATTTTAATGCTCTTGTAAGGCTTTCAAGATGGTGCATGGTCGGCTCTCCTCCGGTGATAACAGCTAAACGACCAGGATTATTTTTTGCTTCTTCTACAATTTGTTCAATACTTTGCCTGGGATGTGAATCTTTGTCCCAGCTTTCTTTTACATCACACCACACGCAACCAACATCACAACCGGCAAGCCGTATAAAATAAGCTGCTTTTCCCTGGTGAAAGCCCTCGCCCTGCAATGTGTAAAATGATTCCATTACAGGAAGAAATGTGGCAGCGATATTTTTTATAATAGTTTCCAAAAGGATAATTTTAGTATCAATTTGTAATTGTTAATTGATCATTATTCATTGCTTGCCTTTCTACACATGCTCTATACGTATTCATAAGTAAGGCAGCAATGGTCATCAAGCCTACGCCGCCCGGCACAGGGCTGATATAGCCTGCTTTAATAGAAACGCTTTTAAAATCTACGTCGCCTGCAAGTGCAAAGCCACTCTTTTTTGTTTCATCTTTTATTCGATTGATGCCTACGTCTATTATCACTGCGCCCTCTTTCACCATGTCTTCAGTAACAAAGCCTGCCTTACCAATTGCTGCAATTATGATATCAGCATTGTTACAAAGCTCTTTAATGTTTTTTGTACGCGAATGACACAGCGTTACAGTAGCGTTTCCGCTTTCATTATTTCTTGATAATAAAATACTGATGGGCGTTCCAACGATATTACTTCTCCCAATAACGACCACGCTTTTACCACTCGTTTCAATTTCATAGTGCTTTAGAAGCAACAGAATTCCATAGGGGGTAGCTGATATAAAAGATGGAAAGCCTAATACCATCTTGCCAACATTTACAGGGTGAAAGCCGTCTACATCTTTTTCCGGAGATATCGCATAGATCACTTTTTCTTCAGTGATATGGTTTGGTAGCGGAAGCTGTACTAAAATTCCGTCAACATCAATATCATCATTTAAACCTTTGATGCTTGAGAGAAGTTCATCTTCGGAAATTGATTCTTCAAATCTTATTAAGGTAGAAATAATCCCAACTTCACTACAGCTTTTTACTTTAGAAGCAACATACGTTTCGCTTGCCGGATTATTACCAATAAGAACTGCAGCAAGATGCGGTAATTTTTTGCCAGTATCCTGCAGCCCGGAAATTTTATTTTTAAGATCTTCCTTAATTGCCTGTGAGGCCAGCTTTCCATCCAAAATTTTCATGGCGCAAAATTAAACCCTATATTCATTCATTATTAATTTTTTGCAGAACCCCGCCGAAATTTAATTTTAATCTCTATATTTATTTCGCACACTTAATTTCTGCTTTTGAGAAAAATTTACCTTTTCTTTTTATTGATTTCGATCAGTGTTTTCTTAAACGCCCAATCACTTCGAAGAGCGCTCGCTGCTCCTTATATCGGCTTAGGGGCATACAGTATCAGTCATGTAGATGCATTTTCTTTTACGGCGAACCAGGCCTCACTTGCTCAATTAAAAACTCCCGGCATCGGAGTTTATGGAGAAAGAAGATTTCTTCTTGCTGAAACAAATATGTATTCAGCAGTGGGCGTGCTTCCTACAAAGCAAGGAAATTTTGGATTACAGGCAGATTACTTTGGCTTCAAAAACTATAACGAGTCACAGTTAGGCATTGCATATGCAAGGTCTTTGGGAAGTAAGCTCGACATAGGTGTT
Source organism: Ginsengibacter sp. (assembly GCA_040002575.1). GTDB lineage: Bacteria > Bacteroidota > Bacteroidia > Chitinophagales > Chitinophagaceae > Ginsengibacter. Next base: position 3,653 of record JBDUEG010000079.1, read on the forward strand.
AAGTTCAATTACTATTCTTACAGGATACCCGGTTATCAAAATTCTTCCGCAGTGAATTTTGAAATAGGAGTTATCGCACATCTTACTGATCAATTACATGCAGGTATTCATCTCTACAACCCGGTTGGAGGCACGCTAAGCAAAACGAATAATGAAAAACTTGGTTCAATTTATAAACTCGGTTTGGGATATGAGCCTTCAGAAAGTTTTTTAGTAAGTGTAGAAATTGTGAAGCAGGAAGACTTGCCGGTAAATGTAAATGCAGGCATTCAATATAATTTTGCAAAGCAATTTTTTGCAAGGGCAGGGATAGCTTCTGAAAATGAATCGCCCTATGCGGGCGCGGGTATTAGCTGGAATAACATAAGATTGGATCTTAGTGCCAGTTATCATCCACAGCTTGGTTTTAGCCCCGGCCTTATGCTGATTGTTAATTTCAAATCAAAAGAGATTGAAAACAATTAGCACGACACGTTTGGGGTGTTCTCTCATCTTTTTCCTGGTATTTGCCTGCTCTCATTTCAAAGTGAATGCGCAGGAGAATACACCTGAGCCTGTAGTGCCACCGATCGTGGAACAACAACTGGAAAATTTAACTGAGTCTGGTGATGATGTCGAGACGGAGGATGATTCATACCTGCAGGAGCTAGAGCATTACATAAAAAATCCTGTAAACTTGAATTATGCGGGAAAGGGAGCGCTCGAAGAATTTAAATTTCTTAGCCCCATTCAAATTACCAATCTTCTTTCGTACCGAAACCTGTTGGGAAATTTTATAAATATTTATGAGCTCCAGGCTATTCCCGGCTGGGATGCAGCCCTTCTTAGGAGATTGAAACCTTACATAACTGTTGAGAAAAAAGTTGAAATATTTAACACCCTTGGCAGCCGTTTTAGAAATGGAAGTAATTCTATTTTAATCAGGACCTCACAGGTTCTTGAGAAATCACGGGGGTATTTAATAGACAGCAGCATTGCAAATAATTTTTATCCGGGCAGCGCACAAAAACTTTTTATCAGGTATAAATATTTATTTAAAAACTTATTGCAATATGGTATCACCGCCGAGAAAGATGCAGGTGAGCAGTTTTTTAAAGGCGCTCAAAAAAATGGATTTGATTTTTATTCAGCGCATTTATTTGTAAGAAATCTTGGGGTTATTAAGTCGCTGGCGATTGGAGATTTTACCGTGAACCTCGGCCAGGGGTTAACGCAATGGCAAAGCCTCGCGTTTAAAAAGAGCCCGGATATTGCGAGTATCAAGCGCCAGTCTGATGTCTTAAGGCCTTATAATTCTGCGGGCGAAATTGCATTCAACAGGGGAGTTGGAATTACTTTAAAAAAAGATAATTGGGAAGGAACCGGGTTCGCAAGCTATCGTAAACTGGATGCGAATTTTGTGTTGGATACTTTAAATTTTGAAGACTTTGTTTCCTCGTTACAAACATCAGGTTACCACAGAACCAATAGCGAGGTTGAAGACAAAAACTCACAAGGACAGCTAACCTTTGGTGGCAATGTTTCCTGGTCAAATGAACGATTGCACGTTGGAGTGAATGCTGTGCATTATAATTTTGATCATACAATTACAAAGTCGGGTTTGTTGTATAATAAATTTGCACTGTCAGGCAAAACCAGTGGTAACTATAGCGTTGATTATAGTTATACTTATAAAAACATGCACTTCTTTGGAGAAGCGGCGGCAGACGAAGACCTGGACAAAGCCTTTATTAACGGGTTACTCATAAGTATGGATTCTCATGTGGACATGAGTTTTTTATATCGAAAAATTTCCCGTGGTTATCAATCTCTTTATACCAATGCTTTTACCGAAAGCACATTTCCTACAAATGAAAGCGGCTTTTATACCGGAATTACCATAAGGCCTGTGGACTATCTGCGCCTTGACGCTTACGCGGACTTTTATCATTTTCCCTGGGTAAAGTTTCGGGTAGATGCACCGAATTCCGGAAATGATTATATGATCCAGTTAACGTATAAGCCAAACAAGCAGGTAGAAGTTTATGCAAGGTATAGAGCCGAAAAAAAAGCAATTAATTATAATCCTGATGGCCTTGAATTGAATCCTGTTGTGGTTAGACCCAAACAGGGATTAAGAACTCAATTTAGTTATAAGCTTAATACTGCTTTCACAATAAGGTCAAGAGCGGAGCTATCATGGTTTGATAAAAGAGGCGATGCACCACAAAGCGGTTTTCTTCTATTTACGGATGTACTTTATAAACCTCTGTTGAAACCATTTTCGGGGAATATAAGATTGCAATATTTTGAAACTGATGGGTACGATAGCAGGTTATATGCTTATGAAAATGACGTGTTATATTACTTTTCCATCCCTGTCTTTTATGACAAAGGGTACAGGTATTATCTTAATATTAATTACGACCTTACCAGGAAACTATCTCTTTGGGCAAAATTTTCTCAAACAATTTATCCTGATAAGAATGCCATTGGCAGCGGGCTGGATTTAATTAATGGCAACACGAAATCAGAGGTACGAGTACAGGCGATATACTCTTTTTAACTTTCTAAAGATTAGCAAGGAATTTGCTTTGTAGTAAGCAATGCATTTCCAACTTTTATTAAACACCTTTATTTAAATGAAAAGACTTATCATAATTCTTTGTTCTTTATTAGTATCGGCGGCCGTTACGGCACAATTGAAAGTAACACCAAAGTGTCCCGAGATTGATATCGATATACTCGATGGAATTGTAAATAAGGTACTGCTTCCCAATTCTACAGTCGGGCAGATCAAACTCAATTTACCTTGCTTTACCAGCTTCGAGGAAGAGGGCACTACAGCCAAATGCGGCGCTGGTGTTTCTTATAAGGATAATGATGTGTATTTCTACACTACTCGTGATTACATAGAGATCGGCCCTGCCTTTAAAGGCAAGCTCAGTATTCCACTGATGGGCGCATCGAGAGAGGGCTTGTTTAAAGTACTGGGCAGCCCCCAAATAAAAGATGTAAAGTGGGATGCTTTTCAAACGTCATACGGCATACTTATTTTATACTATGATGCGGCATCTAAAATAAATAAGATACAATTCAGTACGCAGTCAGCAGGCGGTATTCACCTTTGCGAATAATTTTTAGTAGTTGCTTTTACCAATAAATCTTCATGATTCAGGTGCTGTTCTTCACGACCAGCGTTTTTATTATTTATCATAAGCAACGCCTTAAGAGCAGCGATTGTCAAATGGAAAAAAATGTTATGAAACTCTTCATTAGTGTTGTGACCATATTCTGTATTTTCCAGGCATGTACAAAGCCTCTTATCTCCAGCGATGTAAATAAACCAACTACCTGCGAGCCTCCATGCACAAACGACAGTCTCGTAAAACTGGTAGCGGGAAGATGGGATTGGATAAAATCAGAAGGTGGAATAAGTTACCGCGTCGAGAACCCTGCAAATACGGGAAATCAACAACAGCTACAATTTAATAATAATGGAACTGTGGATTATTTTAAGAATGGTGTGCTAAAATTTTCGGGTAGCTATTCTATAGCAAGCACTACCGATCCTTCTACAGGTCTAACGCAATTAACTATTTCTCAAAATTATTTTGGCATGTATCCAGGGGCTGAGGCGGAGATATTACATCTTACCACAAATGATATGACATTCGATGAGCCTGGTGCTGACAGGTTCAGCCATGTTTACAAACGTTTAGACAAATAAAAAAACGATGATCGTCTATGAAAATTATAAAGTCGCTCGTTATGCGGCTTTATTTTTATCCTGAATTTTTTATCCACTTTAATTTTATAAGATAGATATGGATAACAAAGAAATGGCCATTCCAATTACTCCTCCGATTATTGCAGCCACAGCATCCAGTATTTCATGGTGCCCTTTTTTTGTGATCAAAGAAAACAACTCAAAGCCATAACTGATGGCGATTACTACAGCAGAAGTAATAATAATACTTGTGATGAAATGCTTTGGCATTACATACCAGGTGAAGAATTGTACGCCGGCTCCCATCATGATGCCAACGAAAAAATGTTTCCATTTATCTGGTGCGATCTTAAGCAATTAACAAAGTTTCAGTGTGAAAAGCCAACAGTTATATACCCGACACACCTTCTAAGTTATAAAAATCATTGGCAAAAATTTATTTGTAAAATTGCATATTATTTTTAGCTACCTTTTTATTTTTTAAATAAACTAATAAGCTCCATTATGAAAATAGCAACTTACAATGTGAATGGTGTAAATGGACGCCTGCCTGTATTGCTTCGCTGGCTTGGTGAAACAGCGCCCGATGTTGTTTGTCTGCAGGAATTAAAAGCACCGGAAGAAAAATTTCCGGAGAGTGCGATACTCGATGCAGGTTACCATGCAATCTGGCATGGACAAAAAAGCTGGAATGGAGTAGCTATTCTTTCCAGGAACGGGAAGCCTGAAGAGGTGGGCAGGGAACTTCCCGGTGACCCCGAAGATAGCCACAGCCGATTCATTGAGGCCAAAGTAAATGGTGTACATATCGGTTGCCTTTACCTGCCTAACGGCAACCCGTATCCCGGCCCCAAATTCGATTATAAGCTTCGGTGGTTTGATCGTCTCATTAACCATGCGGCAAAACTTTATGCATCTGATGTTCCTGTAGTTTTAACCGGTGACTATAATGTAATGCCCACTGAGTTGGATGTTTATAAGCCGGAGCGTTGGGTAAATGATGCGCTGTTCCGTACGGAAGTTCGTGATGCTTTCAAGACATTGATAGCGCAGGGATGGACGGATGCCATTCGTAAATTATATCCCAACGAAGTCATTTATACCTTTTTCGATTATTTCCGCAATGCTTATGAACGTAATGCGGGTTTGCGTATCGATCATTTCCTCTTAAGTCCGCACGTAGATAAGCGCCTCGTAGCTGCCGGCGTTGACCATAATGTTCGGGGATGGGAGAAATCAAGTGACCATGCTCCGGTGTGGATAGAATTATCAGATGATAGTAAACAGCGTAATAGTAAGTAAGATTATTTATTACCTTTCTTTTACGCCTAAGATTTTTAAATGGCGATATCCAATGCCTAAAGTATTACATGGAAATTCTTCTTCGTTGTGTAAAGTTCTTATTGATACAAGCAACTTTTTGTTTTGAATATTGAAATTTGCAGGCAGTTGTATAACTGTATAATCAATATCATTTTGGCCGGTTATGTTTCGTATTCCTGGCGCATCTTCAGAAAATTCAAGAATTGGCAGATCACAGGAAATGTCGCTGGTTTCAAGAACTGTGGCTTTAAGATAAGGATGATCATTCCCTGCTTTGTTACAGCTTAGAATAATGAAGCTAATTAACAGTAAACATATTGAAGTAGTTTTCATCTCTTTTTTTTACCTGACAATTGTTATAGCACCAACGTTGCACAAGCACTTACTGAGAGTTGAATTTTTTATAAACGGGTTAATCTTTTGAATGTAATTCATACAACCAATGCATCCATAAGCTTTCGTTTCTTCCTGCCGCGATAGCTATAAAATATAGAGAAGGCCGGGCCAATTAAAATATAGATCATGCCGGCATAACCTGCTTTATTTGGCGGTAACGCATTTGCCATGAATACAGAAAGTAAGCCTATACCGATAACAACAATCTTGGCGTACATAGAGGTTTTTGTATCAAATACTTCCAATAGTGTTAGCTCCAGGCTCTTTCTTTTTTTATACGCATGCACATACATAAAAAAGAAGAGCGCCTGAATAAGCACGTAACCGACACCGTAAATTATTAATAGTTTCGGACTGTCTTTCGCGTCCATTATAAATGGTGAATGTTCGTCTCCATAAATGTAGCCGCTAAAGACAAGGGTGAACAAAAACTTTAAAGGATATACATAAAACAAGACTAAAAACACAAGTGTAAGATTCAAGGCGACTGTAAGAATATCATGCATGCCATAGCGACGAAAGAAAACGTTTTGATCGTACCATATCATCACCAGCAAAAGAAAGCTGATGCCAAAAGCAAAGAAACCACGCATGGTGACCATCAGCTCTTCAAAGCTTTTCGGAACTTCCAGCGAAACAATAAGCAGCGTGACTGCAAAGGCAAATACAGCATCACTGAACGCTTCTATACGCAGTATCTCGTGGCCTCTCAGGCGGAACGTTTTGTCCTTAGCTTCGATATTTTTTGCTACTTCTTTTCTGAGCATGTATAACTTTTATAGGCGCCTAAGATAAAATAAATCGGGCTTTCAAAACAATGAAAATATAATCCGTCTATGTGGCCGTAATCATTAATGTGGAAAGATTAATTCACTACCGTGTATTTTCTTTGCCAATATGAATTTGCAGGTTGTTCATGAAATAGTAACTTGGCTAAAATAATCTTACGCCAAACCTGCATTACGCCTTTAAACTTTAATAATGAAAAGAAATCTTTCACTCACAAGCCTTTTATTTTTTTCCATAAGTATTGCAGCTGCACAGGAAAATGTAGATATGCAAATGATGCAAAGAATTAAAGATGAAGAAAAGAATAATTCGCAGGTCACTATGATCGCACATAACATTACTGATGTTTGTGGCCCCAGGCTTACTAATTCGCCGGGCTATGATCGGGCGCTGGATTGGGTTACTGCAATCTGTAAAAAATGGGACCTCCAAAAGGCAGGCCGTGAGGCATGGGGAGAATTTGGAAAAGGCTGGAGCAGTGAGCAGGCGACATTGGCTATGAGATCCCCTTACTATGAAAACATTATTGCATACCCCATTCCATGGTGCAAAAGCACAGGTAAAAGCATCAAAGCAGAATTAATAATGCTCGACAATCTTGATTCTGCTAGCATTGATAAAGCCGGGGCTTCCTTAAAAGGAAAATTAGTGATGATAAAGCCTGGGAGTACAAAAATTCCCGACGCTTTCAAAGCTTATGCGACAAGGCATGCAGATACCGCTCTGAATAATATGCCTGATGAATACATGGTAACCCGTAAAGAAATGGAAACTTATTTGCCTTTTATAAAAAGAAATTATTACAACACACTATATCTTGAAAAAAAAGGTGCATTAGGACTGGTGCTTAGTAATACAGCATCTATTGACGGTACTGTGTTTGTTGACGGAGGAACCGGGTTTGCAAAAGGCTACACTGCCGAACTCCCCGAAATGAAGATTGCCCGTGAAGATTATTTAAAACTAATGCGCCTCCTGCAAGATCATAAGAAGGTAGAACTGGAAATGAACGTGCAAAATACTTTTTACAATAAAGATCTAAACGGTTACAACGTGGTAGCTGAAATACCCGGTACTGACCCAATGTTAAAAGCTGAGATAGTAATGCTTGGCGGGCATCTTGATTCATGGGCCGGAGGTACCGGTGCTACAGACAATGGCGCCGGTTGTATTGTGATGCTCGAAGCTATGCGTATTTTAAAAGCACTAAATGTACAGCCGCGCCGTACCATTCGCATTGCTTTGTGGGGTGGGGAGGAGCAGGGCCTTTATGGCTCATTTGGTTATGTAAAGAAACATTTTGGTAATCCTGAAGACATGAAATTAAAAGATGAACAGTCGAAGATATCGGCCTATTATAATCTTGATAATGGTTCAGGGAAAATCCGGGGAATTTTCACACAGAACAACCCGGCGGTTCGTGATATTTTCAAAGCATGGCTGGCACCCTTCAATGATATGGGCGCAACAGGTGTTACATTAAGCAATACAGGCAGCACCGATCATATATCTTTCGATGCCGTGGGCATACCCGCTTTTCAGTTTATACAAGATCCACTCGAGTACGAAACAAGAACGCATCATAGCAATATGGATACCTACGATCACTTGTCTATTGAAGACTTACAACAAGCCGCCGTTATCGTTTCGGCGTTTGTATATAATACAGCTATGCGAGATGAAATGCTTCCGCGAAAGCCTTTACCGGCACCACAGAAATTTGTCTTCGACTTTGATTTTCCTTTGTAAGTGGATTTGAAAAGAATTCTCTTTAAACTTTTTATTAATAGCCTTTGTACTTTCTGTTATCTACACCGCGATGGTGATTATTGCGATCACTGTAACCCTGCCGTGAACCGCTACATGCGGATAAGAATAGTGCAAATACAATGAATAGTGCGAGAAGCTTTAGGATATTTTTTTTCATTCGGTCTTTTTTAATTGAACGAATAAAAATGG
>JBDUEG010000080.1:0-11760 GCA_040002575.1 Ginsengibacter sp.
GGTATTGAACTTAATTCGTATCCATCAACAAGAACATTTGCTTTTGGCGTTAACTTATCATTTTAATTCAAAACTATTATGAAATACAAAATAATTTTCTTTGCGTGTGTTGCTTTTTTTCTTCTTGGAGAAAGTTGCAAAAAAAGTTTTCTTGAAGTACCCGCTCAAGGCCAGATAGATGAAGCGGCTGTTTTAAATGATCCTGCTGCTGCGCAAAACCTGGTGACAGGAGTTTATAATTCACTTTATCAGGGTGGATTTGGTGCCACTACAGTTGGCTTTCTTTATTATATGACCGTGGATGTAGCATCTGATGATGCAGATAAAGGTAGTACACCAGGGGATTTTGGTCCCGCAGGAGAGATAGATGATTTCACCGAAACTCCCAATAATTTCATCTTTGATAATTTATGGAGAGGTTATTATGCCGGCATCAACCAGGCAAATAAGGCAATAGATATTCTTGATAAAGCAACTTTTGATGCAGAGACGGTTAAGAGATTAAAAGGTGAAGTGAGCTACTTACGGGGAATGTATTATTTCAACCTGGTAAGGCTATTCGGTGGCGTTCCTAAAATAACAACGGTGCCGGGAGTAGCAGATTTTAATGCAGACTTTCTTGTAACACGTGCCACGGCCGATGAAATTTATTCTGTAGTAATTAGTGATCTGCAATATGCGATGGATAACCTGCCGCCAAAGGGCGATGCGAATACACAGGTAGGCAGGGCTAATAAGCAGGCTGCTGAAGGCCTCCTTGCAAAAGTGTATATGTATAAAGCAGACTGGCAAAAAGTTTATGATCTTACGAGCGACATTATCAATTCCAACTTGTATTCGTTAGTTAAAAACAAGGTAGATACGCTTACTGATTACAATGTAATTTTCAGAGAGAAGCCGGCAGGCGGCGCAGGTGGAAATAATAATTCCGAATCGATATTTGAAGTGCAAACAGGAACGAATGTGGGTGAAAATGCAGTAAGCCCCTTATACAGCAATGGACAAGGCCCCAGAGGTAAAGGCGGTTGGAATGATCTTGGTTTCGGATTACATACTCCTACAGCAGATCTTGCAGCCGCTTATGAAATGGGGGATACCCGTAAAGCGGGGACTATCATTTTTATTCAGCCGACAGTTGCTCCTAACGCCCCTGGAAATGTTGGTACTTTTTTATGGGATGGATTTAGAATTCCAACCCAGGACTCGGTAGAAAACCAACGCTATAACTATAAAGGCTACTCGAGCTTAACGGCCGAATCACCACAGATATCAGGTAATAAAGATACCAAGCCAAAAAACATAAGGATCATGCGCTATGCCGAAGTTTTATTAATGAACGCTGAAGCAGCAGTACAATTGGCGAACCCGGGGGCAGCACTCACTTCTATTAATATGGTTAGGAACCGTGCAGGCTTACCTTCCTTAGCCGTTGCAACGCAAAATGATGTATGGAAGGAAAGGCGCATTGAACTTGCGCTGGAGCAAGACAGGTTCTTCGATCTTGTTAGGCAGGGCAGGGCAGGAACCGTTTTGAGAGCTCATGGTAAAACAAATTTCACTGATGGCAAACATGAATTATTTCCTATCCCGCAGGCAGAGATTGATTTGAGTAATTTAAAACTTACACAAAATCCCGGTTATTAATTTCGATATAACTTAAAATTTTTATAATGAAAAAGCGCAATTTTCTATTGAATAGTATACTTGCTTTATCTATTTGTTTTTCAGCATGCACCAAAGCAGATTTTGATGATACTGTAACTAAGGGCGATCCACCACCGGTACCCGGCGGTTACGTAAACTCAAGCGAAGTAGCAGCAACTAACCTGCTTGCATACTGGAACTTTGATGACAACAAAGCAGAAACGAAATCAAATGCAACTCCCATCATTGATAGTAATTCTTCTTTTGTTACAGGAATCAAAGGACAAGGGCTTCATCTCAACCAGGGGTACTTATTATATCCAACAATAGCCGCGTTGAGTTCTGCAGATGCAATGCCAAGTGTGTCTGTTAGTATGTGGGTGCAAATTGCCAATAACGGATCTACGTTTTCAGAATTTTTTACCTTAGCAAGAGACACTTCTAAAGAAAATGACTGGTTATCGATTTTAAATGTTGGTTTTGAAACCGGGCAATCTGTTTCGAATAACTTTATAGACTTGCATACCTGGGTAGGCTCTTTTCCTGCCGGTTCCAGAAAAGGTGGAGACAACATTAATGATTATGGAAATGAGGGTGTTGACTATCAAAAAGTATCTGCTACCTCAAATTGGATCCACTACGTTATGCGATATGATGGCACCACTGAAAATATTGATCTTTTTGCTAACAATATAAGAGTATCAAATAACAATTTTCGCAACAGGGGAGGCTTGGGGCCGATAGTTGTACCTACTCCAACGCAAGTTTTATTCGGCGCTTTTTCTAATAATTCAGCACATTTTCCTTTGTCTTCGACCTTAAGTTTTCATGGATTTCTTACTGGTTCTATAGATGAAGTAAGAGTCTATAGCAAGGCATTAAGCGACGTGGAGATAAGTGCCTTATTTAAACTTGAAAGGCAGGGACGATAATTATTCTTTTATAATTTTTTTGAGGCTGCTTTATAAGGCAGCCTTTTTTTATTGCTTCTTCCTGGCGGTGTGTTTCCACCCGATATTTCTCAATTATAACCTGCCTAATGATGCTTGATGGATTAAAAAAAACTCTTGAAGAAATAAGTAATTAAACTAACTTATTTCTCAACAGCAGAATGAATATAATAAAATAGATATCTTCCGTTTAATCAATCGGAGTTTTGACAGCAATAAATGTAAGATAAAATAAATCTTCCTTTAGATTGCCGCCGTGCCCTGCTTTGCTTCAAGTCCGAAGCACAGACACGGCTTAGGATGACTTGCATAAACCCCAATGTGGACTGCCGTTATTTATTTTGTTTCTTGTATTCTATTTTGAAACGCTTGCCATTTCCATCTGAAATATAAGTTCTGATGAAAGTAAAAGAAACGGTCATTTACCACAATGCCTTTCCTTCATAATACTCCAGCACTTTAGACCGCAACAGAAAATCATATTTTGCATTTAGTAGTACTAAAAGTACAGTGGTGCAATCGTCGTTCTTTGGCTATTCATTACATTTTTTTTCACCGAACTTGCGCCTCGGAAATTATTGCAATGAAACAACCAATTTTATTTTTTCTATGCCTGTCGGCTCTTATGTTTTCTGAAGCGCAGGTTAAGCAACAATCATATAATTACTGGCGGGTTGCACTGCAACGGGGGGATGGAAAGCAGGTAGTGTTTCAGCTTGAGCGAAAAACGGAAAAAGGCGCAATAGTTTTGTATGTTATCAACGCCGCGGAGAGAATAAAAATAACAGATGTAAAAATACTGGGAGACTCCATGCTTTTTTCCATGCCTGCCTTTGAATCTTCCTTCAGGGTAAAGCTGCACTCCAAAGGCGATATAACCGGTACTTATATAAAAGGTACGGCTGGTGCCACACAATACTGGGCGCTCTATGCGCAGGCACATACGAATGATCGTTTTAGCGCCGGCTCAGGAAATGCGAAGCATAATATTTCAGGCAGGTGGAATGTAAGTATTACACGGGCAAATGGTACCATCCGCAAAGCGGTGGCAGTATTTGAACAAAAAGGAAACAGGCTTACAGGAAGTTTTCTAACGCCTTCTGCAGATTATCGTTACCTGGACGGAATTGTAACCGGCGACTCACTCTTGCTCTCAAGTTTTGATGGCGATAATATTCGTTTGTTTGAAGCGAAGATTGATAATATTAATACGATTTCGGGCGGTGTTTTTTATAACGGCTATACAGGCAAGGAAACATGGACAGCTGAAAAGAATAATTCTGTTGCTTTACCCGAAACCGATGACCCGACACGGTTGCGTGAGGGAGCATCAAAACTCAATTTTAGTTTCAAAGACCTGCAAGGTGTACCTGTATCAATAAACGATGAAAAGTATAAGAACAAAGTGGTGATTGTTCAAATAATGGGGAGTTGGTGTGCTAACTGTCTTGACGAAACAAAGTTTCTTGCTGATTATTATAAAAGTAACCGCCCGGAAGGCGTAGAGATAATCGCACTTGCCTATGAATTATCCACTGACCTGGAAAGATCAAAAAAAAGTGTGGTGAAATTTCAAAAATTATTTGATGTGCAGTATCGCATGTTGATTACCGGCGTTACAGCCGGTGATGAAAAAAAGACGGAAAAAACATTGCCGCAGCTAACTGCGATTAAGTCTTTTCCCACAACTATTTTTATTGATAAAAAAGGAAATGTGCGGGAAATACATACAAATTTTTATGGACCGGGTAGCGGTGAATATTACATGGCATCGAAAAATAAATTTTATGAAACGGTTAATCGATTGCTTAGCGAATAACATTCACGCAACGTCATTTGTATTTAGCCACAGTAATACTATTTTACCACAATGCCTTCCCTTCATAATAATCCAGCTCATCACTGCAGTGTCTCTATCCTGGCGCAGATATGCAGTAGGTCTTTGTGCGGAAGGATATCTGTGCCGTGAAAGTTACATAATGCAATTAAAGTGTCAAGCTTGATAATTATCAAAACCCAATAAAAATAAGAAATGGCTTTGTAAATTGTTAGCAATATTCATTTGCCACACAGACGCCAACGCTTCCCTTGCTGCATATCTGCGCCAGCGTAGCAAATGCAACTGTTGGCAGTAGTTTTTTTATTCACCTATTTAACTTCGACTAAATAAACCTTTGCAGACTTGTTGCCGTTATTAATAACCATATGTGTTTCTGCTTCACTCCAAAATGCGGTTCCTGCTTTCATATCAAAATCCTGCATTTTTCCGTCAGCCATTATTAGCCTTGCCTTGGCATCTGTGAGAAAAATTGAAAGATGTGCGGGATGGGTATGCTTTCCTTTACCACACACATCTTTCCCCGGTGTGCTGATATACTTTGTCACCTTTACTTTATCATTGTCAAGAATTACTTTGATAGTATCTATTGGGGCACCGTTCTGTTGGCTCTTGCCATAAATAACAAAACCCAACAAGCAGATTGTAATTAAAAATAGTTGTTTCATAAAAATAGTTTTTGTGATGAATAATGTCATACCAAAATTATTTTTAAAATCAAAGCTTCACTTTGCTTAAACGTTCAAAAATTTTTCTTTTTGCTATAGAACTTAATTTATGAAATGCAATTATTTCGAAATGGAGTCATTCGACTTTTTTCGATATTGAAGCGGAGACAAGCTATACTTCTCCTTGAAAATTCGGCTGAAATGGGTTAAGTTTTCAAAGCCGCTTACGTAAGTAATTTCACTAACATTTTTTTTGCTTGTATCTAAAAGGGATTTTGCATATTCCAGCCGTTTATTGGTAAGCCATTTTCCGGGAGTGGTATGGTAGTATTCATAAAACTCTCTTTTAAATGCACCAACGCTTCGTCGTGCGATACGAGCAAATTCATCAATAGATAAATTAAAAGTGTAATTGGCTTCCATAATTTGCCACAGCGGAGTCTTAAGCTGATCATCAATGCTATTAATGTAAGCGATCAGATTTACGTTGGCAGGATCAGAAAAAATATTAAAAAGAAGCTCTTTGAATTTTAGCTCAAGCAGGCTTTCAGACGGTGGTATTTGCTGTGTAAAGTAAGGAACCATCCCGTAAAAAAATGTGCTTGTGGTTTCATTCACATTTATCTCAATCAGCATATCTTCAGATGGAGGTGGCAAATTTTTCAAGGGCAAATACTGCCTGTATTCTCTGAATACCTTCTGTAAAAAATTATCCTGAAAATAAAACGCTAAAACCTCCCAACCAACCATGTCATCCCTTTCCTGGTTGAAGGCTGTCTTACGAACAAACACGCAGGAATTATCTGTAAGCGTCCATGATTTGTCCCGGTGGTGAAATGTTTTCTTACCTCTAAAAGTATAAGTAATTAAATTATAGTGTAGAAACAGGTTCACCTGCTTCTCAACTTGCGGGCATTTATAGTATGCAAAAAGCATGTCTTTCACCGCAAGTTGTTTAATGATTTCCGGGTGAGTAACTATAAATTCAAAATTGTTGTACATGCCGTGAAAGTTATACCATACAATTAAAGTGTCCAACTTGATAATTCCAACCCCAATAAAAATAAGAAATGGCTTTGTAAATTGTTAGCAATTCATTGTCACAGATACGCCAACGCAATCTACCCTTATTGCATATCTGCGCCAGCGTGGGACTTACCAGGTTATTTTAACTTATCACGAACTTATTTCTTTTTTTGCTGTAACGATTTTGCGTAAATTGATTTTTATGAAAAAATACCTTTTGGTGATTATTACGTTAGTATCAATTAATGCCTGTACTAAAAAATCGGACCCGATAGTAACACCGCCTCCACCGCCCCCTCCCAATAATTTTAATTTTAAAAGTTCCGTTGTAAATAATTCTTCTAACGCTGCAAGTGTTTATAGAGGCGCTAGTCCATCATCTGCCATCACATTGTCCTTTAGTGCACCGGTTAAATCCACTACTATTGTCGCAGGCATTCTGATTCGTGAAAATGCAGGTGCTTCCATCTCTTTTACAAATCAGCTAAGCAATGGAGATAGTAATATAATTATTCAACCTTCAGCGCCATTAAAATATCTTACTAAATATGTTCTCTCTATAGGAACTGCCTTATCATCGGCACAGGATGTTCATTTAAAGAGTACAACCGCTATCACGCTTTCCACTCAAATGGATTCGACTGATAAATTTCCACGCATAACTGATAATGCATTGCTTGATTTAATTCAACAGCAAACGTTCAAATATTTTTGGGATTTCGGACATCCTGTTTCCGGGATGGCAAGAGAAAGGAACACATCAGGCGAGACAGTAACAACCGGTGGTACTGGCTTTGGGGTTATGAGTATCATTGCAGCGGTTAACAGAAATTTTATAACAAGAGCACAAGGGTTACAAAGAATTAATACAATAGTCGATTTTCTCACTACAAAGTGCACAAGGTATCATGGAGCATTTGCTCACTGGATAGATGGTACTACAGGAGTTACTATTCCATTCAGCGCAATTGATAATGGCGGCGACCTGGTAGAAACATCGTTACTAATGCAAGGGCTTTTATCTGCAAGGCAATATTTTAATTTACCAGATCCAACCGAGTCCACACTTCGTGCAAACATTAACGTTATATGGGATGGTATTGAGTGGAACTGGTACCGGCAAGGGAATCAAAATGTTTTATACTGGCATTGGAGCCCAAATTATGGGTTTCAAATCAATCAACAGATAAAAGGATGGAACGAGGCACTAATTGTTTATGCTTTGGCTGCTTCTTCCAATACAGATTCCATTCCATCTGTGGTGTATAATAACGGATGGGCAGCAAACGGCGGCATAAAAAACGGCGCTTCTTATTATGGGATACAGTTACCGTTAGGGCCAAATCTTGGAGGGCCTTTGTTCTTTTCTCATTATTCTTTTCTTGGAATAAATCCTAATAACCTTACAGATACTTACGCGGATTACTTTGCGCAGAACATGGCGCAAAGCCAAATAAATTATAATTATTGCATTGCCAACCCATCAAATTTTTATGGATACAGTAATATGAATTGGGGGCTTACAGCAAGTGATGATAATATTTCAGGCTATAAAGCGCATGCGCCCGATAACGATGATGGAGTAATTACACCTTCGGCGGCAATTGCATCTTTGCCATACACACCCGTTCAATCAATAAATGCTATAAAATTTTTCTATTACACATTAGGCGATAAACTTTGGAAAGACTATGGTTTTATTGATGCATTTAATTTAAATGACTTGTGGTTTGCAGATTCATTCTTAGCAATTGACCAGGGTCCTCAAATCGTTATGATTGAAAATTATCGTAGCGGTTTGTTATGGAATTTATTTATGAGTAGTCCTGAAATAAAAAGAGGCATGAAGCAACTCGGCTTTCAAAGCCCCAATTTATAATTTGGAATTTACCTAACTGATTTGTATTCCGAAGATTCCAAAATGGCCTAGACCATTAAAACCTCTTATACTCCATATAACAAAAAGCTGCACAGCAAATTGAACTGCAAAGAAAAATATTCCTGCGAGTATGCTTTTTGGCCATGAGTTTTTATTCATTTTTTTATGAAAGGAGTAATTGGCATAAGCAACATAAATCGCGAATAGAATAGGATACAATATATTATCCTCGACGCTCACAGAGGAATGCCGGAGTGATGTACCAAGATAATTTATAACATGAACAAAGGTTTCCACCACGCTATATAACGATACTATTATCATTGCAAAAACTGTGTATTCACTAAAGAGAAGCCTGGGTTTCTTAAGATGAATCAACCAGATGATAAATGCAAAGACCGGTATGATTACCAGTGATAAAACTTTGCTGTAAACATTGAAGATGTGGCCGTATTCGTTATTGAAATGAAACAGGTTTTCTTTCAGGTTTAAATCACCGCCTTCAACAAAAGCATTGATAGCATTTATTAAAATAAAAAATGTAAAAGGATTAAAATACTTTTTTCTCTTTCTTTCTGCAATGTATTCCCATGAGAGTTTACCGGGGTTAAGGATCAAGTCTTTTACGAAGCCGATAAAGCTTTTGTCGGCATGTGTAAATGCATGGAAAGCTTCCTCAAAAATATGATTAAGAGTAAACCGGGGTACGTTTACGCTCTGTCCACAAGAGTTGCAATATTTGCCATCGAAAGTGTTACTACAATTACTACATGTATGATCCATAGTTCAGAGTCGTTGAGAAACAAAAATAACGAAATGAGTAACCTAACATCTACTCCAGGCATTTATGGTTCCTTTTAATGAGAAGTTATTTTAAAACCGGTATGATCTTGTGAGATTCCCGACCGCATGTAGATGCAAAAAAAATTACCACAGGCTATCAGGCAAGTGGTAAGTTTAAGTCGAAGAACTGATAGAATTAAATTATTCTCCCAGCACAGATTTTAGTGCGATGTATTTATCAAGACTTTTCATATTGTGACCTTTGTCTCTCATGTTTTTAATGAAAGTTGGAGAGGTGCCTGTTGCTTTAGCTCCAATAACATCATCGAGATTTATATTGTCAAAGCCAAGATCTTTATATTGTTTAATTAAAGAAAGCGTTACGTCCTGGGCTTTTAAAGAAACTAGCTGATCTGCTTTTAAATTTGTATAGCCTGCATTGCGAAAGCTCGTGGCATATTCAGGAGTAACTCCAAGTGCTTTCATGGAAATAAGGTCACTGTTTGAAAGATTATTGTATCCCACTTCTTTAAAAGAGTTAATGAAAGTGTTATCGATGTTCAAAGCTTTGAAAGCAATAAGATCATCATCGCTATCATTTATGTCATTATTACTTTTATTCTTGTTTTTGGTTTTCTCTATATTTTTTGAATATTGATCTTTGTCATCATTTTCATCTTGTTCGTGGAGTTCCTTCTTTTCAATTCGTTCGGGCAATTCAGCTCTTTCATTCTTAACTGAGCTGCGAAAGTCAGCAATGTACTTTCCGTCTATACCCTGGGCTTTCAATGTTATTATTTTATCAGGACTTACATCTTTGTATCCTGCTTTGCGTATCTCGTCTATGTATGCTTTATCAATACCTAATGCTTTGAAGGGGACAAGGTTGTCAAGACCAATATTTGTAAAGCCGGCCTGCTTTATTGATTTTATATATTCATCACTTACATCGAGGGCAGCAAGCGGAATTATCTTGTCTTTATCAAGGTTTGTATAGCCATTTGCTTTCAGCATTTGCACATAGGAGCGTTTTACATTGATAAAAAAGAAAACCATCTCACCATCATCGTCATTAATATTAACTCCTTCTTTTTCCATATCATTAGTATAGCTTTTATCCGGCGTAAACTTATATCTGCCCATTCCTTTGTCGCCTTCAAATTTGCCTGTAAAGTTCATGGTGCCCGCTTCACGGGTTAAGGCAAATGCACCTTCCTTTCCCATCGGAAGATCTTTAAATTCATTTAGAATAAAAGTGCTTCCATTAGAAGAGCCGTCATACTTCTCGTCATCACTTTTAAACTGGATATTTATTTTATCTTCTTTTATTGTTGCAAACCAGTTCCCTTCCGTTTTAATACGTGTATTCACTTTTGGCTGAGACTTTACTTTTGCTTTTACATCAGCGGATTGGCTTTTAACAACAGGCTCGTTAAACAGGCATACAAAAAGTATCATCAGGGGTAAAAGGAAAAAATATTTCCAGATAGTATGCACATTAGATTTTTTTGCGTTCATCATGAGTAATCTTTTTTTAAGTAGTGATTGATTATAGTTTGTAGTGAGGCTTAGTGGATAATGTGGCGCTGCCACTTTCAGCAGGCTCAGCTGATAGCTTTGTTTTTGAACCGAATCATGCAAAAGAAGTTTGCTATCAGTATAGAATTCAAGGTTGCTTTCCAGTTCCTTTCTCCATAACCAGGCAAAAGGATTGAACCATTGAAAAATAAGAACGATCTCAGCCAGAAGAAGATCAAGCGTATGTTTCTGATCAATGTGAATCTTTTCATGAAGCAGTACCTGGTTATAAGTTTCCCAATCATATTTTGCAGGATTGATAAATATGTTATTGCCAAATGAACAGGGAGCTTTGTCACCTGTTGTTTCTACGATGCGAAATTTTCCATCTCTAATTGATGGCCGTGAGTAAGCCTTATGTAGTAATAGTGATGCCTGCATAAGAAAATTAAGAGTAAAAATGGCTACCCCAAACCAATACAAATAAATTAGCCAATGCATTACCTGATCAAGGTTTATAGTTGGTGCAGTCTTTTGGGTCAGCTTGTTATCGGCTGTGCTAATATTTTCTTTCCCCTCTATTGAGTTTTCAGAATTAACTGTAACCGTAGTAAGAGCGGTGCTTGCAGAAAGTGGAACTTCTCTGAATGAATATTGTTGTGGCACATGAACCAGGGGCAGAACAAATGCAAGCATCATGCAGGTAAGCAACACAAGCCTGTTCAAATGAAAGAATGTTTCTTTGTGAAGCAGCAGCTTATAAAAAATGAAACAAGCAGTAAGTATAATCGCAGCATATAAAATATATGGTATCATCTTTTGTCTTTTTTTATGATCGTTACAATTTCATTTAACTCTTTTTCTGTAAGCTTTTGCTCCTTTGCAAAAAATGCAAGCATCCTTGGATAAGAATTATCGAAGTATTGGCTTACCACATCTTTCAAAGCAAACTTTTGATAATCCTCTCTGCTAACTACCGGAAAATAAGAATGCATATTGCCTGTTGGTTCGTGATCAAGAAAGCCTTTTTCTTCAAGTATCTTAACCATTGTAGCTACACTATTATAATGTGGCTTAGGATCGGGCAGATTTGGAATAATATCCCGAATAAATGCTTTTTTCAAATCCCAGAAAACATGCATAATCTGTTCTTCCCGTTTAGCGAGTTTTACCATAAAAACTAATTTTAATGCAATCTACTACTAATTTATTAGTAGGTAAACTAATTTATTAGGAGTGGAAAAAATTCGATGTGAGTGGTTTTAAATTCTATAGCGGAGGATATGCAAAAATGTATTCGGGTTACATCAAAAAAAACTCTTCTTTGTAAATGAATTAATCATACGACTTCATCAGCAAATCGACTGTTTTCTCAAGCTGGCTTTACCTTCAACATTCTCTATTTGATTGAAGGATTAATTTTTTTGAATACAGTTCCTCTCTTATATTTGCAAT
>JBDUEG010000081.1:0-11613 GCA_040002575.1 Ginsengibacter sp.
TACAGAACAAAACTAAGTACTTTGTTAAGCATAGTACATAATTATACATGGAAGGCTTTAATAATTTGCGAACGGTAAATGGAAATTTTTTATGGAACGTAACCTTTTAAAAAAAGTTACAGAGGTGTATCGCCTGCTTTGGATTTATTTTTAACAGTAAAAACTAACAAGCCAGTAAAGCCTGCTAAGGCTAATGCTGAGGAAATGAGCTCGGCCTGCGTTGGATGAAAACCAAAAATAGAGTATGTGCTGTTAACACGGATTGTTTCAACGAGAAATCTTTCAAGGCCATTCAAAATGAGATAAATTGAAAACATTATACCCGGAGTCTTAATCCTTTTCCTTATAAGCCATAAAAAAAGAAAAAATATTCCACAAACAACTGTCTCATAAAAAGGAGTCGGAAAAACAGGTTGAGGCAAGGCTCGGCAGTATTTTCCATCACAATCTTTTAATAAAATACCATCTTCATTCACATTATGAGGATATGTATAAGCAAACATCCACGCAGGTAAAAAAGAAGGTCCTTGAAAACTTCTATGGGGAACTTTTTCCAGTGATTCAGAATGCCGGTCAGTAACATTTACTACACCACCAGATGGTTCAAAAACAGATCCATTTAAAAAATATGTTGAGTATTGCACCACATTATTCTTGAACTGTGCAGGGGTTGCAGGCACCACATGTCCCGGCTCGTCACTAATATAAGCACTATTGTATATACCCCAGTCGCCGTCGCCCGCCACCTGGCAACCGATGCGCCCTATTGCATATGCGATCATCATAGCCGGCGCAATTGCATCAGTTAAGTGCAGAAGACTAATTTCTTTTTTTCGTGCATACAAACAAATAGCAACGCCTGCGCAAATAAGTCCGCCGTAAAAAGTAAGGCCGCTCGGTGAAAGTAAATTACCTAAAGGATTTTGTATAAACCTATCCCAGTTTTCAAGATTATCAAAAAGCTTGGCGCCAAGAATACCAAACAGCAAGGCGAAGATGACAATATCTCCTACCCGATCATGCGGCCAAATTCTTATGATACGTTTTTCAGGCTGTGCAAGTTTTTGTTTATTCTTCTCCCTGTATTTGAAATAAACAAGCAACGCCGCAAATGCAATACCACCAGCAAGGTTACCCGCAGATGAAAATATATATTCCTGCAGATCTATTCCCTGGCTGCGGCTGGCAATAAAAACACCGATGATTTTATACCCGAAAATGAAGCCTACAATTCCATTGATTAAAAGATCAAACAGTGAGGCAGGCCGCCCTACAGTAATCGTTTCTTCCCTTGGTTGCAAAAGCCCTTGCTTTTCTTTGCGCTTAAGCTCAAGGGTAAAGAAATATGCTGCGGCTATAAAAGAGAGGGCTACAAATATTCCAAAAGTGTAGAAGATTTTAAATGCATTGATCTTCCAACCAAACCAATCATTAATAGCATAGTATAAATTTGGATACATAGCAGCTGTTTAATTTTGACAATAAACATTTGTTCATTTAACAGGTGAGATAACAATTCAATTTAGGATGAATCTGTAAGTAGCATAGGCGATAAGAACACTTGTGAACAGAAGTGACGGGCCCACTATGATTTCAAAGAGTGTGATTGAAATGATCCAATTAAGTGAATTCAGTCAACGTACAAGCTGTGACAACCTTTGAAGCAAGATATAGAATAGCTTAGCAATATTCATTAAAAGCTGCAGAAAGATTATTTGCAATCATTTGCGCCGATCTTCCTTCAATATTATGTCTTTCTATAAAATGCACAAGCTGGCCGTTTTTAAATAATGCTATTGACGGCGAAGATGGCGGATAAGGTAAAAGATGCTCACGTATTTTATCAACAGCATCTACATCAAACCCGGCAAAGCTGGTTGTCAGAAGATCAGGCTTCTTGTCACTTTGTTCTACGGCAATTAAAACGCCGGGTCGTGCAGTGCCCGCGGAACAACCACATACTGAATTTATAACAACGAGCGCTGTTCCTTCTTTATTTATAGCATTATCAACTTCTTCTTCTGTAATTAATTCATCAAAACCATTTGAGGTCAGTTCTGCCTTCATGGGTATTACTATCTGTTCTGGATACATTCTTAAAAATTTAGAATGCAAATTTACTGCACTTGGCTGTTATAATATCATGCAGTTTGCAAAGATTTTAGAAATTCTGTCATAAAAAATTGTTTAAAAAAGCCATAATGTCCCAATAAAATTATCATGATGCAAGTGGTATTTGATTTGATACCAGGGAAGTAATTATTTTAAAACAATTAAATCAAAAAGATATGACACTCGTAAAATTCAATCAGCCGGGAGCTAAGACCTTAAATGGTTTTTTAGATGGTTTTTTAAATGACTTCTCCCATGCTCCAAACAACAATTTGACCTTTCCTCCGGTAAACATCACTGAAGGCAATGACGATTACTCACTTGCATTTAATGTGCCCGGAAGAAACAAAGAAGATTTTAAAATAACAGTAGATAAAAATATCCTAACTGTATCTTTCGATAAGAAAGAGGAAACCAGGGACGAGAGCAAAAAACAAATTAAAAAAGAATTTAGCTTTCAGTCATTTAAAAGATCTTTCACTTTGGATGAAAAAATTGCTGCAGAAAATATTGCTGCAAAATATGAAAACGGAATTCTTACATTAGCCCTGCCTAAAAAAGAAGAAGTAAAAGTGCAACCTAAAGAAATTGCTATCAGCTAATTTCGTACGGATAGATTATAAAAAGCCTCTCTTTTTTGAGAGGTTTTTTATTTATATCCCAAAATTTTCAGCATGCTTTGAGCAGTCTGTTCTTTCGCATATACCCAATCAATAAGTTTCCCATTTTTGTCTTTTTCAACAACTATATGCTTTGGAGAAGGTATTAGGCAGTGCTTAATACCGCCATAACCACTTATCTGGTCCTGGTAAGCGCCCGTGTGAAAAAATCCAAGGTAGAGAGGTTCACCATTGTCGACTTTAGGCAAAAAGACTTCATTTATGTGCTCTTCAGAATCATAATAGTCATGGCTGTCACAAGTGATTCCACCAAGCGTTACTCTTTGATATTCCTCATTCCATTTATTGATAGGAAGCAATAAAAATCTTTCACCTATTCCCCAGGTATCTGGTAGGGTGGTAATGAAAGATGAATCGATCATGTACCATGTTTCACGATCATTTTGTTTTTTCTCACCGATTACGCTGTAGATATGCGCCATACTTTCTCCAACCGTATAGCTGCCAAATTCTGTGAAGATGTTAGGCATCGGGACTTTAGTTCGCTTACACGCCACCTTGATGTTTCTAACGATTTCGTTTATCATAAACTGGTAATCATATTCAAAACCAAGAGAATGTTTTATAGGAAACCCACCACCAATATTAATAGAATCAAGCTCGGGGCAAATTTTCCGAAGCTGGCAATACAGATTTATAATCTTATTAAGTTCACTCCAGTAGTATATATCATCTTTGATGCCCTTATTTAAAAAGATGTGCAGCATCTTTAGCTGGAACCTGTGTTCGTTACCTTCTATTTCGTCAACATAAAACTCAAGAATATCTTTTGCACGTATCCCCAACCGTGATGTATAAAAAGGAAAAGTTGGCTCTTCTTCAGCGGCTACTCTTATCCCAATATTAAACGGTACTCTCACAGACTTTCGATAGGCAGCAAGTTCATCCTTGTTGTCAAGCACTGGTATTACATTTTTAAAGCCTGTGTTTAATAGTCTTGCAATCCTGCTGATGTAAGGCTTTTGCTTAAATCCATTGCAAATGATAAATGTTTCTTTATTTATCTTCTTTGCTTCATACAGTTTATTTATAATTTCTATATCGTAAGCATAAGACGTTTCAAGATGGATATTACTTTTTAACGCCTCTTCAATAATGAAAGAAAAGTGAGAGCTTTTAGTACAATAGCAATAAAAATATTGCCCTTCATATTTATGCTTTTTAAATGCATTCTCAAACATTTTTTTAGCCTTGTTAATCTGCATTCCGATTTTCGGAAGAAAAGTGAGTTTCAAAGGCGTACCATATTTATCAATCAGCGCTTTTATATCAACTCCATTATATCGCAGGTAATCATCCTGCAAATCGTAACCTTCCTGTGGGAAATTAAAAGTCTGATTTACAAGGTCGTTGTAAGAATTGGTCATTAAGATGGATTAGATTTTCTAAAATGTTACAAATGTAACTGAATGCTGATTTCATGCAAATAAAAAAACCGTCCTGATTTTGCGGGACGGTTAAATAATATTTAGGACTCAATTTATTTGACTGACTGAATAAGGCTTTTAAAACTTTCGGGTTCGTTCATTGCCATGTCAGCAAGAATCTTCCTGTTAAGATCAATGTTCTTTTCAGTAAGCTTATGAATGAACTGACTGTAACTCATGCCCTCTGCTCTCACTGCTGCGTTTATACGGGCAATCCATAAAGTACGGTATTCACGCTTCTTAAGCTTACGGCCTACATAACTGTAAGTCATACCTTTTTCCATTACATTCTTAGCAACGGTATATACATTCTTTCTTTTACCATAATATCCTTTGGCAGCTTTAAGCACTCTTTTTCTTCTTGCTCTTGAAGCGACCGAATTTTTTGAACGTGGCATTGTAGTTATTTTAGATTTTAAGATTTCGAATTAAGTATCACTCCTAATTCTAAATCCTCTTAATTTTTTAATTAATTTTTGGTGAAATAAGTCTTGGCCCTTGTTCCCCTTTAGGGGCTGTGAGTGTGTTTATTTCATCCTAAGCAACCTCATAACGAACGGCCTGTTGGCATCGCTTACCATACCTTTTTTACGTAAACTGCGTTTACGCTTGGTAGATTTTTTCGTTAAAATGTGACGTTTGTAAGCTTTCTGAAAAGTGATTTCACCTGTACCGGTTACTTTGAAGCGCTTCTTGGCGCTGGAGTTGGTTTTAACCTTTGGCATTTTTATATTTTTACTTTTACACCCTGCCGGCGTCCCCGAACAGACGGAGAACTTATGGAGCCATATGGGCAATATGTTTCTTAATCAAAAACCGCTTAGCCAACATAAAATTCTAAACGGGGTGCAAATGTAGGCAATATTTCGAAAAAAATTGATAAGTAGTAAGGAACAAGCTACGGAGACGCAAGCCCTCAAAGTCGTGTCGTCTTTTGCGCATTTTGATTTGCAAAAACTTTTTTAAGGATATCTGTAACACGTGCGGCAGGATCTTGTCTTATTTTTTGCTCCCTAAGTGCTATATGATAGAATAATCCATCCAGCGCTTTAGTCGTCACATAATCTGTAAGATCAGTATTTACAGGAGTGCTGCTTAAACGATTGTAAGCTGTAAACACATCTTTCCAATATTTCGTCGCATCCACATAATCAAGAGATTTCGAAATTATCGGTTTAAATGCCGCAGTCAATTGAGCTGTAGTCGTTCGCTTTAAATAGTTAGTCGCTGCATGATCATCGCCTCTTAAAATTCCAAATGCATCTTGTATAGTCATTTGTTTTATCGAATTCCAAAATATATTACCGACATATTTAGTTGCGTCTTCTGCAGCCCTGTTCATGGAAAGTATTGCATTATCAACGGATTTGCCAAGTCCTACCGCCCGTAATGTTTTTTCAACCTTTTGCGCCTCCGGCGGCATTACTATTCTTATGATATCATCGCCATAAAAACCATTCAATAACCCGAGGTGAAATGTTGCAGAATCAGTTCCAACGTGCAATGCTTCCTTCAAACCTTCTACCACCTCTGTATTGCTGAGGTTGCCACTTCCTGCGGAGTTTAAAATACTTCGGGCGGTATCGCAACCAGCCATAGGGAAAGTAAATAAGGCGAATATTATCATCCATTTTTTCATAGAAATTTTTTTCTTATTGTTCAACTTCAATGCCAAAAGATAAGTGATAATTACATCATGTTTAGGTTTGTTATATTTTTCTGATAGCCACTATGTAAAGTGTGCTTTAATATTTACATCTTTGCCCCGAACTTTAATCCTCATTTTTAAAAAAGAGATGGCCCGAACCGGTAGCAAGTTTTTAAAAGGCGTTTTTGTTTTCTTCAACCTTTGCGTAATTGCGGTATATCTCCTTGTATGCATTCTTCCATTTATTGACACAGGCGTTTATTGGTATCTCGCTTTGCCAGGCCTGATATTTCCACTGGTAGTACTGGCGTTGCTTTTTTTTATTTTGATTTGGGCGCTCGCTAAATCAAAATGGTTTTGGGTTTCGCTGATAGTGTTGCTTTTAGGAACTCAGCAAATCTTTGCAGTTTTTGGTTTCAATATTCAGAAGAGTTTTAAAACCGATAAGAAAGAAAACACATTACGGGTGCTGCAATGGAATGTTTCAGGCTGGGATCAATACAATAATAAGGGCCACGCGGGCCTAAACTATCAGTCTTTGATGCATGACCTGGTACAAATGCAAAATGCAGATGTGCTGTGCTTCCAGGAATTTTTTGAGCCACGCAATCCGAAAAGATATTTAAAGAACATTCCTCCTATTACTAAGATGGGCTATCCATATCACTACTTTGTATCCTCTATCGATTTTGATATTGATTATGAAACCGGCGTTGCTATTTTTTCAAAATATCCTATCATAGACAGTGGAAAGTTTGAGTATGCAAAAAATTCATCTGCAGAACATTTAATTTATGCTGACATAAAAGTGCAGGACAAAATATTTCGCATATTTACAACCCACCTTCAATCGGTAAGGTTTGAGGCTGAAGAATACCAAAGCCTGAGCAAGCTTAAGCATACTAATAAAGAAGGATTGAAAGATTCCAGAACTATTGTTTCAAAATTGAAAAAAGGGTACACGTATCGCTATAGCCAGGCTGAGTTGGTTCATCAGCAAATTGAAGCGAGCCCCTACCCTTCGATTGTATGCGGTGACTTTAATGATGTTCCCAACTCAAATACTTATTTCAAAATAAAGGGGAAACTGCAGGATGCATTTCTTAAAACAGGATTTTTCATCGGGAGAACTTTTAGATTTATTTCCCCTACCCTGCGAATTGATTATATACTTTCAGATAAAAGGCTTTCCGTACAGCAGTCACAAATTATTCATGTTCCTTATTCTGACCACTATCCCGTGGAAGCTGACCTCGGTTATTAAAGTATTCTTTAACGTTGGATTTTTATTCGTAGGGGAAATCGAAAATTCGTAAAGTATTATGAGTCGAATATAATTACACCCGCCAGGTAAATTTCTGCCACTCATAAAAAAAATAAAGTAATCCTGTTTTCTATATATTAGTTTTAATACCTAAAAACAAATTTTATGCAAAGCAAATTTTATGTTGTTGTTTTCTTATTATGTTCACTGCTTACAACTACTGCTCAGAATCTTACAGTGCCACCCAATGGAGGAAATAAAAAAGCTTCAGTGTCGGAAAGAATTGGGATCACGGATGTAACTATTAATTACGACAGGCCTGGCGTAAAAGGCAGAGAAGGTAAAATATGGAACGGTCTTGTCCATACAGGTTTTACTGATCTCGGCTTTGGAACCAGTAAGCAAGCACCATGGCGTGCCGGCGCAAATGAGAATACTACAATTACATTTACTACAGATGTGATGGTTGAGGGTAAAGCCCTGCAGGCGGGCACTTATGGTTTTTTTATCGCAATGGGTAACGGGGATGCTACATTAATTTTCAATAAGAATATTTCATCCTGGGGTTCATTCTTTTATGATCCTAAAGAAGATGTGCTAAGGATAAATGTAAAAACACAACCGCTTAATGAAAGTGTTGAATGGCTGAAATATGAATTTATGAATGAGACAGACAATAGTGCTGTTATCGCTTTAATGTGGGAGAAATTAAAAATTCCGTTTAAGGTAGAAGTTGACTATCCTAAAACCCAATTGGCAATGTTTAAAAATGAATTAAGATCTGATAAAGGTTTCACCCCTGACACATGGGTGCAGGCTGCGCAATTTGCAGCAGCTAACAATGATTTGGAAGATGCATTACAATGGAGCGACTATTCTATCAATGGTGTTTTCGTTGGTCAAAAGAATTTTAAAACTTTGAGCACAAAAGCGATGATACTTGAAAAGCAAGGAAAAAATACAGAAGCCGATGCTGCTATGAAAGAAGCACTGCCATTGGGAAGTATGATTGACCTTCATCAATATGGAAGGCAATTGCTTACAGAAAAAAAGCCTAAAGAAGCCCTGGAAGTTTTTAAAGTGAATGCTCAAAAAAATCCAAATCAATTTACCACTTATGTGGGCTTGGCGAGGGGATATTCTGCAAACGGCGACTATAAAAATGCTTTAAAGAATGCGAAGCTGGCGTTACCACTTGCACCCGATAAAGTAAATAAGGATGCACTTGCAAAAATGGTAGAGACACTTAGCCAGGGTAAAGATGTAAATTAGGAAAGCTAATAGTTTAAAGGAACAAGCCATCTCACTAAAGAGGTGGCTTTTTGTTTGTGATTGTTTTCAAACTTTTACCGGGTTCTTCTCTTTTTTAAAACAGATAAAGCTCCAGGTTGCAGGCCTCTAACAAGCCTGGCGTTTTGTGCGATACGCATTCCTTAACCAGCTTTATATTTTTTCCCCCATGAAAATAATTCTTACCTTGACCATGCATTTAAGCTTTACCCCTACACGATTGCTGAAAACTATTTCTGTTAATTAATTCTTCAATTAAAACTGATTACCCATGTCAAAAAAGTTTACGATTCGATGTATATGCATGTTAGCCTTTATTTCAAACAGCGTGTATGCGCAAACGCCTAACATGCTCACTGCTGCTGAAAAAAAAGACGGGTGGCAATTGCTCTTTAATGGAAGAGATTTAAAAGGATGGCATTCTTTCCAGGAGAGTAAACCGGGTAAGTCGTGGCAGGTGCAAAACGGAACAATCTCGCTTATTAAAAACAGCAAGAGCAAGCATGCTGATTACAAAGACCTGGTTACGGATGAAGAGTTTGACAATTTTGATTTCAAGGTCGAATGGATGGTAGAGCCAGGTGGTAACAGCGGCTTGATGTTTTATGTAAGCGAGGCTCCGCAGTTCCATGATACCTACGAATCAGGCCCCGAAATGCAAATAACAGATCTATGTGTGATGAGTGATAGCAGGATAAACAAATGCAGGGCAGGTGATATTTATGACCTGATGGCTGCCGACACAGAATGGGTGACACCGGGCGGTAAATGGAACTTGTATGAAATCAAAGCAAAGGACGGGCACGTTCAGCTGTTTCAAAACAATCATAAAATAATAGATACTTACTTCTGGACGGACGAATGGGCTAAACTGGTAGCAAACAGCAAATTTACCGAATGGCCCGGCTTCGGTACATTTAAGAAAGGGCATCTCTCTTTCCAGGGTACTGAAAACGGAAAGCTTCTTTTCCGTAATATCAAAATAAAACAATTGTAACAGCAACAAATGAACATATGGAAAATAAAGAAAAAGTAAATAGCCCGGTAGAAATGAGCAGGGCAAAATTTATTAAAAATTCTGCGTTGGCTGCTGCAGCCTTTTATATAGTGCCCAGGCATGTACTTGGAGGCAGGGGCTATGTTGCACCAAGCGATAAATTATACATTGCCTGCGTGGGTTGCGGAGGTGAAGGAGAAAGCGACATTCATCACTATGCGACGGCGCCTAAAAAAAATGCGGAGGTAGCTTTTTTATGTGATGTGGATGATCGCATGGCTGCTAAACGTCGCAAGGAATTCCCTAAGGCCCCCTTCTATCATGACTGGCGTGAAATGTTTGAAAAGGAAAACAAACATTTTGATGCAGTGTCGGTAGCTATTCCCGATCATAACCATGCAATAGTTGGCTTAAGCGCTATGCAATTGAAAAAGCATCTATACCTTCAGAAGCCGCTAACACATGATATCTATGAAGCAAGGATATTAACGAAAGCGGCATCAAAATATAAAGTGGTTACACAAATGGGCGACCAGGGCGCATCGGGTGATGGTATGCGTTTAATGAGAGAATGGCTGGAAGCCGGTTTAATAGGAGACATACAATCAGTTTACAATTGGACCAACAGGCCTGTTTGGCCGCAGGGCATTCCCTGGCCCAATGCTAAACCTCCCGTTCCTGCAGGCCTCAATTGGGATCTCTGGCTCGGGACAGCTGAGTATGTAGATTATATAGATAACCTTGTTCCTTTCAACTGGAGAGGATGGTGGCGGTTTGGTACGGGTGCCCTCGGAGATATGGCTTGTCATATTATAGGCCCTTCATTTAAATTATTTAATCTTGGTTATCCGACCGAAGTAACCTGCGATGCCACCACTATATACTCAGGCATTTTTAAAGAATCTGACGATCCTGAAAGCATACCTGTATCAACGAAGCTGAGATATACTTTTAAACTAAAAGATGGCCGCGACCTGCAGCTGTATTGGATGGATGGCGGGCTTATACCAGACCGGGTTAAAGAACTTGGCGATGGAGACGCAGGATTGGAAATGGCATCAATGGATGACTATGAAGGCGGTTCGCTTTTTATTGGTTCAAAGGGCAAGATGTCTTGCGGATGGGGAGGCTTATATCCAAGGCTTTTACCGCTGTCGCGAAATAAGGAAATAAACGTTCCGGCAAAATATCCCCGCGTAGAAGGCGGAATGGACGGGCATTGGTGGCAATGGGTTGATGCATGCATTGCAGGCTACGGAAATATGGAAGTTGATTCCCCGTTTGAAGGCTATGCAGGCCCGCTGACAGAGACTGTGTTAATGGGTAATCTCTTGCTGCGTTGCTTTAATTTAAAAACAAAAGTGACCAGGCACGATCCTGTTTATGGCGACCAGGAAGAATACACTACGCCTGGCCGTTACCTTAACTATAAATGGGATGGCGAGAATATGCGCATCACCAATTTTGAACCGGCAAATCAGTTTGTAAAAAGGGACTACCGTAAAGGATGGGGCGAATTGAAATTGTAATTTTCTAGATAAGTTGCTCATTGATTATCCTTTGTAATTAATTGCGTTTGGAAGCATCTGTAAAAACCGGTCCGCGTTTGCGTAATTCAGTTTATCGTAAAACATTCCTAAGCGATTTAGATTTTTGTAGTAATCGTTTACGTGATGGTAGTAATACTTTTCTGATTGAATATACCAGGCTGCCTCTCCCAACTTTTCAGAAAGAAACCATTTCTCCAACAACCTTGCTGCTCTGCCGTTTCCATCATTGAACGGATGAATATCTACAAACACCAAGTGAATGTAAGAAGCGTAATAGAAAGATTTTTCGGTGCTAAGTTTTTGTTTTAAGAGTGTGTCAATATCATTCCAAAGTTTTTCCATTTCAGATTTTACAATGCTGTATGGTGCTGCTTCATATTGTATTCTTCCTGTTTTGTGTTCCATTATCAACATTTCATTTTGGCGATAAACACCTCTCCCTTTTTCCGGCAGCAAATGTGTTGAAAGCAATATGTGGCTTTGCAGAAAAGTTCCTTTGCTCAATTTATTTTCTTTTGCAAAAAGATATGCCTGAAATAAATCGTTGGGCTTCTCTACAAGTCCAGGTAAATACTCAATGTCTTGCATTTTGTGTTTTACATAACTGTCAACTTCCATTTGTTCACCTTCAATTTTTGAAGATGA
>JBDUEG010000082.1:0-11566 GCA_040002575.1 Ginsengibacter sp.
CCATGCAGTGCAGAGACTGAAGAGCAGGTAATAGAAACTGCTACGAGACTTGCGAAAACAGGCAAAGTAGATATGCTTCGTGCCGGCATATGGAAGCCTCGTACAAAGCCAGGGATGTTTGAGGGCATAGGAGTGAAGGGCTTACCATGGATGGCTCAGGCGAAAAAAATCACAGGACTGCCCATCACTGTGGAAGTTGCAACAGCCAAGCATGTGCAGGATGCTTTACATTTTGATGTTGATATGCTGTGGATTGGGGCACGAACAACGGTTAATCCATTTAGCGTGCAGGAAGTATGCGATGCTTTGCGTGGCGTAGATATTCCTGTACTTATTAAGAATCCAATTAATCCTGACCTTGAATTGTGGAGTGGTGGTATCGAGAGATTGCATAAAGCAGGCATTAAACAGGTCGGTATGATACATCGCGGCTTTTCAAATTATGGCAACACTGAATTTAGAAATGCTCCTATGTGGCATCTCCCTATAGAAATGAAAAGAAGATTTCCGGATATGCTGCTGATTTGTGATCCTTCACATATTTGTGGTAATCGTACTCTCTTGCAGAGTGTTGCACAGAAAAGTATTAACCTCGATTTTGACGGATTGATGATTGAAAGTCATATAGACCCTGATAATGCATGGAGTGATGCAAAACAGCAGGTAACTCCTGAACGTTTAAGTGAAATGCTTGATGACCTTATCTGGCGTTTTGAAAATACCGATAAGCAGGAGTTCATAACGGCATTGGCTACCCTTAGGGAGCAGATAAATCATATCGACGACGAATTAATGACTCTTATAGGGCAGCGTATGAAGATCGCAGACAAAATAGGTGTGTATAAAAGAGATAATAATATTACCATCCTTCAAACCAACCGCTGGAACGATATTCTTGCAAGGGCTTTTACAAAAGGTGAAAAGCTTGGCCTTAGTAAAGAATTTATTACTAAATATTTCGATGCGGTTCACCTTGAAAGTATTAATCATCAGAATAAAATTATGAATGATTAATTCTGCAATTCAATACAAATTTTCAACAAAGGTTGTTGATTGTTTTTTTGATGCTGATCTCGGAAACCTGGAAACAATTGTTCAGAAACAGCATGCTATACTGATCACTGACGAAAACGTATACGAAGCGCATAAGGGCAAATTCTCCGGATGGAAATTAATTATTGTTAAGCCTGGGGAGCAACATAAAAACCAGGAAACGGTAAATCAAATTATCTCCCAGCTAATCGACCTACAGGCTGACAGGCAAACCTACATCGTCGGAATTGGCGGCGGCGTAGTAACAGATATTACAGGGTTTGTTGCCTCAGTTTACATGCGTGGAGTAAAGTTCGGGTTTGTGCCCACAAGCATACTGGCAATGGTGGATGCATCAATTGGTGGCAAAAATGGAATTGATGTAGGGGTGTATAAAAACCTCGTTGGAGTAATAAATCACCCGGAGTTTATTTTATATGATTATACACTTTTAGAAACATTACCTGACAGCGAATGGATCAATGGGTTTGCGGAGATAATAAAACATGCATGCATTAAAGATAAAAGCATGTTTGAATTTCTAAAACACCATTCACTAATGAAATTTCAATCCTCGGTTGAAATGACCGGAAATCTTATAAAGCAAAATATAGACATCAAATATAATGTTGTGGCAAATGACGAGTTTGAAATGGGAGAAAGGAAATTGCTGAATTTTGGTCACACTATTGGGCATGCCATCGAAAACACGAGTAAGCTTTCTCATGGAAATGCAATTAGTATCGGCATCGTCGCCGCATGCAATATTTCAGAGAGAATAAATAATTTCGATTCAGCTGAAAAGAAAGAAGTTATTGACCTCCTGCAAAAATATCAATTGCCAGTCTCGTTTAATTTTGATAAGCAAAAAACATGGGATGTATTACAGCATGATAAAAAGAAAGCAGGAAGTAATATCAGTTTCGTTGTGCTGGATCAAATAGGCAAAGCATCGGTACAATCTATTCAAATGGAAAAATTCCAGGAAATTTTCAAAAATATATTATAGTGATAGCACGTATTTCACCTTCCAAAATTACCGGGTCCATTAATGCACCTTCATCAAAAAGCAGCATGCAGAGGGCTTGCGCCCTGGCCTTAATCACGGGAGGAACTACAATTATCGAGAATGCAGGCCAAAGTAATGACGAGATGGCCGCATTAGACATCATCCGAAAACTCGGTGCTTCTGTAGATACTTTGCAGCGTGAACTTGTAATAACCTCTGCACCTCATATCTTTAATTCGCCCGATAAAAAAAAACATGTCATAGTTTCCTGTGGAGAGAGCGGCTTGTCGCTGAGAATGTTCCTTCCGGTGGCTGCATTGTTTAACTACGATATTACTTTCATTGGCGAAGGAAGTATACTCACAAGGCCCATAGATTTCTTTGACAAAGTGCTGCCCCAGCTAAAAGTTACCGTACAATCAAACATTGGTAAACTGCCGGTGACTGTTAAAGGTCCTTTGCAGCCCGCTAATATCGTGGTTGACGGATCTTTAAGCTCACAATTTTTGACAGGTCTTATCATTGCTTTTGCAAAAGCATGTACAGTTCCCGTTAGTATTACGGTAAATAATCTTACCAGTAAACCTTATATCGACCTCACACTCGACATCCTAAAACAATTCGGCTATGATGTCGAAAATGAAAATTATGAGAAGTTTACATTTTCGCCAAAAAGCTCAAAAAGTGGCCATAGCATAAAATATAGAGTAGAAGGTGACTGGAGCAATACTGCCTTTTTACTGGTTGCAGGAGCCATCGGCGGTCAAGTGACTGTAAAAGATGCAGACATCAGTTCTACACAGGGCGATAAAAAGATATTGAATGCATTGGAATCAAGTGGGGCAATTGTAACAACTGAAAGAAATAGAATTACTGTAGAAAGCAGGCCTCTATCAGCATTTAATTTTGATGCCACGCATTGTCCTGATTTGTTTCCACCACTCGTTGCGCTTGCTTCGTACTGTAAGGGTACTTCTGTAATAAAGGGAGTGAGCAGGTTGTTACATAAAGAAAGTGACCGGGGGCTTACGCTTAAAAATGAATTCGCCAAAATGAATGTTCCCATAGAGTTAGTGGATGATACAATGACAATAAAGGGCGGAAAAGAAGTAAGGGGCGCTAAAGTTACCTCTCACAATGATCATCGCATTGCTATGGCATGTGCTGTCGCAGCTCTAAAAGCAAAGGGCACAACGGAGATTGCGGAGGCAGAGGCAGTAAAAAAATCCTATCCCCAGTTCTTTGATGATCTAAAACTCCTCAAAACATCTTTACAGCTTTCGTAAAAATGGAAATGCTAAAAGTAAACCCGCGAGTTTCATAAACGATACCTTTGCGCTTTTTACAGAAAAATTCTAAATGTCTTATACAGTAGCTATAACCGGGCGCCCGAATGTGGGCAAGAGCACATTTTTTAATCGTATGCTGGAGCAGCGAAAGGCTATTGTTGATGATATAAGCGGAGTTACCCGGGACAGGCAATACGGCATAGCAGAATGGGTTGGTAAAAGTTTTAATCTCATAGACACAGGCGGTTTTGTTGCGCATAGTAACGACATCTTTGAACGTGAAATCCGAAAACAGGTACATATTGCAGTTGAGGAAGCCAATGCGATTATTTTTATGTGCGATGTTACTACAGGTATTACAAGTCTTGACCAGGAAATGGCTGAAATGTTGCGTGGCTCACCGAAGCCAGTTTACCTGGTTATTAATAAAGTTGACAACCATGCCCGGCTTCTTGAAGCGTCAGAGTTCTATGGACTGGGATTTGAAAAAATATTTTTTATTTCTTCAGTCAGCGGCACCGGTACCGGAGAGTTATTAGATGAAGTTTGCTCAATCATTCCTGCAGAACCGATTGAAGACAATACTGGCTTACCGAAGTTCGCAATTATTGGACAGCCTAATGTTGGAAAATCATCGCTTTTAAATGCCCTCACTGGCCAGGAGCGAACCATTGTAAGTGATATAGCCGGAACTACCAGGGATTCAATTCACACAGTCTATAATCTTTTTAATAAAGAATTTGTATTAATAGATACTGCCGGTATCCGGCGTAAAACAAAAGTGAATGAAGACCTCGAATTTTACTCTGTGATACGTGCGGTGAAAGCGGTAGATGAGGCTGATGTTTGCTTGCTGTTACTGGATGCTGAAAAAGGAATTACTGCACAGGACATTAATATTTTTTCCCTGGCAGAGAAAAAGGGAAAAGGATTGCTGGTGCTTGTAAATAAATGGGATACCGTAAAGAAGGAAACTAATACGGCGCGTGATTACGAAAAAGCTTTAAAGCAAAAGCTGGCTCCATTTACTGACGTTCCTGTCATCTTTATTTCAGCAACTGAAAAGCTTCGAATATACCAGGCAATGGAAGCTGCCTTAAAGGTTTATGAAAACAGGAAGCAAAAAATACCAACTTCGAAGCTCAACGATGTGATGCTCAAGGCCGTTGAATCTTACCATGCGCCTGTTGTAAGAGGCCATGCTGTTACAATAAAGTATGTTACACAATTGCCTTCCACCGTACCCTCTTTTGCTTTCTTTTGTAATTTTCCTGACGATATAAAGACGCCTTACAAAAATTATCTTGAAAACCAGATGCGGGAAGAATTTGATCTTACAGGTGTGCCTGTTCGCATTTTTTTTAGAAAGAAATAGTATCCTTTTGTGATAATTCATTGCCGACTATCTCATAAATTTTGAATAGTTTTGCGCCAATTAAAAAATCTAAATTAAAAACACATGAAAAAATTATTTGCAATTGTAACAATTACTGCAATGATGGCTGCCTGCAATGATAGCAGTACTTCAAAGACGGATGAGACTATGAGTTCGGATTCGTCAAGTATGATGACGAACGATGCTATGAAATCTGATTCATCATCTATGATGAGCAGCGAACCTATGGCCGCTCCTATGGAAATGAAGGACGGGATGATGATGATGAAAGATGGCAAGATGATGATGATGAAAGACGGCAAGACTATGGAAATGACTGAAACGATGACTTGCACTGATGGCTGTAAAGTAAAACCTTCAGGAGAAGTTGTAATGAAAGATGGCAAGACTATGATGATGAAAAATGGCGAGATGATGGACAAGGATGGTCATATGATGGACGCAAGCGGTAAAATGATGATGATGGATGATAAGATGATGAAGGACGATAAGATGATGATGAAGGATAGTGCTAAATAATAATTAATCTCGTGGTTAAAATAAAATTCCTCTTCACAGAGGAATTTTATTTTAATAGGTTCTCCTGAACTGGTAAGCCACACTTTCTTTTTCTCCCGGAATATTATTTGATGTCTTTTCACTATCGATGCTTTTCATAATGATAAGAAACGCAACCAGGATAATTACAAGAATTAATATTATAGTGAGATATAATGAAGTAAGGTTCTTAATACTGCGTTTTATTTTTTTTGATTTTTTCTTTTCTATTTGTTTTTTAAGATGCACGTTCAGCTGTTCCACCGACGCAGCAATGTCCCGTTTGCTTTTGAAATCATTAAGTCCTTCCACGGCGTCATTCATCAATTCAGAATCCACCATTAGTTTTTCAAGCGCATGCTTATCTTCCGCTGATAATTTATCACTCAGGTAATCCATCAGTTTTTGATTGTCAATATCTTTATTGCTGCTGGATAATATGTTTAATAAATCATCATTCATGTCAGTTCAATGTTTCAAATTTAATAGCTGGCACATCAGCCTTCCATCATTAATTTCAGGTTTCTCTTTCCATTTTGAATATAACTTTTTACCTGTAGCATCGAAAACCCTGTCGCAACTGCGATTTCTGTGTAAGATTTCTTTTCAAGGTAAAATAAAGTTACACATTGTTGCTGTTCCGCACTTAGATCCGTCAGGCACCTTTGCATTTTAGTAAGAAGAACGTCTTTCTCAATATGTGAAGTTCTATCTGTTGTTTCGTCCGGCGCTTTTATAATTTGTTCATTTAGTTCAACCGGTATTTTACCCTTATTCCTGAGTATCATAAGGCACTGGTTCTTTGCAATCATATAAATCCAGCTTTTAAAATAATCCACTTTATACTTATGCAGCTCGTCGATTACTTTAAGAAAAACCTGTTGTACGCAATCCCTGGCATCTTCTTCGTTTTTTAAATACTTCATACAGACGCCCAGGAGCAGGAGAGTGTACCGGGGAAGTAATATTCCAAGCCATCTATTATCCTGATCGGCGTAAAAACTGTTAAGTAATTCGTCATCGTTTAAATGGCTGTCGTTCTGCGATTGCAAGTGCGTTACAATTTATTTCTATGAGATGTAAACATAAATAAATTCCATAATTTACATTTTTAATAAACACATTCAACTCTATGCAATACACAGTGTGCTGTGTGCCCGTAAGTCCCTTACGATCCGAACCCTCACATAAATCTGAAATGGTATCACAGCAACTATTTGGAGAAAAGTCTATTATAAAAGAGGCAGGTGTAGGTAATTGGGTAAAGGTGGCTTTAAAGTACGATGGCTATGAAGGATGGTGCCAGTTCAGCCACCTGGCTGAAATTGACGAAGGGCACTATACAAAAACTGATAAAGACCTTACAGCAAGTTGGGTAAATGAAGTGGATTACAATGGTCATTATATGTTTGTACCCCTGGGCAGTTCTCTTTCAGCATTCAAAAATGGGATGGCATTCTGGAGAAAAAATTCAGTGCATTTTAAGGGAGAAGTATGGAACCCGGAAGAAATTAAAATCACTCCTAAAATAATCAAGCAGGTAGCCTATAAATTTTTGAACACTTCTTATTTATGGGGTGGTAAATCCGTTTTTGGAATTGATTGCAGCGGCTTCACCCAAATGACTTATAAATTTATAAATAAACAGTTACCGAGAGATGCTTCGCAGCAGGCAGAGAAAGGAGATATTGTAAATTTTTTACAGCAGGCTAATTGCGGCGACCTTGCTTTCTTTGATAATGAGGAAGGGCAAATTATACATGTCGGAATCTTGCTTAACCAGCATGAGATAATTCATTCGTCAGGCAAGGTGCGCATAGATAAAATTGACAACCAGGGAATAGTAAATTCGGAGACAAAGCAGCAAACACACCGGTTGAGAATTATCAAAAGATATTTTTAATGGTCACAACTTCTTAGAAATTTTATTTGAAAACGAAGTGGTGGTGGAAACATTCTTACCATCATCTTCTTTTGCTTTCTTGTCTATAAAAAGCATTTTGAAGGCCACAGCAATCATTAGAATTGCAAAAATCTTTTTTACCATTTCCTGCGGTAAGCTGAGGGAAATTTTACTTCCTATATAGCTTCCTGCTAAAAACCCTACGGCTACAAGCCATACAATTCGCATATCTACATACCCCGCCTTGTAATATTGCCACACACCAAGTATACCTATGGGTAACAATAATATTCCCAGTGAAGTACCCTGCGCTTCCTTCTGTGAAAAGCTTAAAAAGTAAACAAGAGCTGGTACGATTACGATCCCACCACCAATTCCGACGAGACCACCCATTATGCCGGCAGCCAATCCTATAATTATCAAAATAACAACTGCATGTAAGCTCATAAAATAAAGTTGAGTAAAGATTACTTAGGGAATGTTTGTTTATAAAATTCAATAGATTCATTTATTATTTCAAAGGCTTTCTCCTTCGTTTGAAAATCATTGATCTCCACTTTTTTATTTTCCAGGACCTTATATTGCTCGAAATAATTTTTAAGAACTCTTATAAAATGCTGCGGCAGATCATCCATAGTTTTAATATAATTCACGCCCGGATCTTTTGCAGCAACCGCTATTATCTTGTCGTCTATAAGTCCCGTATCGATCATCTGCATATTGCCGATTACATATGCTTCCACCAGGCACAAAGGCTGTATAGATTCGGAACACATGACAAGTATATCAAGCGGATCGCCATCCTGGCCTAATGTCTGTGGAATGAGGCCATAGTTTACAGGGTAGTGAAAAGAAGAATAAATAACCCGGTCAAGTTTTAGCAAGCCTGTTTTTTTATCAATCTCATATTTTGATTTGGAACCCTGCGGTATTTCTATCAAAGCATTTACGAGGGCCGGGGCATCTTCACCGTAATGTGCTCCGTGCCATGGGTGTAGTACATACATAAACTGGTATTTTTAATTAGTAATAATTATATCGTTTAAAATAGTTTAATAATAGAGATACCAGTAAATGTTGCAATAAGCCCTATAATAAGACTTAAGCCAATATAAGACAATGCAAGCCAACTGTGCCCTGTGCGTAGCAAGGTTATTGTTTCAATCGAGAACGAAGAGAAGGTTGTAAAACCCCCTAATAATCCTGTAACAAAAAAAAGTTTCCATTCCATCGAGATAAGATCTCTTTCGCTAAAGCCAAAAGCTACGCCGATCAAAAAACAACCTATAATATTTACAGTTAAAGTGCCAAAGGGGAAAGTAGACAAAGACCTGTTTTGTATCAGTAGGGAAAGCAGGTATCTCAATATGCCGCCTATACAGCTACCAACTCCGACGGCTATTATCATTCTCATTTTATCTGTCGTTAATTGATACGAATTGATAATTTAATTGGCCTGAAAGTACTTTGATGCAATTACATATTGCCGGTAAAAGTATACTTAAAGTCAACAAGCCACTCATTATTTTGCCGCACCATTTTCAATTTGGAAGGTTTCTTTTTATATGTATTGGAGTAACTTATGATCGTTACAGAATCAGATATTTTTTGTGTGGAATCAATAAGGATATTCGCATCCTTGTACCCTTCTTTTTCTTCCTTGCTTCTTTTACCATTAAAATCTTTCAGGCCATTAAAATATTCAATGTTGGTACTATCCTGTAATAAATATTTTTTCGCTTCATTGTAGTCTCCTTGCAGGGAGGCTTCTATAAATCCTCTGCCGGACTCAAGCGGGTCTGTTTTCTTTGCTTCCGGCGAATTATTGCACGCAGCAAGAGCTATGACAATCACACAAAAAAACAGCTTGATTTTATTCATTATCCTTTTTTAAAAAACTAAGGTAAATATCTTTCTGTTCTAAATAAAAAAGCACCTTGGAGGTGCTTTAGCTTGTTCGCATCATTAATCAACGTGCAGGAATGATTATTCTTTTACACTAATACTATTTATCACCTTTTATATTCGCACTATCCATCATTTTTTGTCCTTGTTGTATAGCATCGTTTTTTATTGAATCAATATGTTGCATATCCTCTTTGCTCATTCCACTAAGTGA
The DNA here is from genome assembly GCA_040002575.1 of Ginsengibacter sp. Taxonomy (GTDB): domain Bacteria; phylum Bacteroidota; class Bacteroidia; order Chitinophagales; family Chitinophagaceae; genus Ginsengibacter. Next base: position 9,286 of record JBDUEG010000082.1, read on the forward strand.
ATCATTCATGCCTCGCATACCACCCATGCCGTGTTCTTTCATTTTTTTCTGGGCCATTTCCATTAACGTTGATTTATCAAAAGCAACCTTCCATTCACCACCTTCATTTTTTAAGGTGAAGTCTGTAGATTCTCCTGATTTTTTATCTTTTATTGGTACGGTTGCTTTATCTCCATCAATAGTTGCCGTTCCAAATTCTATATTTTCTTTTCCGTAATTAAGCATGTCGTTCGATTTGTCACCTGCACTCTGCATACCCATTTGCACCATACCCATCATTCCTTCGCTATCTTTCGTTACATATTTTTTTGCTTCATCAATATTCTTTTTTGATATAGCCTCAAAGAATTTTGTAAGAACAATTTTAGGGTCACCGGCATCACCTGATTTGCAACCGGTAAATACAAAAAAGGATACAGTGAAAACAAATAAGATAATTTTCTTCATAAAAGTTTTTTTAGATTGGCAAAAGTATATTTATTTATACAAGATATTTTACTCCGGGAACTTAATCCTGGTTATTTGCTTACAAAAAGCATTTATAAAAAGATTATCTACAGCAATAAATTTTATCGAATTCATTGTATCCACAGAAATCTTTACTCTATCACTTGTTGCAATCTCAATTGTCTTATAAACAAATTCCGAACAGTACAACCTGTCGTTTGTTTCAAGATTAAATTGCATATCGAATATTGTACCGGAGTGATAAAAATCCTGTATGGTGGAATCCACTTTCAACTGTTCATTATTACTTAAGCTATACCTGAAAATTCCGAATCCTTTATTTTCATAAGGGTTGCAAAAAAATTCAAAAGTATCTCTTCTTAATTTTTGGTCAGGGTTCCATTCTCCGCCTATGGCGTGATAGACAAATAGGGTATCATTTTCAAAGCTTGCAATTCCACAATGTGAATAGGTTTTGTCGGTTGTTGACATGCGTCGCATCATATCACTCGTAAAGTCTCTGCCTGTGCGTAAAATAAGATCTCCCTGTTTTACAAATTTTTTTGCCTGTGCTATTGCTTTAAAGTCTTCATCAATATTGAGCTCATCACTTATTGAATTTTGGTTTGCTGAGATATTCCTATTGTTATCTACTTTATAATTACATGCTGTTATAAATAATAAAAGGCAGCAAAACAGCCGCCTTTTTATCAAATATTTTTCCAAAATAAAATCATTTATGAAGTTCCATCTCCTTTATTTTTTCTTTATCATAGGCTTTAATGATCGCCTTCACAAGCTTATGCCTTACCACATCTTCTTCATCAAGTTGCACATGGCCAATGCCATCTATGTTTTGTAATATCCTTACAGATTTTTCAAGACCGCTTTTAATTTTAGGTGGAAGGTCGATCTGGGTAACATCACCATTAATGATCGCCTTTGCATTAGAGCCAATTCTTGTCAAAAACATTTTTAGCTGCAGATCAGTCGAGTTCTGGGCTTCATCAAGAATAATGAAAGCATTATCAAGTGTGCGGCCACGCATATAAGCCAAGGGCGCAATTTCAATAGTACGTGTTGTCATGTAGTAGCCAAGCTTATCTGCAGGTATCATATCATCGAGCGCATCATACAATGGCCTTAAATATGGATCAATTTTCTCTTTAAGATCGCCGGGAAGAAATCCAAGATTTTCACCGGCCTCAACAGCCGGCCTTGTAAGGATTATTTTTTTTACCTGCTTATTCTTGAGTGCTCTCACGGCCAGCGCAACCGCCGTATAAGTTTTACCGGTACCTGCAGGGCCTATAGCAAAAACGATGTCGTTTTTATCAATAGCGTGCACCATAGCCTTTTGATTAGCAGTTCTTGCTCTTACAGTTTTACCATTTGGCCCGAATACCAATACGTCACTTGGATTGCGTTCAATAAAATTGTCAATTACTTTTTCATCGTCACCACCCAGGATCTGCTCCAGGTAATTCTCGCTCATGTGCCCGTTGCGTTCGAGATATTGAACCGCAAGATTTATCTTATCTCTTGCATCTTCAATTTGTTCAGGCGCACCACTTAGCTTGATTTGTGTACCACGACTTAATATTTTGAGGCGGGGGAATTTCTTTTTGAGAATATCGAGTTTTCCATTATTGACACCAAAAAATTCTATAGGGTTTACAGTTTCGAGGTTAATGATTGTGTCTGTCAATCGGGCTTAAATTTAAATTTAAAAAAATTCGATTAAAACGGATTTAGCGTGAGCTTGTATCAAATATAAAAACTACAAAAGTTGTTTAACTAAATTACTTATACACACGTGGTTGAAAAAGTTAAA
>JBDUEG010000083.1:0-11505 GCA_040002575.1 Ginsengibacter sp.
CAAATTATCTTGAATTCCCGCCGCTGGCTTCCGTGGAACAGTATCCTTACGAGCAAGCAAAAAAAGCCACTGAAATTTTATTTGAATTACTTGGCGATAAAGAAAAGGAAGATGAAGCAATTAATTATCGTAACATTCTTATAGAAGGACGACTGATAATTCATGAAAAATAAGCCAACCAAAAAAAGTTGCGCTGCCCTAAGTTTCTAACAACTTATTCAAAATGTTTCTACGTATTCAAGTCTTTTTTTTAAATTCTATATCATTTTAAATTCAGATGATTCAAAAAACAGGCAATCGTTTGCGCTTTGACGATACATTTAACTCACATAAGTTTGTTGAATAACAACAATTCCTGAATCATTATCAATGTTCCAACAAATACTTGCTGAATATGATTTGCAGCACACTCAATCAGAAGTTGAACCGATAAAAAATGGCCTTATTAACCAGACATGGAGAATAAAAAATTCGCATGGAGATTTTATTTTACAAAGAATTAATGACGGTGTTTTTAAGCATCCCTCTGCGATAGCTTTTAACTTACGCATGCTTGATGATTACCTGGCTCTGACGTACCCGGAATATTTATTTATGGCTCCGGGAAAAACATGTAAGAATGAAGAGATGGTTTTTATTGAAGGCAAAGGTTATTTCCGCATATTCCCATTTGTAAAACAATCGCATACCATTAATGCGGCCCAAAAGCCGGGCCAGGCTTTTGAAGCAGCAAAAGCGTTTGGAAAATTCACACGGCTTTTATCACACTTCCCGGTTGAAAAATTACAAATTACTCTCCCGAATTTTCATAATCTTTCCTTGCGCTACTCCCAATTTTTTGAGGCGTTGGAAAATGGAAATAAAAACCGGATTGAACAATCGCAGGAACTGATTTGGTTTATTAAAGAGCATAGAAATATTGCTGATACTTATGAAAGTATTTTAATCAATCCTGCATTCAGGCAAAGGGTAACTCATCATGATACTAAAATAAGCAATGTATTGTTTGATGATAAAGACAAAGGGCTTTGTGTAATTGATCTTGATACTGTAATGCCCGGCTATTTCATCAGCGATGTGGGTGATATGATGCGTACCTACCTGTCACCTGTAAGCGAAGAAGAAAAAGATATCAGCAAGATTGAAATAAGAGCCGATTATTTTAAAGCCATCGCCAAAGGCTATCTAAGTGAAATGAATGAAGAACTATCAACTGAGGAAAAAAATCATTTTATTTATGCCGGTAAATTTATGATTTATATGCAGGCGCTCCGTTTTATAACTGACTATATCAACAACGATGTTTATTATGGGGCAAAATATGAGGGTCAAAATTTTGTAAGGGCAAACAACCAGGTAACTCTTTTAAAAAGGCTACTTGAAAAGGAAAAAGATCTAATAAAGATCATTTCATCCTGATTGTAGAGCTGTGCAATACTTCTGCAATTTGACTCAATATAAAATAAACAAAAAGCACCACCTGTTTTTGTGGTGCTTTATAAAAGGTAAGATAACTTCTCCGGCTGATACCCTTTAAAACTGATACACTCTCCTCCAGTTAATTTGCTTATTTTATTTTATCACAAAATATGGCAACCTGTTCAGTGGAACATCTATTTCAACTGTGGTGCCACCTTTATACATTTTCCCATCGTCACCAATCCATTTGCCTTTGCTGAGTTTTGGAAACCTCACCATCCGTGTTTTATTTTTATTGTCAAGCATGGGTGCAACCATGATGCTGTCTCCCAATAAAAACTGATCGTTCACGGCAGAAAGATCCTGGTTTGGAAATACATAATCCATGTATTTTATAATTGGCTCTCCTGTAGTAGAAGAAGCTTTTGCTAATTCCATAATAACAGGCATAAATTTATTTCTTACTGTAATCACTTTTTTTACCGCATCAAAATGTATACTATCCAACACACGCCACGGCGCTACTGAAAACTGCATCATTGGCATGAGGCCGTGGCATTGCGCGGAGCGTACAATTAAATCCTGGTCTAGGTTATTTTTATTACCCCAAAAGGAGCCGATCTCTCCGCCGCCAATCATGTCGGGGCATGCATAGGTGTAACCAACAAGCCCCTGCAATAACATATCCGGAATTAATGTTTTTATATCAACCCAATTATGTTCTTTGTCCCTTAGCCTTTGTACCAGTGGTTTTCCTCCCATTTTCCAGCACGCCCGGTATTCATTTAAGGGATATTTTAAGCCGATGGTTGCAAATAACCGGCTATGCTCGTTAGCAGTAATTTGTTTCATTGATATAATATTTGGCGGATAGTATTCAAAATCCCCCGCATCTAATTTATAGCCATCTACACCATAGGTGTTTTGTAAATAATCAAGCCGTCCCTGGAACCAGCTTACGGCAACGGGGTTTGTGAAATCAAGTTCTGCGGAAAAGCCATTCCACCATTTCACCAATAAAGATTCACCATTGTTCTTACTGTCTTTTAACAAGGCGTCATTTTCCGAAAGCTCCCTGTATTCTTTACTGTCTGCACTTACAAAGGGGCAAACCCACAGCATTACTTTAAATCCCATGCTATGTAATTCATCCATCATTTTTTTAGGTGCCGGAAATTTTTTGGGGTAAAAATCCCACACACCATAGTTTTCCTGCCAGGTGTCATCTATCATCAGCACGCCGGGCATTAAGCCATTGTCAATGATGGCATGTGCATATTTTAATACATCTTCCTGGTTTTGATTGTAATTCAATTCTATCCAGGTGTTGTATTGCGGTTTTGTTATCAAAAGAGAGTCTGGCATTTTACCGTCAGCAGGAAAATATTTTTTACGAACATATTGCTGTACTTCTTTAAGGGTTGCTCCTGCTTTGCCTGTATCAATGATGCCTAAACCGTCAACGTTTATTTCTCCGCCTGCTATTGAAAATTTAAAAGGCTCTTCACTCCATATATACCTTCCTTTATTAGAAAGTAACAAAGGCTGCACCTGGTTACCTTCATTATTGCCCAATAAATTATTGGAATATTTTGTAACGGCAGAGAAAGGCATCAACTGCCCATGGTTGATGATACCGCACCACCACATTTCATTATTTTGAAAAACAATTTTTATTGTATTTCCCTGGGCATGAGCATATGCAGTGCAGCATAAAATAAAAAGGATGCTCAGTTTTATTTTTTTCATGATAGTAATAATTAGTTCCAAAAAAGAAGCGGGCCGTATTCAGGGGTTTTAAGATTGCATTCACAAGTTAGCTTTTTCAATTGCAAGCCAAACATAGGCAGGAAAAAAATTAAACAATACGCAAACGCTTACACACAAAGCGTTTTATGCAAACGTTTGATATTTGCTGATTATGCTTTATAACAAATAGTATTTGTACTTTTCAAGATCACTAACACAAAAAACTTTTTATGCAGACAAAACAAAACAACAACTATGCAATTATTATTATTGGTGTTTTATTTTTTGTGTTTGGGTTTGTAACCTGGTTGAATGGAACATTAATACCATTTTTAAAACTGGCCTGCCAGTTAAATAATGATATAGAAGCCTTCTTTGTAACTTTTGCTTTTTACATGGCCTATTTTTTCCTTGCTATACCCTCATCATTTATTCTTAAAAAAACAGGGTACAAAAATGGAATGGCCCTGGGGTTGTTGGTCATGGCGATTGGTTCGTTAATTTTTATTCCTGCGGCGAATACAAGGGCCTTCGCTTTATTTTTAACAGGATTATTTGTACAGGGAATGGGGCTGGCTTTGTTGCAAACAGCCAGCAATCCATACATAAGCATTATCGGCCCCATAGAAAGCGCTGCAAAGCGCATAAGCATAATGGGCATTTGTAATAAAGTGGCAGGTATGTTAAGCCCGATAATACTTGGTGCACTTGTTTTAAAAAATGCCGGAAAACTTCAGGAGCAAATTTCTTCAACAACAGATGCTGCATCAAAAGAAATTTTGTTGAACGAACTCTCTTCAAGAGTTATCACTCCCTATATAATCATAGCCATTATATTAGTGATGCTGGCAATAATGATCTACCGCTCTTCATTACCCGAAATTGAATCAGATAAAGAAGAGCCTGCGGTAAAACCGATGGTTGAAAAAACAAGCGTTCTTCAATTCCCCCATCTAATGCTTGGGGTGTTGTGTATATTTTTATATGTAGGCGTGGAAGTAATGGCCGGCGATGCAATTGGTACATACGGGAGGCAATTGGGTATGCCCCTGGATGAAACAAAATATTTTACAACCTTTACTTTATTCTCCATGCTTGCTGGTTATGTAGTTGGGATATTTACCATACCAAAATATATTACCCAGCAGAAAGCATTGGCGTTCTCTGCTATTCTTGGCATCATTTTCAGCATCCTCGTTTTTGTATCGAATGGATATGCAGCAATATTTTTTATTGCATTACTTGGCCTCGCCAACGCATTAATGTGGCCTGCAATATTTCCTTTAGCAATTGATGGCCTGGGAAAATTTACTAAAACAGGTGCAGCGTTATTAATCATGGGTATAGCCGGCGGAGCGCTGCTTCCATTACTTTATACAACTTTGAAAGACAAGGGTATTGCTTCTAATGCGGTTTCATTTCTCATCTGCATGTTGCCATCTTACCTGTACATCCTGTTTTATGCAATAAAAGGTTATGCGGCAGGGAAAAAATAATAGCATTTCCACATTATAGGATCGTCCTGCTCATTACATATATACGTATTTTTCAAAAAAACTTATGAGACAATAATAATTTAGAAGAAACGAAAGCTTAATAAAATGTGCTATCAATTGAAAAATAAAATTCAGGCTTTGTAATTATTTACTTGCTATAGATCACCTGAAAAATTCATTTTTAATTGCCAGCATTCCCCGGCACAAATCTTTCACTTCAAAAAAATCTTAAGTTTTTCAATAACATTTGCCTGCGCCTTATTTACTTATTTTTACTTATGAATATTTAAAAGCCTGATGACACCTTCCAAATACTTTTTAATGGCTTTGCTACTAGCCTCAGGCTGTTGTTTTCTGCAATTGTGCGCAGTTGCGCAGGAAGATTCAATACCAAAAAAAACACTGGATGATTATGTAAAAAATAAAAAGGGCCTTTTTGTGAAAGTTGTCAAGGGGTTTATGAAAGATTCTACCGAGGTAGAAATATTAAATGACCCGAAAAGTAATGATGCCCCATTTTTAAAATACCAGGGATATATTATAAGAAACATTGTAACAGAAGAATTACCGTTTGGTATTCCCATCTCCGATACTTCGAAAAAAGTTACCACTAAATTAACCAGGCTTGCTAACCATTTGCACCGTACAACGAGACCGTGGGTAATAAGGAATAATCTTTTTTTTAAAAAATACGATACCGTAAAGCCTTACCTGTTATCTGATAACATTGCATTTTTGCGGCAACTTTCTTTTATACAAGATGCAAGCTTTGAGATGTTTCCTATTCCGGGAAGTACCGACTCTGTTGATGTGATTGTAAGGGTAAAAGACGTTTTCTCGATTGGAGGCGCTATCGGCTCTATTGGTTGGCAAAAGTCTGATGTAGAAGTGCGGGAAGACAATTTCGAAGGCACTGGAAATGCAATTGTTTTCCAAACTCTTTTCGACAGCAGAAGGCAAAATAATTTTGGTTTTGGAGCCGGCTTTATTCAAAGAAATATCGGAGGAAGTTTTATTAACGGAGAATTGGGCTATAAAAGTTTCTATTCAGCTATTGATGGGCCACAGGAGGAAAATCTCTACTATGTAAATTTATCAAAACCTCTCGTTAACAGGTATATGAGATGGACCTACGAGATCAATGGATCTTATCACTCCACAAGAAATATGTACAGCAATGATTCTGCTTATTATCATGACAACCGTTACCAGTACCATAATTTCGAAGCGTGGGCAGGATATAATATCAATTCAAAAGGATATACTAAACAAAAAGAAGACAGCGAATTAAGAAAGCTGGTAGGGCTTAGAGTTATTGACAGACAATTTCAGTACATACCACAAAAGTATTTCTCTTCCTATTACTGGAAATTTACAAACCTCACCGCGGTATTGGGATCCATAACGTTCTTCCGGCAGAACTTTTATAAAACGAAATACATTTATGGCTTCGGACGTAATGAAGATATTCCTGAAGGATTGAATCTTACATTAACAGCAGGAGTTACAAAGAAGCAGGAAGTGGTAAGGTCTTTCCTTGGATTTAATTATGACCGTTCTTATTTTAACAAGAGAAGTAATTATATAAGCTACACAATCCGGGCTGAAGCGAATTTAAAAAAGTCAGCAATTGAAGATATTAATTTACTTGGAGGCATTGCGTATGTTGAGCGCCTTCGCTCGCTTGGGCCATATTGGAAGCAAAGATTTTTTTTCAATCTTGATGTCGCACAGCAGGTAAATACAGTTTTAAATGAACCCCTGCTATTGCAAAGCGCATTCGGTTTACCTGAATTTGGTAATAGCCAGGTAGGAGGAACTTTAAGGGCTACATTTAAGGCAGAGTCCGTTTTCTTTAGCCCGTGGTCGCTCGCCTCTTTTCGCTTTGCACCTTTTGTTTTTGTAAACACAAGCGTTTTTTCCCCATACCTTTCAGCAACAAATGTTTACTCTTCAGTTGGCGGAGGCTTGAGAACAAGGAATGAGAGTCTTATTTTCGGGACGCTTGAGTTGAAGGGCTATTTCTTTCCGGGGAAAAATAATTACAATGAAAGTTTCCGGTTTGATATCTCAACAAATGTGCGGTTCAAATACAATCCACAAATAATAAGGAGGCCTGACTTCATCAGGATCAATTGATTCGTAAAAAGATATAAAAGAAAAAGCATCAAGTCTGTTTTCTTACTCCTTTCAATTGCTTGAAGATTGTATTTACTTACTGACCCGATGCTTTCGTTTGAAAGTTTTCCGCCACCTTTCAGTGACTTCCGTCTTCCAATTGAGAGATAAAGATACCACTGAGTATCTCCGCTTTCCAAATTTTTTTTGTCATTATTCCGCACCCGTTCTGCACAGAATTATACACAGAAAAAGCTGGGTTAATAATATTTTTATGGGTGAAATGTGCACAACTCAAAAACCTGTATTGAATCTTAAAGTAACACCATAAGTAGAAGGATTACCAAGATGAACCGCGCCAAAATCATAAGCATAGGAAATGTATTTTTTCCCTGAAATATTCCATGCCCAAAATACCAATTGATAATGCCTGATGCTAAGGCCTGCGCTTGCATTTATTAATGAATAAGATTTTTGCTCCAGCGTATTTGCAAGATCAAAATACTGCATACCAACAGACTTCAGTTCCGCACGAAACATAAACGCCAGCCTGGATTTATCCTCCAAGCTGTAGCGGTATTGTATTGCAAGCAGGGAAGTATAATCTGGAGTAAAGAGAGGGTGCTTTTCTTTTAAATCAACCTCATTACCGTTTTGAGAGATTTTTAAATTTTTATAACGGGCACTTGTATATCCCGCGTCATAATTTATCTCCAATCCCTTTATAGGGCTTGCAGTGAGCTCACCTTCTATTCCTTTTGAATGAAGCACTCCCGTGTTTTTCGTAACGGTAATAGCCTCTGGCAAAATCAGCGTAGGTACCTGGGCGTTAGTAACAGTCGTATAAAACAGGCTCACATTAAAAAACAGCTTGCTTGAAAAAAAACTATTTTTTATTCCTGCTTCCGCATTGTTACTATATTCTGGTTTAAAGGGAAACAACGCCGCCTGTGAAGGATCAGATGAAAGTGGAGTTAAACCCCCTGCTCTAAAGCCCCGGCTGTATGAAACAAATAAAAGATGGTTTGAATTAAAACTATAATCCATTTCTATTTTAGGAGTTACTGCATTAAAGTTTGCGTGAGCAGAAGTATCGGGCCTTATTGCAAATGCGGGGTCGGGATCTTTTTGATATTCACCAAGAACGCTTAATTTTTTATATTCATTATCATATCTAAGTCCCCCGGTAATGTTTAGTTTTTTTGCGACCATATAACTTGCCTGCCCATAAACAGCAATCCCGTAGCCTTCCGATTTTGATGTATTGATTAGCGAAAAATTATTATCCGGTGCGCCTGCGCTGGTTCCTTCCTCTCCGAAGTGTGTATTAGCTTTGGTCGGGCTTTTTTGGTAAAAAAGATAAACGCCTGTAGCCCACTTAAAAGGCGACGAAGAACCTGTACCACTGTTGAGCTTAAACTCCTGCGTTACCACTTTCACATTGTTCCAGCTTTTGCCATAATTATTTATAAGAGTAACACCATCAATAGGAGAAAAATCTGCGTCGATGGGCTTGTTATAATAACGATAGTTTGATTGGTAAGAGGTCTGTGATTGCAAATTGAAACTGCGCCCGGTATAATTTATGGACAGCGATGTATTAAAAGTGTTATCAATAATTTTGGTGAGTGCATTTTGATTTAACTTATATGGATTAGCAAATGCCTCGTCGACGCCAAATACAAGAGGAAATGGTCCGTTGTTGCGGTTATTGTTATGCTTTGCATTTAGCGTAACAGATAGTTTTTCATTAGGCAAATATTTTAAATAATAGTTGCCAACTATACTATGTTGCTTATCATATTTGCTGTTGTTATATTCATTGGTATAAAAACCATCAAGCGCATCATATAATCCCGCAGCGCCGAAAAATAATTTATCTTTTATAATAGGTGCCTTTATTCCGGCACTGTATCTCTGTATGCCATGATTTCCTAAACTGGCTTCTGCAAATACATCCGTTTTATTTGTTGGTTGCCTGGTGATAATATTTATTACTCCCCCCATTGCATTGCGGCCATAGAGCGTACCCTGCGGGCCACGTAAAACTTCAATGCGTTCCACATCAAATAATGGGCTTATGTATGTATCAAGGCTGAACTGGTTTACCCCATCGATATAAGTTGCAACAGCAGGATCGTAAGAAGAACTTGTGATGCCACGGATGGAGGTAACATTTCTTTTATCCCCTGGGTCTGCCGAGTATAAATTCGGAACAACCGCTGTAATATCCTTACTATCCCAGATCCTCGACTCTGCAACTCTTTTGGCTGAGATTGCTGTAACGCTCAATGGAAGCTGTTGCAAAAGGTCTTCTTTTTTTTGAGCAGTCACCAGCACTTCATTAAGGCGCCTACCACTCTCTTCAAGTACAGCGTTTATGTTCAAATCATCTTTCTCTACTTTTATTTCTTCGCTTTTATTTACATAGCCTACGGACGAAAACAGGATGACATACCTTCCCGGCGCCACCTTGGGCAATACATAATTTCCTTTGATTGATACAGCACCAAGATTGGTATTTAAAACATGAATTGAAATGCCAGTTAACAGCTGAGATTTTGAATCCGTGATCTTGCCGGTAATGCGTGCCTGGGACAACGTTTTAGAAGTCGTGAAAATTAATGCAAGTGCAAATAAAAATGTAAGCTTTTTCATGGGTATTCAATTAACAAGCATCAGGCCGTATATGTTTCAAAATGTGGAAGCAAATTTATATCTAAAATTTTTCAGTTAATGGCTTTTTATGAAGTCATAATTGTGTCATTTAAATTTATATAGTAGCAAGGATGGAGACCTAAAGTATGTGTTATTGATAGATAGCTTGCATTCATAAAACCGGAGCCGTATATTTAATCAACACTTATAATTCAAATCTTCATTTCCTTGTCATGACTAATTCTTCCAATGGTTTTAGTTTCCGCGTAGTAAGATTTATCTCCCAACTATTGAAATCACTTTGGCTTTTTTTTCCGGGCATCCTTTTTTTGATTTTATTTATTTTTTGTTTCTGGATGCTGGGCCAGGGCAAAGATATTATCATTGCCTTTACTGAAAATCAGTCGCAGGTTGGGTTTCTGTCATTTAACTATACCCGCCCGGTCTTTTTTCTGGCTATCGGATTTTGGATTTATGTAAGCTGGTATTCATCAAGAATTATTTCCTACATAAAAAAATCGAAGCAGGAAAACACACTGCAGGAAATTGCTGGCATTGACAAAGACAAAGCAGCCGAAGCATTTAAAGCACATAAAAACTATTTCGAGCTAAACGAAAATTTCCTAAACGAATTTCCCAGGATGATTGGGAATGCCTGCTTTCTAATTATTGAATTGGCTGTGTTGCAGTCACCACTGCTTTATAATCCGCTTGGCTTAACCACAGCGATCATAATATTTGTTATTGCACTTATCCTCCTACGTTACATCAATAAATGGATTTCAAGATCACAGGCTGTGAAGCCATCATTTAGAAAACTGTTCTGGATTCTGTTGATCATTTTTATTGCGATCATGCTATTTATAAGCTTCCTGCCCGGCAAGGCTCATATCTTTATTTTACTTGGCTTACTTATCTTATTTCACGCCGTGTTTATTCTTTACATAAACCTGAGACGCGTGCAAATGGATGAGGAAGCAAATACTGTGAGAGCTAAATTAAAAATGGGACAACAAAAAGGAAACCGCCGAAATGTTCTTATGAAGATTATGGATTTCTTTTGCGTACCGCGAAAAGAATCAGGATATTTTAAATGGTTTTTATTAATCGGCATGTGTGGAATCATTTTCTACCTGCTGGCTATTAACTGGCTTCTCTTTGCACGGGGCATAGGCCCTTTTCCTTTTATGATTCTTGCCTTTGGAGTGCTTCTCTCCTTTGGAAATACTGTTACAGCTTTCTCAGTACGCTATGTAATAAATTTTCATTTTATCTTCTTTGTGCTGGCGTTATTATTTGGTATCGGCGAAACACATTTCGTTAGAAAATTTAATTCTCCCGTTGATGATAATAAGTATGCAAGCCGTCCTCGTCTGCAAACTTATTTAACAGCGTGGCTGAAAGACAGGAATGTATTGGCTGATTCAAGCAATAGTGGTTATGATATTTATTTTGTAATGGCCAATGGCGGTGCTTCCCGCTCCGGTTACTGGACGGCATCAGTGCTTGGTAAAATTGAAGATTCAAGCTTAGTGCATGAACCCGCAAACAGGTTTTCTGATCATGTATTTTGTTTATCAGGAACGTCCGGCGGAGGTGTAGGTGTTGCCAGTTTCTTTGGCTTGCTCAAAGATAAAAATGAAAAACTAAGACCGATCTATAGCCTGTCTTCAAAAGAATTTTTGAAACAAGATTACTTTACTTACACGGTTGCAAGAATGCTGGGGCCTGATTTTTTCAATTATATTTTTCATATCAGCTCAGTGGCAGACAGGGCTGCTGCGTTAGAAAGCTCATTTGAAGAATCTTCATTAGCAAGCAATGACTCTGTTTACCGTGTGCCTTTCTATGACTCACTTTCAAATTTTCCTGCATTAAAAGGTGACCATGTTTTCTTACCAATACTTTGTGTGAATACCACCCGCATGCAGGATGGAAATCCTGGTGTAGTAACCAATCTTTCACTGGATTCAAATCTTTTTAATAACCGCGTCGATGTATTGAAGCTGCTGAAAAAAGACGAAGATATTTCGCTTACATCAGGAGCTATTCTTGGCGCAAGGTT
>JBDUEG010000084.1:0-11439 GCA_040002575.1 Ginsengibacter sp.
CCAGCTTCTGTTACAGCTGACCATTTAAGACCAAATTCCTGGCGGTCAATTTTACCGGTAACGTCAAAACCCGCTTTTTGCTGACCATATAAATCCTTGGTTTGCCCACCATACTCTACGTCAAGCTCAACTGGCTTTGTAACATCTTTTATGGTAAGGTTACCTTTCAATAAATATTCGCCATCAGACTTTTTTGTAATTGATGTTGACACGAATTTTGCTTCCGGATATTTCTCAGCATCGAAAAAATCGGCAGCTTTTAGATGACCATCTCTTTGTTCATTATTAGTATCAATACTTGACGTATCGATAGTAAAAGTTATTTGAGCGTCCGAGAAATCTTCGTTCGAAGAATCAAGAAAGCCATCAAATTTTTTGAAGGATCCTGTTACCGTTGAGATAACCAGGTGCTTAATTTTAAAATGCACTTCGGAATGCGTAGGATCTACTAACCATTTTGCCATAAAATAATTTTTTTGATTATAAAAATGCAAATATAAACAACCTGCTATACTTTTGCATGCAGTTACCATTTTGTACAATACTATACAAACAGTAACTATTGTGATCAGTAAAGCGTTTCAGCATGAAAAATAATAATAAAGAAGTTTCTACGGCAACAAAAGAATGCCCTTTCAGGCAAACATTGGATACATTGGAAGGCAAGTGGAAGTTTGCGATAATCTATGAGCTGATGAAAAAAGACAAGTATCGCTTTAAGGAACTCGAACGCCAGGTGGAAGGCATTACATCACGTATGCTTATTAAAGAATTAAAAGCTTTGGAGAAAAGCGATATTATAACAAGGGAGCAATTTGCGACAATACCACCTAAGGTTGAATATGCTCTTACTGAACATGGGGCTTCACTGCAACCAATAATGGCAGTAATGACTGAGTGGGGAAAAAAGCATCTTGAAAGAAAGAAGAAAAATTAGCAACACATGGGGAACCGGCGCAATTATTAATGCGAAATATTTACAAACGAAATTAAAATGAACCTTGTTTTTTTATTTAGTCTCAAAATTTATTATTTGAAAGTGCTTTCATGCGTTCCTTTGACTTATTGAAAACCATTATACCGTTTTTAACTCCTTTGCGTTTTTCCTTTTGTTTCTCAACGGGTAAATTATAAATTGACTTACACTCTGCAGAGCAACATCCATCAAACTGATCTTTGCAATTTTCACATTGTATGAAAAGAAGATGACAGCCCTCATTAGCGCAATTAGTATGCGTATCGCAAAGACTGCCGCATTGATGGCAATGGCTTATTATATCATTTCCTATCTTCTCTCCCAGCCTGCCGTCAAAAACAAAATTTTTTCCCAGGAATTTATTAGGAAGGCTTTCTTCTTTTACTTTATTGGAGTATTGTATGATACCACCTTCAAGATGGAAAACATTTTTAAAGCCATTATGCAGCATCCACGCGCTTGCCTTCTCGCAACGGATGCCGCCGGTACAATACATGATAATGTTTTTTTCCTTGCTATCTTCAAGCATACTAACTGCCATGGGCAGTTGCTCACGAAAGGTATCTGAAGAAATTTCTATAGCGTTTTCAAAATGGCCTACCTCATATTCGTAATGATTCCGCATGTCAACTACCATAGTTTCAGGGTCAGCAGTGAGGTTATTGAATGATATTGCATCCACGTACTTACCTTTTTTATTCATATCAAATGCAGGATCATTTATGCCATCCGCTACTATCTTATCTCTTATCTTTATTTTTAATACCCAAAAACTTTTACCATCGTTATCCACCGCAATATTCATCCGAAGGTTTTCCAGGCCAGTAATGGAATTTAATATTTTAATAAATTCTTCATAGTTAGGCAGTGGGACACTTAGTTGAGCATTTATACCTTCATGAGCAATGTATATTCTTCCAAAAATTTTCAGCTCATTAAGTTTCTTATAAAGTTCATCCCGAAAACTCCGGGGGTTTTCAATAAGCAGATACCGGTAAAACGATAATGTACAGCGTGGCTCATTCTCATTGTGTAAGAGTTCTTTCAGTTCCTTTTTGGAAATCCTGTTATGTAGTGCTGCCATGTTGTTTCGAAATTTTAATCCCCTGCCATGCGGGAGGACACTTGCATGGTGAACAATTTCTGATACAAAGATAAAAACACCTTAAGTAAAAAACAGGTATGACTTTTGTCTGGTGGCATTTATTATTTTACTAACACATTTTCTACCTACAAAAGCTAATTATGAAAAAACTAATCATTCTTATTTTGCCAACATTTATATTATTTACAGCAAATGCCCAGAAAACATATTTCGGAATTAAAGGCGGGCTCAATGTTTCTTCTCTGCATATCAATGATGATAACGCACTTGAAAGTAAAATCGGATTTCATGTTGGCGCATTAGCGCACATACACGCTTCAAAAACATGGGCTATTCAACCAGAAGTTTTTTACTCATTAGAAGGTGCAAAGGGAACATTAATTGGCAACAATAATAAAGTGACCTACAATTTAAATTATATTAATGTGCCCGTGTTACTCCAGCGTTTTTTCCATAATGGCTTAAGGGTGGAAGCCGGTCCGCAATTAGGATTTTTAATTAGTGCTAAAACGAAAACCGGCAGTCTAACGGTTGACAATAAAGGCTTTCAATCAACAGCGATCTCAATTCCTTTAGGAGTTGGATATTTGACTTCTGAAGGATTGGGCTTTGATGCCAGGTATGTTTTCGGGTTAAGCAATATCAATGAAGATGAAAAAGGCTCTACCGTGCAAGGCAACGTATTCCAGTTTGGTATTTTCTATCAATTTGGCGATACAAAAATGCACCACAGGTAAGGCAAACATAGTTGCTTTAAAGTAATGTGAACGGTGGTGTGTTGTGCTGTCTGTTGAAAGAATCAATAACGCTTGATGCCCATGCAATAAGTTTTTTTAGCTTCGAAAAAACTTATTGTATATCTATGATATGAACTTTAAACACCAAATATGAACTGGCTGGAATAATTACGTTACCACTATTATCATTTCGGGGAGTAGTTCCATAAGCCAAATATGGTGGAATATACATGTCAATATCACCACCTTTACTTACCAGGGGAATTGCTTTTTGCCAGCCGGCAATAACTTCACCCAACTGAAAATCTACCGCCTGCCCTGCTTTAGTTGAGTCAAAACCTTTTCCATCAAAAAATTTCCCCTTGTACATGACCGTAATATTTGAACATAAATTTGCAACACTGGGGCCGCTCCCTGGCGTATTGATTTTATAGTAAAAACCTGAGGGATGTAAAGTCGTTGCAGTGATGCCATATTTTGTCAATGAGTCATTGAGTTGCTGAACTTGTACTGGAGGGGCGATTAGGTTGTATTCAGTATATCCACACGTTTGATCCTTCTTCAGGCAGCCCGCTAAAAGAGTAACTGCAATTAGAACTGGAAAAAATATTTTCATTTTTTAAAAAGGGTTTGGTTGCAAATAAAGAGTAAAAAGCTCAGAGATGCGCTGCATCATCTTTTTGTTCTTTAAATTTTAACTCTTTATATAGCTGCTCATTATTTTCCCACTTAAACTTCATTCGAAAGACCGAGAAGAAAACGGCCACCATGAGTACGCCGATAATTATAACTATTACTTGCGATGGAGAAATATAAACCATTGTTTTGTACCACTCATGAAAAATAACAACCACTAAAACCGGGAGTGAAAATAACAGCCCAAACGGGAGGCCGGACGCAAGCTGGTACATAAAATTTTTTTGCTTGTCCCTGTTCTTTTCCCAGTATTCAAGGAAAAGCCTTTCATCGTTGTTGAGCATGGTGCAAATTTACCGTGAAATTTTTCAGTGATGTTTACCGGATATGTCATTGATTTACATTTTTTGGAATTCGGCTAATAACATGTAGGTTTGCCTCTAAACTATCGCTGTGAAAATTGAGCAGGCCCTGGTATTATATCTACTAAAAAACAAGCAAATTTCTTTGCAGGGTATTGGAACTTTTAGGCTGGATGCGCCTTTACCCGAAGTCACAGACAACGATAAACCCATTGTTATTCCTGCCAACGCGGTCTCCTTTAATTATGATCCTAAAATAGGCGAGGAAGAAACCATCGTCGATTTCATAGTTGAGCATACAAAAAAAATCAAACCTTTGGCATCTGCTGATCTGGATTCATTTCTTACGCTTGGCCGCCAGTTCTTAAATATCGGCAAGCCCTTCACCATTCAAAACATCGGTACACTTGAAAAATTAAAATCGGGAGAACTCGAATTCAGGCCGGGCCAACTGATCTTGCAAAAAATGGAGGCCCCGAAAGACCTAACTGAAAATGACACAGAAGAAAATGATAAGGAGAATTTATTCAATGATTATCAAAATAAAGCTCCCCGTAACAGCAAGGGCGTTTGGCTAACTATTATCATTTTATTAGTAGTTGGTTTAGTTGCATGGGCTGCCTGGAATTTTCTATTCAAAAAAGATGATAAAGAAATATCGCCGTCAGAAAGTGTTATTCCTCTCCAGGACACACCCTCAGCGAAAAATGATTCTGCAATAAGAAGTGGATTGCTTGCTGATAGTACAACGGCATCTCAGGCTACGAACTCTGACAGCGTTGCTTTTAATGTGGTTGTGAAAGAGACGACAGAGAGGCAGGTGGCATTAGCAAGGATGGCGATCTTAAAAAGCTTTGGGAGAAATGTAATCATGTACACTACTGACTCCGTAACATATAAAGTTGCGCATCCTTTTAAACTTCCCCTGTCTGATACAACCAAAGTTCTTGATTCGCTGAATAAATATTTTTATAAGGGGAAAGCCTATATAGAAATGCGTTAAATAGAACACCCTAATTTCCTTATTTCTTGTTTCTACTCTTGTCCAAAGATTTTATTTTTATCTATTTGCATAAAGATTTTTATTAAAAGCTTGCATAAAAAACCTGGTATATTTTCATTGCGTATCTGTAATTGAAATTCCATTAAATTTCGTAATTGTCTAACGAAACCGGGAACATAAAACCCCCAAACGGTATTATTATTATTCCCACATTTGATGAGGAGACTAATTATCGGAAAACTTATTCTTACGAAATATGCAGCAACTGATAACAGGAATACAACAGGTAGGTATAGGTGTTGCTAATAGCAAGGAAGCAAAATATTATTACATTGATATTTTTGGAATGAATGTTTTGATTTTTGATGACACCGCAAGTGCGACATTAATGAGCCGGTATACCGGAAATGAAATACACCGGCGAAATGCGGTCTTAACAATGAATCTCGGTGGTGGCGGAGGTTTCGAGTTGTGGCAATTTATATCACGTGATCCTGAAAAGTACTATGCTGAGTTTGGGGAAATCGGTATTTTTTCTCCAAAAATAAAATGCCGTAATGCGCAGAATGCGCATATCCATTTTAAACGAAAGTCAGGTTTAAGTATTTCTGAACTGATGGTTTCTCCACACGGCAAGTCGCATTTTTGGATTAAAGATATGTATGGCAATTTTTTCAATATTGCTGAAGCAAACCATTGGTTCAAAAATAATGATTGCATTAACGGCGGTGTGTACGGTGCAGTAATTGGCGTTGTCAACATGGACGCATCACTAAAATTTTACAAGACTTTCTTAGGCATGAACGAAATAGTCTATGACATTACATCGGCATTTACAGATATTCCACACAGCTCCGGGGATGTATTTCGAAGAGTTCTTATAAAAAAAGATAAAGCAACATACGGAGCATTTACCAATTTGCTTGGGGATGTTGAAATTGAACTTGTACAAAATATAAATAAACGTTCTAAAAGAATTTTCGAAGGGAGGTACTGGGGTGATTGTGGTTTCATTCATTTGTGCTTTGATGTAACGGATATGGATGCACTAGAAAAATCAGCCCGGATGCTTGGGTATAATTTTACCATCGATAGCAAAAATTCGTATGCAATGGATACCGCTACCGGCAGATTCTGCTACGTGGAAGACCCAGATGGAACACTAATTGAATTAGTAGAAACACATAAAATTCCTATTATAAAAAAATGGAACTGGCACATTGATCTTAAAAAGAGAAAAGGCCAAAAACCTCTTCCGGACTGGATTATAAGTATGCTTGCATTAAATAAGGTAAAATGAACTTATGACAATGACCCTTCTTGAAAGGAAAAGAAGATCTTGAAGTGGTAAATTGGTGCTACATTTTTTCCTGTGTTATATTCTTTTTAAAGGTTAGATTTTTATTTAACCAATATATGTACATTCAATATTAAAAGTTTAGCAACTAATATTTATGGACAACCTGATTTCAAAAATTAATGAAGCCGCGGAATTTCTTTTCGAAAAGGGAATTGAACAGCCAGCCATCGGAATAGTTTTAGGTACCGGTCTTGGAGCCTTAGCAGGAAATGTGGAAAAGAGCGTGTCTATCAGTTATTCAACAATTCCTCATTTCCCTGTAGCTACTGTTGAGTTCCATAAAGGCCAATTGATCTACGGCTACATACGCGGCAAAAAGGTGCTGGTGATGCAGGGGCGTTACCATTATTATGAAGGATATTCTATGCAGCAAATAACCTTTCCTGTAAGGGTATTGAAAGCATTAGGTGTACAGAATTTATTATTAAGTAATGCAGCCGGTGGAATAAACAATAGCTTCAAAAAGGGAGATCTTATTCTGATTGATGACCACATAAACTTACTTCCTGAAAACCCCTTGCGTGGCCTGAACGATCCTGCGTTTGGAAACCGCTTTGTTGATATGTGTTGTCCCTATGATAAAGAATTGAATGAAAACCTAACTGCTTCAGCCAGGAAATTAGAAATCACATTAAAGAAAGGTATTTATGCATCAGTTCCCGGCCCTAACCTCGAAACACGTGCGGAGTACCGCTATATAAGATCTATCGGCGCAGATATGGTGGGCATGAGCACTGTTCCGGAAGTAATTGTCGCAAACCATATAGGATTAAAATGTGCTGCCATAAGTATAATTACAGACGAGTGCGATCCTGATAATCTTCAACCTGTTGATATAAGCGAGATAATAAAAACTGCGGGTGAAGCAGATGCTATACTCAGCAAACTATTAACCGACTCTATTGAAAGTATTTGATATAACACTTAGGCGTAGCTGCTTCAATTAATAGAAGACATTGAAGCTTCTTGAGGTAAACTCATCAATCAATTCCATTACTTTCACTCCCTCTTCGCCACTGCAAGGATTACTACCTTCATCTAAAAAATAGGAAACTACTTTTTCAATCATAGGTTGTTGCACATGAATTAATTTATCAAATGCTATCGTTTCGGTGTTTACACCTTTTGTAAGTGTTACGAACTGGTGGTCAAAAACAGCAAAGCTTATTTTACCTTTTGTTCCAATGATCTCACAAACATCTTTCTCATTAGCTTCACCGATATCGAAACACCAGGTGCCATTAAACATAATACTTTTTTTGAAAAGGATATTTCCTGCAACAACATCATCTGCATTATAGAGACCGGCCTGGTTAGCTGCAGTGCCTATGGCGCTTTCCACTTCTCCAAAAAAATAAATCATAAGGTCGAGCTGATGTGTTCCAAGATCGTTGAACAAACCGCCACCTGAAATGGCAGGGTTTACCCTCCATCCAATGCTTTCATCAGCAAGTTCTTGCCCCGTCAGTCTCTTTTTATAACATACAAGATTTACAATTCTTACCTCGCCAATAGTGTTGTCCGTAAGCAGCTCTTTAATTCTTTTAAATATGGGCTGTTCACGCCGGTAATGCGCTACCACTAACTTCTGGTTGAATTCATTCGCCGCCTGCACCATATTTTTTGCAGCTGAAAAGCTTACTGACATTGGCTTTTCAACATACACGGGCTTGCCTGCCTTTATTGCGGCAAGCGTATAGTCCTCGTGAGAAGAAGGTGGAGTTGCGACATATATGGCATTTACATCCGGATCATTTATCAACTGGCCCGCGTCGGCATACCACCTGGGAACATTATGTCTTTCTGCATAGTCTTTCGCTTTCGCAGCATCTCTTCGCATCACTGCAACAAGCGATGAATTTTTTATCTTATTAAACGCAGGGCCGCTTTTCAATTCAGTGACATCACCACAACCAATAATGCCCCAGTTAACTTTATCCATAATCTGAAATTAGTAACATTGCGTGTAGCCTTGATTGTTTGGAAATGGCTATAAGCCATCACAAATCAATTACCTTTCCTTCTACAGCTTGTTCATATTTAAACGTATAGTTACATTTTTCTTCAAAGCAACGAAATATTTCTCTTAGCTGCGCATCGTCATGCGCTGGATCGTAATGGGAAAACAATAAGTTTTTGACTTTTGCAAGATGTGCAAATTGGGCGGCATCATCAATGGAGGAATGCCCCCACCCTCTTTTGCTTTTATATTCTTCTGAAGTGTATTGTGCATCATGCAGCAGGAGGTCGGCTTCGAATGCGAGGCTGCCACCGGATACCCACCTGATATCTTTAATCATTCCTTCACGGCCGAGTGCAGGTTCATGATCCGGGATATAAGCAAAGGTGGAATGATCGTCGCTAATGCGGTATCCTATAGTGGGGCCGGAATGTATTACAAAAGCTGATTGAATTGAAAACGGGCCGATCTCAAAAAGACTATTTTCAATTTCATGCAGAGAGACCTTAGATGGCAGGTCGCGGAAATGCACCGGGAACAAAGGTGGAGAAAAATAACGGCCGAGCCTTGAGCGTAAATCATGGGTACTGCTTGCAGGCCCCCAGATATGCACTTCCATCGCGGGATCGAAAAGAGGTTTGAAAAAGCCCAGCCCCTGTATATGATCCAAATGTAAATGGGTTAATAAAATATCGATCCTTTTATTAACCAGATCTGTTAAAGGTAACTGCTGTATTCCTGTGCCTGCATCAAGCACAAGCACCCAGCCATCCTTCGATACTTCTACGCAGGATGTATTACCTCCGAAATCAATTGTTTGTGCGCCCGACGTTGGTATAGACCCACGCACTCCGCAAATGGTAATTTTCATTGTTCTTTCGATAACCAAAAAATAGCAACGGCCCCTAAAAATTTTCCGGTTCTCCCAATGATGGGATATGAAGTTAAGGATATCTTTTGAGCCTTTCCTTTAAGGCTTTCAATCAAAAAAGTTTTATGATGCGGTGAACAGTCTTTTAAAGTTTTTACAAGAGGTAATTCTTCAGGCGACATTACGGTTCCATCAAGCTCCAGTGGTTTATAGATCGTTGACCAGACTTCAACCGGCATTTCCCCGGTTTCATTATAGCGCCTTCCTAAAATCTCTTCTGCCGGTTCATTATAAAAAAGAAGGTTGCCGGCGGTATCCGTAATAAACACGGGTATCGAAAGGCAGTCGGCCAACTGGCGGTTCAGAATTATTTCTATGTCGTAAGAACCCATAAAATGCTTAAGTATTTTCTACAGCCGCTAAATGTATGAAAAAATAAAAACCCAACAAACAAGTAATTATCCAACAAATATGTACTGCTTCTCAAAATGAAATTAAGCGCCAATCCTGAACACATTCTGATGAAGTTTGTTTCAAAGAATGACAGTCATGGCAGCAGATTAAAAATGATCAGGCGTGGTCCTAAGCTCGATTGCTGTAAGGCATTTATTTTCTTAGCAAAGGATTACAACACCAGCTATCGCCGGGAAAGTGTTTGTGAAATGATTTCCACAATACATACATGGACTTTCAAAGTTCAGTAACTAAAATAAGGTATGGCAGCCGGTACAAATTCATGCCTCATCGTCCACCTGTCGGCGTGCTTCGAAACCTTCAAATGCTCCTTCAGTCCCGGAAGACTTTTCTTCATTCAATCCTTCTTCCTTGCTTGCTTTTTCGCTTTCCTTTTCATCCCACGTTGAAGAGTCGCTCTCACCGTGCTCTAAAGGCTTAGCGGTATCACCCGGTTGTTTAAACTGGTATACCTCTTTACGCTCAAAGGTTTCATGCTGTGACAAGTCTTTTGGATCTATTGACTTTTCTTTATCGTTGCTCATGGTTTTTTTCATTCTTCACCGTAAATATTATGCCATGCGCGGGGGCAATGAATATCTGGGAGAGATAATCCATCTTTCTATAGCCTTGTTTACCGTGATAAATAAAATTACCTCTTTGTATAAATATAGAGCGTAAAGGAATTAGGTTTCATTTGCTCCTTACTAAAATCTGCCGTAGTAAAATAAATATTATTTGTGCGATTATCTAAAGCCATTGTTTTAGCGCCTGCTTTGGTTTTTAATCTTTCAATAATTGCATAATCATCTTTTGATCTCTGTTTTATAATAGTTAAAATGCCATCGCCGCCTGAGCAAAATATCATATGATTATTTTCATTGAAATAAACACCATCAACCTTTGCACTTATAGGCACCGAAGTAATTAGTTTGCCTGACTTGCTATCTAGTACTGCCATTTCATTAATACCCCTGCACACAATAAACAGCCTGTTGTTTTTAAAATCTGCTGCCATACCTGTAGGCGCTGCATGGGTTTTTAGCTTATAAGTTTTAATGACAGCCTTTTTACGCACATCAATAATATTCATGGCATCTGTACTTTCGAGATTGTTATAGATAAGGCCCTGACCGTCAGGCAATGCAAATTCGGGGGCACCTGCAAGCGTTATTTCGCCGGTTATCTTATCGCTGGCCGGATCAATAATGACCGCAAGCTTATTATCACAAAAAACATAAAGCTTCTTTGAAAATTTATCAAAGCACATTGGGTCGGGATTCTCACCGCCAACTTGTATAGTAGTAATACTGTCTAATGTTGTATAATTAAAAACATATACAGTATTGTTATCGCCATTTGAGATAAAGCCTTTATCATATTGAGGAAGTGTTATTATGTGATGTGCACGATGCTGATTTGTGATTTGCCCAGTTTCCTTTTCTGTCTTAAGATTTATAACATGAACCCTGTCTGCATGAGAAATAAACAACCTGTTGGCTGCTTCATCAATCTTCAAATAATCCCACTCACCATTGCCGGGCAAACTAATCTTTTTTTGAAGCGTGTACCCGCTTTGAGCAAGGGTAATATTAATTAATACAGAAAGGAACAAAGATGTTGACAGCAGAATGGCTTTTTTATACATGGTATATATTATCTGTTAGCTTACAAGATGGTTTCTTTTATAATATTGTTTTGTTACGCCTTCAGCACACTAAATGTTCCAGCTTCTTACTTTCAATCAAATAGTGATCTTAAACAATATCTTTTTCGACATCATTAATAACCAGCTGTGGTAATGGTGTTGGCTTGTAATGCCTGAACAACAGCCGTAACATACTTGGTAATACAATAAGCAATAGGGGAAGCGCAATGAGAAAGCCTCCTATAACGGCTATGGCTAAGGGCTGGTGAAGCTCTGCACCCGAACCTATGCCTAAAGCAAGTGGCATTAGTGCAATGATGGCGCCTAA
>JBDUEG010000085.1:0-11429 GCA_040002575.1 Ginsengibacter sp.
ATTTAAGCAACAGCTACATAAAAAATGAAGGGAATGGAAAATTTACAATCGCTGCGCTTCCCTCCCAGGCTCAATATTCCTGCATGAACGGAATGCTTGCAGAAGACTTTGATGGAGACGGAAACTTAGACTTGCTTATTAATGGAAACGACTTTAGTACTGAAGTCTCGGTAGGAAGATATGATGCCTGCAACGGAACTTTTCTTAAAGGTAATGGCAAATGGGGATTTACGTCGGAGTTAATGGCGCAGAGTGGATGGTTTGTACCTGGCAATGGTAAAGCGTTAATAAAGTTGAAAGATTCCCACGACAATGTTTTGATTGCAGCCAGTCAAAATAAAGGCGCTTTAAAAGTTTTTAAATTAGAGAAGAAGACGAATACTATTACGTTTAATGCCGATGACATAAGCGCAAAAATTCTTTATAAAAATGGCAAGTCGCGAATGGTTAATATCGATTATGGCTCCTCATTTTTATCACAATCAGGTCGTTTCCTCAATGTAGATAATAACGTTTCCTCAGTAGACATTAAAAATTCAAAAGGAAATATTCGTACCATAAAACTATAAGTTCTGTCTTCACAAAATGTATCCGGAATGAATGTAAAATTTTATGTTCACTTGAGAATTTTACAGCTTATGCTTCCGGCTTGCTTATTTCTGACCGCTTGTCAAAGGGAATATACCAGGAATAAAAGCCATCAAAAGGTTTCGTATTCAAGCATTGAAAAGGGGGAGAAGTTAGCGGCAATGTATTGCCAGTCCTGCCATCTGCTTCCTGATCCTGCGCTTTTAAATTCTCAATCATGGGATGGGGGAGTCCTGCCAAATATGGGCCCGAGATTAGGTATATTCAATTATAATCTAAAGCCATATCCTTCGAGTAAATACGATAGAGATCTTGACACAAATTTTTATCCCAAAGCCCCTCTTTTAAAATACGAAGAATGGCAAAATATAATTGACTATTACACGGCTACTTCGCCGGATGTATTGCCTGAACAGCAAAAGCAAAATCAGATTTCTGTAGATACATCCGCTTTTAAAATTATAATCCCTTCTTTTTCCTATCCTTATTCATCCACTTCTTTCCTTAGTATCGACACATTTCATGCCGGGCATAGAATAATTTTAAGTGATGTCTCCAGGCAAAATACTTCTATCATAGATCAGCAATTGAACATAATTGATTCGATGCACAACAGCGGACCTGTTGTAAATTTCGAGAGAATCGGTGCTAAACTGCTTGCATGTGATATTGGTGTTATGAATCCTAATAATGGGCGATTTGGAAAAGCACTATTAATTAACGAAGCCGAAGACGGAAAGTATAAAGAAGAGGATCAGCCATTGTTCGATAGCCTTCAACGCCCCGTGCAAATAACTCCTGCGGACTTTAACAACGACGGAAAAAGCGATTACCTGGTTTGTGAGTTTGGATTTATTACAGGGGCATTATCATGGATGGAAAATATGGGAAATAAAAAATATACACGTCATATTTTAAGACCGCTGCCTGGTGCTATAAAAGCGTATGTAAATGATTACAACCACGACGGCTTGCAGGACTTCATGGTATTATTTGCACAAGGAGATGAATCGATTATTCTTTTTACCAATAAAGGCAATGGCAATTTTGCACAGGAGAAGCTACTCAGTTTCCCGCCTTCATATGGATCATCATATTTTGAATTGGCAGACTTTAATAAAGATGGCTATCCGGATATCGTTTATACCTGCGGTGACAATGCCGACTATTCTCCCGTATTAAAACCCTATCATGGAGTATATGTTTTTATAAACGATAAAACCAATCATTTTGAGCAAAAATTCTTTTACCCTATCAATGGTTGTTATAAAGCTATGGCAAGAGACTTTGATGGAGATGGCGATTTAGACATTGCTACCATTTCTTTTTTTGCAGATTATACCAATCAACCTGAAGAAGGTTTTGTCTATTTTAGAAACATGGGCGGGCTTCATTTTCAGCCCCTGACCGTGCCCGGAACTGAAAAGGGACGCTGGCTTACAATGGATGCCGGTGACTTCGATGGCGACGGTAAGGCAGATATCGTTTTAGGAAACTTTTCTATTGGACCTATACTGCACAAGCCTAAAACTGAATGGCAAAAGGGGCCACCATTCATCTTATTAAAAAACATTAGCAAGTAGATTGCAGCAATCTTAAAGAAATAGTCATTGTATTTCTTTAAATTTGAAACCTTAGAAACTATACGAAGGCTGAATTTTTAATCCTTAATCTTTGTATAAATATCATTCGCCCAAATGCTAAAAATGAAATTATTTATTGCCTGTCTTAAAATAGTTTTTCTCTCAACAATATTTTTCTCGAAGACCATTGCACAATCACAAACGATGCCCGTGTTTTCGATTGCTCAGTCAAACGGCAAAACATTAAATACAGCAAACCTTCCTCATACAAAGCCGGTGGTCCTCATTTATTTTTCACCGGATTGTGAGCACTGCACTACGCTGTTAGATAGCGTCTTCAGCCATATAGACAAATTTAAGAAAGCAACAATTTTATTGGTTTCATTCAGGCCTATGAATGAAATAACAGTGTTTGAAAAAAAATACAGGATCGCTGATTATAAAAATATAATCGTTGGAATGGAACAACCTATTTTTTTTCTGAAAAATCTTTATCAATTGCAATCAACACCTTTCACAGGTTTGTTCGGTAAAAACGGTAATCTTATTTATTCATACAAAAAAGAAACGCCGGTTAATGATTTATTGATGCGTTTAAAAAACACGATGTAACTTTCTTTGGTATCTTTCACAAATAACAATCATAATAATTATTTACCTGGTTTAAAAAAACGATTTGTATATGAAGAGACTTTTTCTATTATCAATTATATTGATGGCTTGTTTCAATTCTTTCTCACAGGATAAAATGATAACCCTGAAATTAGTACCGTTACCAGTTTCGGTAAAAGAAGGAATAGGAAATTTTATATTTAACAACAAAACGACAATACATCTGATTTCTTCTGATGCTTCCGTTGCAAGGGTCGGTAATTTTCTTTCAGAAAAATTAAAAGTTACGGGGTTTACAATTCCTGTCACAAAATCTTCGTCAACTGGTAACAGCATTAGTCTCAATATTGTTAATGATGCATCGCTTGGTGGGGAAGGATATAAACTAAACGTATCTGTAAATGATGTTACTATCAGTGCTAATAAGTCCGCTGGATTATTTTATGGTATGCAGACACTATTTCAATTGATGCCAACAGAAATTGAAAATAAAGATGTGGTGAAGAATGTATCATGGAAAATTCCTGCCTGCAGTATTTTGGATTACCCTCGCTTTGGATGGAGAGGTTTGATGTTAGATGTGGCAAGGCATTTTTTTACCAAAGCTGAAGTAAAAAAATATATTGACGAGATGGTAAGATATAAATACAATTTATTGCATTGGCATCTTACTGATGACGAAGGATGGCGCATTGAAATAAAATCATTACCAAAGCTTACCGAAGTTGGCGCATGGAATGTAAAGAGAGTTGGATACTTCGGTACCTTCCAACCACCATCACCGGATGAGCCACGCAACTACGGAGGTTTTTATACACAAGATGATATAAAAGAAATAGTTCAATATGCGAAAGACCGGTTTGTAAATATTCTACCTGAAGTAGATGTACCAGGGCACAGTCTTGCAGCGATTGCGGCTTATCCTGAGTTAGCTTGTTCTGCCGGGCAAGGTCCAAAGCCGGAAGTAAGTTCCGGGGAAAATATTAAAGACTGGTCAACTCATACTGCTCTCATCGATGATAACCTTTGTCCTGCAAATGAGAATGTTTACGAATTTCTAGACAAGGTACTGACAGAAATTGCCCGGTTATTTCCATTTGATTATATACACATGGGTGGTGACGAAACTTTTAAAACGTTTTGGGAAAAGAGTGACGCGGTAAAAGCGTTGATGCAAAAAGAAGGCTTAAAAAATATGGAGGAGGTACAAAGTTATTTTTCAAAAAGAGTAGAGGCGATTGTTGAATCAAAGGGCAAAAAATTTATGGGTTGGGACGAAATCCTGGAAGGAGGGTTAGCACCGAGTGCTGCTGTTATGAGTTGGAGAGGAATGAAAGGTGGTATTGAAGCTGCCAAGCAGAAACATGACGTAGTTATGAGTCCAACTGATTTTGCATACATCGATTATATGCAAGGTGATCCGATTGTTGAGCCGCATATTTATTCCACTTTACTTTTAAAAAAAGCCTACTCATTTGAACCGGTGCCTGCGGGAGTAGATGCTAAATATATTAAAGGCGGCCAGGCAAATTTATGGAGCGAGCAGCTTTATACTTTTCGACATGCCGAATATATGACGTGGCCGCGGGGTTTGGCAATATCAGAAGCACTATGGTCCCCAAAAGAAAAAAGAAACTGGGAGAATTTTTTCCCAAGATTAGAAAATCAATTTAAAAGATTGGAGGAAGCAGAAATAAAATATTCACCGAGTGTATACGATCCGATATTTAATGTAACTGCTACCGATGATAAACAAGTGAAAGTTGAATTGAGCGTTGAGGCAACCGGAGTTGATATTTATTATACATTCGATAATACCTTCCCTGATAATTTCTCTGCAAAATATATGGCTCCCATTATAGTGCCTAAGGAATCTGTAATGCTAAAGGTTATAACATATAAGGGCAAGACTCCTGTTGGTCGTTTAATTTATATGCCTGTAGATGAATTAAAAAAACGTTCAGAGAAAAAGGAATAACAGGTTTCATTAAAAGGGGTATACAGTTTGTTTGTATAACGAAATAATTGTAACGTACTGAATAGTTAATTGAAAAAATGTAACATGAAAAAAACAGTAGGATTTATTACGACAGTATTATTGTTTGTAGCTTGTCATTCTGATAATGACATGAAGTATAAGAACAGTGATGGGAAAGACGTGGACGTCGAGAATACTCAAACCCCTGTTGGCATTCAAAATGTGAATGGAAACATACCTGACACAACGAACACCATTGATATTGGCACAAATGAAAAGGATTCAGTGAAGTAAATCAGGCACAGATAGTGCAATAACTATAGGGTTAGATGCGAATTTTTTTCAAATAGTCCGCATCGGTTTTTGCAGCTTTCAAAGGGGTAGTGTTTAAGTATTTTTCCTGTTCCACAATGTAATATTCCAGGCCTTTCTCTTTCCCAACAGCAAGTATTTTTTTAAAGTCAATGCCCCCGGTTCCCACGTCTACTGATGCTTCCCTATCACTAAGCGGAGCTCCTTTTTCCCTGTCTTTAATATGTGATAACTTAAACCGGTTGGGATATTTTTCAAACCATTGTATAGGATCCTGGCCTCCTGTTACCACCCAATAGATATCCATTTCAAAGTCTATCGTAGAAGGGTCAGTATTATCCATTAGCACCTGTTGGCCGGTAAAGCCGGTAGCATGCTCTTTGAAGGATCCATCATGATTATGGTAGGCAAACCTCAGGCCTGCCTTCTTACAAATAATTCCTTTTTCATTAAAAACATCAGCAGCTTTTTTCCATTCTTCCCGGTCCATAGCTCCTTCATCGCCATAGCCGGCACAGATCAAATATTTCATACCTATTGCAGCCGCTTCAGCAGCCTTCTTTTCAAAATCTTTTGTGATATCGCAATGGGTTGATATCATCGTTAATCCTATATCATCCAAATATTTTTTGAATTCAGTATTAGACATTCCCCAATAAATTCCCTGCTCGCCTTCGTATCCTTCAATTTGTTTGTAGCCCATATCCGCGACTTGTTTCAGAATTCCCCGCGGGTTACTGCTTATTATATCACGCAATGTATAAAGCTGCAAACCAAATTCATTTATATTACCAGAGGCTCCCGTCTTTGACGAAGAGGAACAACCGAAGATTTCATACGATAAGGCAGAAATAGCAATTCCTGCCGCTGCAGTTTTTATAAAACTTCTTCGTTTGTAATTCATAAAAAAGAACGCTTAAATAATCAGGACGCCCAGGCTTTGTCTCCTTTGGCATAAGGAACACATCCATCATACCTGCCGGGGGTTTCAATGTACCTTAATGCCTGTGTACATCCGATTTTTGAAGTGAAATAGCCAAGTAGAGTTAGCTCTTTCATCATGCGGAAATAATGGGAAGGGTCTTCCTTCTTTTTATTCTTCATATAATCTTTCTGCTCGTTATCCAGGGAAACTAAAAATTCATGACGTTGTTCCGGGGTCAGCTTTACAAATGAGGTATTGTATTTTTTATCTGCCGCGTCATTTAGTTCTTTTATGCCTTCATGAAATACTTTTTGATCATCTGCAGTATAGCAATCATTAACCATCACGACCATAAATTTACCAACCTCAGCTGCTTTTGCACCCGGCGTTTTCGTTGGTGGTAATATGGTGTCGGACACTTCATCTAATAGTATTGCGTCTTCATCCGTAAATTCTTTAGTGACCTTAGTTTCAGTTTTGCAGCCACTTAAGAAAAAAGTGGATCCTACGATTGTACCACCTAATAAGAGTGATATGTGTTGAACTGCTTCTCTTCTGTTCATAAAAAAAATATTAATTTTTAAATTAAGCTTTTAAACTGTAACCAGTACGGTATTCCCGTTTTACATACTGATTTACATTATCAAAATTACTCACCTTCATATTTTTATTATCCCAAACTAATTCAATATTACGACCGGGATAATTAAATCCATTTCCATTATTACCTCTTGCAACACGAATATCATTTCCCCTTATAGCAAGATTAGCCATAAGCAATGCCTCTGTTAATGGACCTGCTATCTCGAAAGGTGAGCTTAATTGTTTTTTCCCATAACCGGCAATCGCACCTTCTACCCATTGTGCATAATGCCCTTCTGCTCCACCTGGTACCCGTTCTAGTTTTTTGGGAACTGATACTTCACTGTTACGTGAGAGTGGTAATAACTTTGGATTAGCGCCATAAGTTTCACACATCATTTTGCCCTTCGTTCCAATAAATAAAGTTCCGTTTCCGCCGTCACCAAATACATCATTAGGCCCTAATTCTTCCGGACGTTGTGGTTGAATACCACCATCCATCCAATGTAATTCTACCGGCCCTTTTGTTTTTTTAGTTTTAGGAAATTTAATAGTTACATGACTTGAGGGCGGGCAGCTATCCGGAAAATAGCCTCTTTTAAATTCATCAACGTAAACACTACCTACGCTTGCCTGCACAGAATTTATGTATTCAAGATCGAGTACCCTGAAAGCAGGTTCAACAATATGACAACCCATATCGCCCAGGGCTCCGGTACCATAATCCCACCAGCCACGCCAGTTAAACGGTACAAGTTTTTCTATATAATCTTTATAAGGTGCGGTACCAAGCCAGAGATCCCAGCTTAACCCGTCAGGTACAGGGGCAGGTGCGGAAGGCCAGGGAATTCCCTGCGGCCACACTGGCCTGTCAGTCCAGCAATACACTGTATGCACATCACCGATCGTATCGGCATCATACCACTCCATCAGTTGCCTTACGCCATCTCCTGAAGAACCCTGGTTTCCCATTTGGGTTACCACCTTATAGCGTTTAGCCGCATCAGTGAGCGCCCTCGCTTCGTAAACATCATGAGTAAGTGGCTTTTGTACATATACATGCTTACCAAGTTGCATAGCTGCCAAAGCTGCTACCGCATGTGTATGATCTGGCGTCGATACTGAAACTGCGTCAATATTTTTAGACTCTTTATCCAATAGCTCGCGCCAGTCCTTGTAGTATTTTGCTTTTGGGAATTTCTTTACAGAGTTAGCCGCCCTTCGGTCATCAACATCACATAGAAAAGCGATATTGGCTTTTCCACTTTTGTGAAAATTTGCAATGTCACTCTCTCCCTTTCCTCCTGCTCCAATGCCTGCAACAGTTAGCATGTCACTGGGAGCTAAAAATCCTTTTCCACCCAGCACATGGCGTGGCACGATCATAAATCCGGCTGCAGTTAATGCTGTATTTTTTAAAAAGCCTCTTCTTGAATTATCAACGGCTGATTTATTTTCTTTTTTTTCCATAAATATTTAAATAATAAAATAAATACTAAAATGGTTTAAATATTTCCTTTTTTCAATTCACTTACCGCATGGTCAGCAGCTCTTGCTGTCATAGCCATATAAGTAAGTGAGGGGTTTACGCAATTAGCAGATACCATAAAGGAACCATCTGTAACGAAAACATTTGTTGCATCCCATACCTGGTTCCATTTGTTTAAGACTGATGTCTTGGGATCATGGCCCATGCGGGCAGTCCCCATTTCGTGTATCCCCCTGCCAATGGTACCGTCTCCGTCATGGCCTTTAACATTCTTAACTCCGGCAGCTTCCAGCATTTCAATGGCATCGTTCTGCATATCTATTCTCATTTTTCTTTCATTATCTTTCCACTCCGCATCGAATGATATTACGTTCAAACCCCATTTGTCTTTTTTACTTTTATCTAAGGTCATTTTGTTTTCGTGGTAAGGAAGTATTTCCCCGAAACCACCCATACCCATAGACCATTGTCCCGGTTCTGTCAACCCATCTTTAAAGTCCCCGCCTATAGACATCTCAGCTACATCTCTGCTCCATCCCTGGCGGCTTCCTCCGCCCTGGTATCCAAAGCCCCTGATGTAATCTCTTTTATCACCAAACAAATTACGATAGCGTGGAATGTAAATTCCATTTGCCCTGCGGCCATAAATGTATTTATCGTCGTAGCCTTCCATAGTGCCACCTGCACCTACACCAAGGTGATGATCCATAATATTATGACCCAATTCACCGCTCGAACTGCCAAGGCCATCAGGCCACACGTCAGTCGCGGAATTCATCAAAATCCAGGCACTATTGAATGAAGAAGCATTTAGAAAAATAATTTTTGCAAAATATTGATAGGTCTTATTTGTTTCAGCATCGAGCACTTCAACACCGGTAGCTTTTTTTGTATCCTTATCGTAGAGAATTTTTGTAACTATAGACCATGGCCGCACTGTAAGATTATTCGTAGCCATAGCAGCAGGCAATGTAGAAGATTGGGTACTGAAATAAGCGCCAAAAGGACAACCAAGCCAGCACTTGTTTCTATACTGACAGTTTGTTCTACCCGGTAGAGGCTCAGTAATATTTGCAGTACGCCCTATTATCATACTGCGTTTATTATTATAATGTTCTTTCACACGAGCCGCAACATCTTTCTCAACGCAATTCATTTCCATTGCTGGTAAAAAATGGCTATCGGGTAATTGAGGAAGATTTTCAGTTGAGCCGCTTATCCCCGCAAACTTCTCAACGTACGTGTACCACGATTCAATATCCTTATAGCGAATAGGCCAATCTACTGCGATACCATCTTTTGCATTCGCTTCAAAATCAAAGTCGCTCCACCGGTAACACTGCCGGCCCCACATAAGTGAGCGACCGCCCATATGATAACCCCTGAACCAGTCCATTCTTTTAACTTCGGTATAGGGAGAATCCTGGTCATTTGCCCAGTAATCGAGATTAATTTCGTTTAAGGGATAGTCCCTTTTTAATACAGGGTAATCATCGATCATTTTCTGCGTGCGACCACCCCGGTGCGGAAACTCCCATATGCCTTTTGTAGCATTTACATAATCCTTGACATGCTTAATATCTCTTCCTCTTTCAAGCATGATAGTTTTCAACCCCTTTTCAGTAAGTTCTTTTGCAGCCCAGCCTCCTGAAATCCCGGACCCAATTACAATTGCATCATAAGTATTGTCTGCCATTTTTTATTAGTTTATATTTCTAAGTTCTTAATTCAATGTTTTGATTTTAAAAGAAAACAACCTTCGGAAATCAAAATCTTCCAAAGTGCCCTTTAGGGGATTTTGGGGTTGTTATACATCACAAATCTTAACGGCTTGTCTCAACGATTCTACTTTATTTTCTGCCGCGGGAATAAATTCCTGTGCCACATAATCTTTGAAGCCGGTTTTTATAATCGCTCTCATTATTGCGGGATAAAACAATTCCTGGCTTTCATCTATTTCATGCCTGCCGGGAACCCCGCCTGTATGGTAATGCCCTATATATTGATGATGATCCTGTATAGTTCTTATCACATCACCTTCATCAATTTGCATATGATAAATGTCATACAGTAACTTAAAGTTCTCTGAGCCGATTCTCTTGCAAAGTTCGACACCCCATAAAGTATGATCACACATATAATCTTTGTGATCCACTTTGCTATTCAGCAATTCCATTTGTACGATAATATTATTTTTCTCAGCAAGAGATATTATTTTTTTCAATCCATCAGCGCAATTTTTTAATCCTGTTTCATCGTCCATTCCATTGCGGCTGCCACTGAAGCAAATCACATTTTTATAACCTGCGTTTGCCGCCAAAGGAATTGTCTCCGTAAAATCTTTAATAAGAACATCATGATTGGCCGGATTGTTCCAGCCTTTGGTTAAACTGTTCTCTCCACCAGTGTAGCACATAGAACTAAAAATACCATATTGCTTAAGAATCGGCCACTCTTTGGGACCAACCAGATCAATAGCGCTGAAGCCTATGTCCTTAACGGCCTTACATAAATCTTCTAATGGAAGAAAATTATACGTCCACCGGCAAACGGAATGATTAATGTTCCCTTTCAATGTATATTTTTTTTCACCGTGAATTTTTTCCGCACAAGAGATGGCCGGAGCCATGATGACGGCAGATGTGCCGAGTGCAAGATTTTTAATTAGTGTTCTTCTGTTTTGCATTTAATTTATAAGTATTAAATATTCAAGCTGGCATCAGCTACCGGCCTTTCGTTTTTATCATTGAATGAAATTGCAAATAAAAGAAATACAACAAATGCAATTCCTGCAGGTATTATCCAAATCATTTTCCAATCAAACGTTCCATCCGTATTTGTGTAAGCATCGGTAATCATTCCTGCAATTTCAAATCCTATCAACATACCAATGCCATAAGTAGCCAAAGTAATTAATCCTTGCGCAGCACTTTTATATTTTATTCCTGCCTTTGCATTAGTATAAATTTGTCCCGATACGAAAAAGAAATCATAGCACACGCCATGCAAAGCGATCCCGATTATCAGCATAAAGCTTAAGTCGCCGGCGTTTCCATAAGCAAATAATGCATACCGCAGCGCCCAGGCAAGCATGCCTATTAAGATGGTGTTTTTAAATCCGAATTTTTTAAAGAATAAAGGCAGCGCCAATAAAAAGAGAACTTCAGAAGCCTGGCCGATTGCCATTTTACCCGTTGGTTTTGAAACGCCGATGTTAGATAAAAACTGGTTAGCAACCTGGTAATAAAATGCTAATGGGATGCAGATGAGAATGGAGGCGATGAAGAATATTAAAAAGTTTTTGTTTTTCAAAAGTTTTAAGGCATCTAATCCTATTATATCTGCGACTTTCACTTTAGT
>JBDUEG010000086.1:0-11355 GCA_040002575.1 Ginsengibacter sp.
ACATCATCCAGTTCCCGAAGAATTTTTTCCATCAGGTGAAGCTTTTCTATTTTGTCCATTTTATAATTTGTGTGAAGTTATATCTTTTAATATAAGGCTGTTTGTGATCTAACCTAAACAGCCACTTATTCAAGGTTCGTCAAAACCATACTCAACTCTATGCTGTATCATAAGCCCATTTCACCAAAGTTGCACCCCAGGTAAATCCTCCTCCAAAAGCAGCAAGAACAATAAGATCATCTTTTTTTAATTGCTTTTCCCACTCCCATAAGCATAAAGGAATAGTGGCAGAAGTTGTGTTACCATACCGCTGTATATTAATCATTACTTTATCCGTACTTAATCCCATACGATTAGCGGTTGCATCTATAATTCTTTTATTGGCCTGGTGAGGAACCAGCCATGCTATATCATCGCCGGTTAAATGATTTCTTTCCAGTAATTCATAAGAAACATCTGCCATTCCCTTTACTGCAAACTTAAAAACCTGAGGGCCTTCCTGGAAAATGTAATGCTCTTTTGCCATCACAGACTCAATTGATGCAGGCTTTTTCGATCCGCCGGCAACCATCTTTAAATACTCTACTCCCACTCCATCCGTTTTAAGAAGGCTATCCTGAATTCCATATCCTTCTTCATTTGGCTCAAGTAAAATCGCCCCGGCGGCATCGCCAAAAAGCACACAGGTGGTACGATCACTATAGTCAACTATGCCGCTCATTTTATCAGTACCAACAACTACTACTTTTTTATAACGGCCACTTTCAATAAATGATGCGCCTGTGGTAACGCCAAACAAAAATCCCGAGCAGGCAGCGGAAAGATCGAAGCCAAATGCATTAGTTGCTCCTATTTTATAAGTGATAATATTTGCCGTCGCAGGAAATGTCATGTCAGGTGTAACTGTACAACAAATAAGGCAATCAATTTCAACAGGATCTATTCCTCTCTTCTTACAAAGTTCCAGAACCGCAGGAACTGCCATCTCAGAAACACCTTTGTTTTCGCCTTTTAAAATTCTTCTTTCCTCAACGCCGGTTCTCGTTTTTATCCATTCGTCGCTGGTATCTACCATCGTTTCAAGTTCTGCATTTGTGAGACGGTACTCGGGGACGTAGGCACCAACCGCTGTGATGGCTGCTGAGATTTTATTGGGCATCCAGATGATTGAATTAGTAATGAGCGTCGAAATTACAACATCTCGTTAATTACAAAATGCGTAGATCAATACAATTTATTATTATTGCCCCTATTAAGTCGAATTACTTATTTTTGACGCTCTAAAATCTAATATGATCGCTTACCTGTCAGGAAAATTTGCATATAAAAATCCTACCGTTGTTTATGTGGATGTACAGGGCGTTGGCTACAATGTAAACATAAGCCTGAATACCTACTCAAATATTCAACATCTTAATGAAGGGAAGCTATACACTTATTTACAGGTGAAAGAAGACGCCCATACTTTGTACGGATTTTTTGATGCAATTGAAAAGGAAATGTTTGTCATGTTGATAAGTGTTTCAGGCGTAGGTGCAGCAACGGCAAGAATGATGCTGTCTAACATGAAGCCATCAGAAATAAGTAATGCTATTATTCAAAACAATGCTCATGTACTGGAGAGCGTGAAAGGAATCGGGAGGAAAACTGCAGAACGACTTGTACTTGAATTGAGAGATAAGGTTTCCAAAATGTCATCAACTTCTATTGGCAATCAATCTCATGGCAATACTTTGGAACAGGATGCGTTAAATGCGTTAGTGGCACTGGGAATTTCGAGACCTGCGGGAGAACAGGCAATTAAAAAAATTATCATTTCCGATCCAACTATACACACCCTGGAGGAGTTAATAAAAAAAGCCCTAAAAGCTATTTGAGAGAAATCTACCTTAATTATTTGTCGGATGTTGCTGAACAGAAAATTGGCTCCAAATTTCTTTGGGTGGTTACTGATGTGCTTTCTTTCCATGGCATTTTCCGTGATATTATGCGACAAAGCTTCAGCGCAGGATTCAACAACTTTAGATAGCACACCGGCTTTCAACAGCACAACTGATACACTACACTATCCCATTCATGATCGTCGCGGTGACTTCTTCTCTAGCTCCCGCAGCACATTCGATTTCAATCCTCCTTCTAACATAAGCGATTCAATTGCTTACGACCCGGCAACCAAAAGATATATTGTTTTTGAGAAGATAGGCAATCGTTATTACAGAACGCCAACCTCATACACCTTCGATGAATTTGCTGCAATACAGGCAAGAAAATCCGAAACGGACTATTTTAAAAAGAGAGCTAATACACTTAGTATATTAAATCGTGGCAGGATAAAACCAAAGCTTAATGTTTACGATAACCTGTTTAACCGCCTATTTGGTAATGGCAAGATTGACATTCAGCCGCAGGGAAATGTAGATATTACCGCAGGTTACCAGGGGCAAAATATTAAAAATCCTACGTTGCCCGAAAGAGCACGAAAGAATGGTGGATTTGATTTTGATATGGCGGCTCAGTTGAATGTAAATGCAAATATTGGAGATAAGCTAAAATTTCCTATAAGTTATAATACACTTGCAAATTTTGATTTCACCAATCAACTAAAGCTTGACTACAGTGGCACCGATGATGAGATTTTAAAAAGATTCGAAGCAGGTAACGTTTCCTTTCCATCACGCAGCACCCTCATCCCGGGCGCACAATCACTTTTTGGAATAAAAACGCAATTGCAGTTTGGTAAGCTGTATGTAACGGCCTTACTTGCGAATCAAAAATCCCAAAGGCAATCAGTGAACTTACAGGGCGGTTCTGCGGCTCAGCAGTTTGAGTTTAAGGCTGATGACTATGAAGAAAACCGGCACTTCCTGCTAGGGCAATATTTTAAAGACAATTACAATAAAGTAATGAGCAATTTACCGGCAGTTACAACACCGGTACAAATTTTACGATTGGAAGTTTGGGTCACGAATAAAAACGGTTCGACTACACAGGCACGTGATATCGTGGGATTAATGGATCTTGGCGAGGCAAATCCCTTCCGGCCATTTACTGTAAATGGAACGCTGCCGGCAAATTCTACCAACTCAGAATACCAGCAGGTTACCAG
Source organism: Ginsengibacter sp. (assembly GCA_040002575.1). Taxonomy (GTDB): domain Bacteria; phylum Bacteroidota; class Bacteroidia; order Chitinophagales; family Chitinophagaceae; genus Ginsengibacter. The sequence continues at coordinate 3,107 of JBDUEG010000086.1, forward strand.
CAATCCTTCAAGTCGTAATGCGGCCTTGATTACCAACCAGCTTTTGAGCCTCGGACTAAGCCCGGTCCAGGACTTCGAAAAAACCTTTGCAAGGAAACTTGATTCATCTCAATATATATATAACTCCAAGGTTGGCTTTCTTTCGCTAAGTCAGCCTTTACAACCAGATGAAGTACTTGCTGTAGCCTATCAATATTCTTATAATGGAAAGGTTTTCCAGGTAGGAGAATTTTCCCAGGATGTTACGCCCGATTCTGTATCAAGTAATCAAAACGTGCTTTTCTTAAAGTTATTAAAAGCTACATCGCAACGGCCCAATCTTCCTATATGGCAGCTAATGATGAAGAACGTGTATAGCGTGGGTTTTGGCACACTTGAGCGTACTGATTTTAATTTGAACGTACTGTACGAACAACCCGGCTTTGGCGCAAAAAGATACCTCCCTTTCGGAAATCTTAACCAGGGAACACCCATTTTAACTTTGATTAATTTAGACAGGCTCAACAATCAAAATGATCCGCAGCCCGATGGAGTGTTTGATTATGTGGAAGGCTACACTGTGATTCCTCAATATAGCAGGGTAATGTTTCCGCTGTTGCAACCTTTCGGCCGCGACCTTGCACCCAAAATATTTAGCGATACAACAATTGCAAAGGACAGCCTCTTTTATCCATTATATGATTCCATAAAAGCAGTCGCCCAGCAATTTCCCAACCTAAACAGGTTTGTGTTGAAAGGGTCTGCAAAATCATCTTCCAATTCAGATATAAGTATTGGTTATAACATTCCTCCCGGTTCCGTAAAAGTTTCTGCAGGAGGTCAGCAGCTAAGTGAAAATATTGACTACACAATTAACTATGATCTCGGTACTATCAAAGTGATTAACCAGGCAATTATAAACGCAGGAATTCCTGTGCAGGTCAACTTTGAAAACAATGCCACCTTCGGACTTCAATCCAAAAGCTATCTTGCTTTGCGATTGGATTATCTCGCCAAGAACACTGCAAAGGAGCAATTGTCATTAGGCGCTACCATGGTCAGGCTTAGTGAAAGACCTTTCTTTACTAAAGTTGATTATGGAGAAGACCCGATTAAAAATACTATGTACGGGCTTGATGCAAACTACCGACGGGATGTTCCGCGGCTAACTAAGTTGTTAAACAAGCTTCCTTTTTACAGTACCACTGCCCCATCTGCAATTAATGGTTATGCCGAAGTTGCATTTCTAAAACCCGGCCATTCTCCACAGATTGGAAAAGGCAGCAAAGGAGTAATTTATATAGATAATTTTGAAGGGAGTAAAAGTGATATAGACCTGCGTTTTCCACCGATAGCATGGGCTTTAGCTTCTACGCCTTTTGGAGCAACTGATGAAACAGGAACTGTTACCTTATTTCCTGAAGCTGGCCTGAATAATAATCTCGACTATGGTAAGAACCGGGCAAAGATAGCGTGGTATCAAATTGAACCGACACTTCAGGATCCGAAAAATATTAATAATCCTTTGAAAGGGAATAAAACAGCGTTATCAGATCCGAGAGTGCGGTCAGTCTCGCAATCAGAAATCTTTCCTCAAAGAACTACTGATTTTGGACAGAACCAATTAATAACATTCGATCTTGCTTATTATCCCACTGATCGCGGGCCTTATAATTATGACGCAAGCCCTGCAGGTGTAAATTCTTTAGGAAAATTATTAAACCCACGCCAGCGATGGGGTGGTCTGATGCGAAATATTGATCAGACAGATTTCGAGACAGCGAATGTTGAATATATTGAATGCTGGGTTCAGGATCCTTTCATAAATAACCCAACAAGTGCCGGTGGTAAATTCTATCTTAATCTTGGAAATATTTCTGAAGATGTGCTAAAGGACTCGAGAAGATTCTATGAGAACGGACTTCCCACGCCCAATGCACCATCACAAGTTGATACATCCGTCTGGGGAAATGTACCACGCAATCCAATACAAGTTACCAATGCATTTAGTAACGACCCTAACGACAGGCCTTTCCAGGATGTAGGCTTCGATGGATTATCTGACAGCGCCGAAGTAACGAGAAGAAGGGCTGATTACCTGAATATACTAGCAGCAAATTTTGGCGCAACTTCAAGAGCTTACCTGGATGCCATTTCAGATCCTTCCTCAGATGATTATCAATATTACCGCGGAGATAATCTTGATGCTCAAAATGCAGATATTTTAGCCCGCTATAAACGATTCAATAATCCACAGGGAAACTCTCCGATAGCCGATAACAATGCGCAATTTTCATCGGCAGCCACATTGTACCCTGACCAGGAAGATGTGAACCGTGACAATACATTGAATGAAACGGAAGAATATTTTCAATACATAGTAGATCTTAAGCCTTCCACAGATCCGGCAATGACCATTGGGCAGAATTTTATTGTTGATAAGAAATTGGTTACTGTAAAATTGGTGGACGGCAACACAAGACCTGAAACATGGTACCAGTTAAGAATTCCTATAAATTCTTACAATAAAAAAATCGGCAATATTCCTGATTTCAAATCCATTCGTTTTATAAGAATGTTTTTAACCGACTTTAGTGATAGCGTTGTTGTGCGTTTTGGCAAGCTTGACCTCGTAAGAAATACCTGGAGAAAATTTCAATTTAAGCTCGATACAACAGGTAACTATAGCCCTGAGATTACCACCGATTTCAACGTAGGTGCTGTAAACATTGAAGAGAATGACAAGCGGACACCGCTTCCTTACCGTACCCCAAGAGAAATTGAAAGAGTACAGACGTTAAGTAATAACGGAGTGAATCTTTTACAAAATGAACAAGCTCTGACGCTGAAATTCTGTGACCTGTCCCGCAATGATGGTAAAGCAGTTTTCCAAACATTTGCCAATAGGGATTTAAGGCAGTTCAAAAAACTTGAAATGTACATTCATGCTGAAAAAGCGCCAAATACTCCGCTAAATGATAATGACTTATTTGCCACTGTAAGAATAGGAAGCGACTTCGTATCTAACTACTATGAAGTAAGAATACCTTTAAAACTTACACCGCTTAATTCAGGCCTTGACCCGAACAGTGATGAATACAACGATACGTTATGGCGTATGGCGAACAATCTTGACCTTTCGCTCCAGGTGCTTACCAAAATCAAGACTGACAGGAATCTATCAAGTTCACCCGTAAATGTTTTATACTCACAATTGCAGGATAACGGTCAGACTTATTCTATTATGGGAAACCCTAACCTGGGTGAAATAAAAGGAATATTAATGGGCGTTAGAAATGAAAAGGTTGAGGGTGCATGTGGCGAACTTTGGTTTAACGAGCTCAGACTGTCGTCTCTTGATGAAAAAGGAGGCTGGGCAGGCCTTGCACGCATTGATGCCAATCTCGCTGACCTGGGAACAATATCAGTTTCCGCAAATACACACACTACTGGCTTCGGTACATTAGAGCAAAGAGTTAATGAACGATTCAGGGATTACTTTTTTCAATTTGATGCAGCAGCAAACCTTGAACTTGGTAAACTTCTGCCTAAAAATGCTGCACTTTCAATTCCTTTTTATGCGAGTATTACACAATCGATCAGCACGCCCGAGTATGATCCTTTTGATCTTGATCTTAATTTAAAGCAAAAAATTAAAACTGCACCGTCAAGGCAGCGGGATTCTATAAGAAACCAGGCAGTTGATTTTGCCTCTACAAAGACAGTAAGCTTTACTAATGTTCATAAGAACAGAACCAATAGTAAAAAGCCGATGCCATGGGATGTTGAAAATCTTGATTTAAGCTATTCTTTTACTAAAACAACGGCGCACAATCCACTTATAGAATATAATGATGTTACCAAACAACGCGGCGGCGTGGGATATAACTATGCCCCACAGCCGAAATTTTTTGAGCCCTTTAAAAAACTATTTAAAAAGAAAAAAACGCATTGGTTTGATCTTATTAAAGACTTTAATTTTAATCCTATTCCATCGCAGCTAACATTTAAAGCCGATGTCTTCAGGCAGTTTGGAGTAATCAAGCCGAGAAGTATTGGCGAAGACAAATATATAATCCCCGAGACTTATGATAAATACTTCACGTTCGACAGAAGTTATATTTTCCGGTGGGATCTTACCCGATCATTGAATGTTGATTATTCCGCATTGAACAATGCAAGAATTGATGAACCCTTTGGGCGATTGGATACCAAAGCAAAGAAGGATACAGTAAAAACGAATTTCTTCGATGGCGGAAGAAATACATTATTTACCCAGTCAATCAATTTTTCATACAATGTGCCTCTCAATAAATTTCCATTAACTGACTGGACAACATTACGGCTTAGGTACACAGCGAACTATCGCTGGATTGGTGCTTCACGACTTGCAGTAAATCTTGGAAATTTTCTGGAAAATGGACAGCAGGAAGAAGCGAATTTTCAACTTGACTTCACCAAGCTTTATAATAAATCAAAATGGTTAAGAGCAATTGATCAACCGAAGCAACAAGCACAAAATGATAATACTAACACTGACACCTCTGGTGTAAAAAAGCCAAGCCCTAAACTACAACCTAAGCCACCAAAAGATCCTAATGCACTGCCAGAAGTTAATGGCGTTGTAAGAGTGTTTGGAAAATTGCTAACAAGCATCAAATCGATGAATGCAACGCTATCTCAAAATAGCAATACAAGGCTGCCGGGATATACTGATAGTACACAGCACTTTGGAGAAAATTTTAAGAGCACGGCTCCGGGTTTTGATTTTATCTTGGGAAAACAGCCTGACAGTATTTGGCTTAACAGGGCCGCACAACGGGGGCTCATCACGCGTGATTCGAATTTCAATGATCTGTTTGTACAAAATTTCGATCAGCGATTGGCTATATCCGCGCAGCTCGAACCTATCCGTGATCTTACTATTGATATAAACATCGATAAGACTTTCAATAAAAATTATTCAGAAACATTTAAGGATACAACAGGAACCGGAAATAATTTCGCACACCTCACACCGTACATCGGCGGTGGCTTTAATGTAAGTTATATCGCCTTTCATACCTTGTTTGAAAAATACAATCCCAACCAGGTTTCAGCAACGTTTATAAAATTCCAGGATTACAGGCAGATATTGTCAAAGAGATTGGGGGAACTTAATACGTATAATAAGCTTGCTGGTAATCCAACAGGTAACGACGGATATGCGCTCGGCTATGGCCGTTATTCTGTTGATGTTTTAGTTCCGGCATTCATTGCAGCCTATACAGGACAAGATCCTACAAAGGTTTCATTGGTGAAACAAAGTAATCCGAATTTAAAATCAAATCCTTTCAGGAGTGTATTACCAAAACCTAACTGGCGTATAACTTATAATGGATTAAGCCGGGTAAAAGGGCTTGATAAAATATTCACTAATTTTTCTCTTACACATGCGTATAACGCAAGCCTCGGAATGAACAGCTTTACTTCTGCGTTATTATATCGTGATGTTTCAAGGTTTGGATATCCATCGTTTATAGATACGGTGTCAAACAATTATATTCCATTTTTCTTAGTGCCGAATATTACTATCCAGGAGCAATTTGCTCCGTTAGTCGGTATTGATATGAGCTTTACTAACCAGCTTTCTTTGAAATTTGAATATACCAAGCAACGCCAGTTAAGTCTTAGTCTTATTGACTACCAGCTTAGTGAAGTTCGCTCTACTGAGTACACTTTTGGAGGTGGGTTTCGCAAGCGCGGACTAAAGCTTCCTTTCAAAGTGCCATTCACTAAAGCAGATACAAAAAAGCTCGATAATGAAATAAATTTCAGGCTTGATTTTAAAATAAGAGATAACGTAACTTCTAATAGCCGACTCGATCAAAACAGCGCATTCGCTACAAATGGAAGTAAGGAAATAACCATAAGTCCTACAGTTGACTACTACATCAGTAACCGGATTAATGTAAAACTGTATTTTGATCAGCGAAGAGTTAATCCTTACATCTCTTCATCACCCCCTACAGTTGATACACGTGCAGGTATGCAGGTAAGGATATCATTATCTCAATAAAGTTTTTCGCTGGAAAGCTTTCAAGTACTTCTAAATAAGGATCAATTATACAATAGTCAATTTAAATATTTATCAGCGGAAGCCTTGACTGCGCAGCGATTCAGTCGCTTTTAAATACAGTCTCCAATAACCAGGAGTAAGCATCATCAAAAAATATTTTTCCATTTACTATAATTTGAAAGATCAATACCCTACCTTTGTTGTAGACAATTGAATTTAGCAACATCATCAATCTTTCTTTCTTATGAAATGTATTAATATTTTTTCTCAGCCTATGGGTTATTGTTAACTCATGGATGATTATCCATTCCTATAATTATTTTAATAAGTTCAATTTTCCAACAATCATTAGCAGATAAATATTGAAAATGCAACCTCTACAAAACTATATCTTCCCATTAACGGAAAAGGTAAATGCTTTAAGTATCGAGGAAGTTTTATTTGAACTCGTAAATCAATTCCCTGCGCAGGTTACCTTTTCTACCAGCTTCAGTTATGAGGACCAGCTCATTAGTCATATCATTTTAAAGAACCAGTTTCCTATAAGCATATTTACATTAGACACTGGCAGACTTTTTCCAGAAACGTACTCCGTATGGAATTCCACAAATGAAAATTATAAAACCAAAGTAACTGCCTATTACCCTGATCATTCTTTATTGCAAAATTTCGTTGCAGAAAAAGGGCCTAATTCTTTTTATGAATCAGTTGAAAATAGAAAAGATTGTTGCTACATAAGAAAAGTTGAGCCCCTGAAACGTGCGCTTGCAGGTAAGGCCATATGGATAACAGGCCTGCGCACAGAACATTCTGAAAATCGCAACGATATGCCACAGGTAGAATGGGATGGTGGAAATCAAATAATTAAATATCACCCCATTTTACATTGGACAACTGCAGAAGTAAAGCAATACATCAACGATAACAACATTCCATACAATCCGCTGCATGACCGTGGATTTGTAAGCATTGGTTGTGCGCCATGCACAAGGGCTATCAGGCCGGGTGAAAGTTTCAGGGCCGGCAGGTGGTGGTGGGAAGACAGCACAAAAAAAGAATGCGGATTACACGTTAATGTTGTTGATTAATTTCAAAAGAAAAGATTCAAAAGAATGAGTAAGTATTATTTAGACTACCTGGGGCAATTAGAATCTGAAGCCATCCATATCATGCGTGAAGTAGCAGGCCAGTTTGAGCGTCCTGCCCTATTATTTTCTGGCGGTAAAGATTCCATTACGCTTGTTCATCTTGCATTAAAGGCTTTCCGTCCCGGTAAATTTCCCTTTCCCCTGGTGCATATTGATACTGGCCATAATTTCCCGGAAGCATTAAATTTCAGGGATTCGCTTGTGGAACAAATTGGAGAAAAGTTAATTGTAAGAAAGGTAGAAGACACCATCAAAGAAAAAAATCTTACGGAGCTCAAGGGGAAATTCAACAGCCGGAACGCATTGCAAACCTATACCCTTCTTGATATTATACATGAATTCAAATTTGACGTCTTAATTGGTGGTGCAAGAAGAGATGAAGAGAAAGCAAGAGCCAAAGAAAGAATATTTTCTGTAAGGGATGAGTTTGGCCAATGGAATCCAAAATTGCAAAGGCCTGAACTTTGGAATACATACAATGGCAAAATTCATAAAGGAGAAAATGTTCGTGCTTTTCCAATCAGCAACTGGACAGAACTTGATATCTGGAATTATATAAAGACTCAAAAAATTGATTTGCCTTCTATCTATTTCGCCCACGAAAGAGACGTAATCGAATACGACGGCCAGTTAGTTGCTGTCTCGGAGTACATGCAATTAGAACCAACTGATGTAATATCAAAAAGAAAAGTACGATATAGGACAGTTGGCGATATGACGTGTACTGCCGCTGTCGAATCCAATGCGACAGCAATTGATGATATCATCATAGAAATCATTGCAACAAAAACAAGCGAACGCGGCGAAACAAGAATTGATGACAGGGTTTCGGAAGCAGCTATGGAGGATAGAAAAAAGGGTGGGTATTTTTAAGACCCCTAACCCCTAAAGGGGGATATGGGAAATTAATTTTAAAACATTTTTTTAATCATCAGTGACAAATCAAAAGTTAAATACTGATACAAACTAAGTTCCCCTTTAGGGGGCAGGGGTCTTATGGATATACTACGATTTATAACTGCCGGAAGTGTTGATGACGGCAAGAGCACATTAATCGGAAGATT
>JBDUEG010000087.1:0-11091 GCA_040002575.1 Ginsengibacter sp.
TAGCTGATAACCAGGTAGATTATAAACATAGTTCAGTGAAGTTTTATATTTTCGGAGGAGATCATGGATATACAATTACTTAATACGGCTCTTTGCAGCAGGTCCTGCCATTACGAAAGCCAGGAGTAAAGACACGGAGAGGAGAAGTGGATTTAAGATTCCAACTCATTACCTAAATAATTATAATCGTGGAATGTCGGGTGGGGGACATCTGCCAGGAAGAAGAGACAAATAAGTAATTGTAAGAATTACATACTTCTTAACTCGTTCACGCGTTCATCAAAACTTATATCTGATGCCATGGAATTCTCAAATGGCTTAAAAATTTTAATTAGATCCTCAGAGTGCCTTTCCGGCTTTTGAGTCCGCATATTTATATGCACAAAATTGCTCCATAAAACAGACTTGAGTTTATCCTTCCCTTCATTCCACATTTTCATTTCTACCAGGATATCTGTTTCTCCTAATCTTAACAAGGCAGAATCTATCACAACTTTCTCCATAAGAAAGGCTGGCTTGAGATAAACGATTTGATTTTTACTCACCACCCAACCCAATCCATTTTGAGCGGCAAAATTATAAATGTTGAAATTCATATTTGCAATAATGTGGTCTTCGCGGGCATTTATAAAATAGTCAATATAGCGGGCATTGTTCAAATGATTGAAAGGATCACAATCAGGAAATCGAATAAGCACGTTACTTTCCCAGAGTTTTGAGCTTGTATTCATGGCCGCAAGTTAAGCAGGAACATTAAATAAAACTTGGTTATAAAATCGTAAAGCTTAATTGTATAACCCATTCTTAATTGCAAGAAAGCGATGCTACTTTTAGGAACATTGATAAACTCTTTATCTTTAATTGCAAAATGAGGCAACATAAGGTGATGCTTCCATAAATTGATTTACGCTATATGAAGTATGTATTTTTTCTATCGTTGTATGCGGCTTTTGCAATAGAATGTCCCGCGCAAACAATGCAATTTTATACAGGAGAAAAGATTGAAGATTTCGATAAAACGCCGATCCGTCTTATAGACCAGGACAGCCTGAATCTCTATGCATTCCGGTATCGGGAGCCGGATTATTTTTTAGATGTTTATGAAAAGCAGGGTTTAAAAAGAGTGTCGAGTATTAAAATTCCATTACCCCCAAAATCCAATTTGCAATACGACCTCGAATATCTCTTTATCCGCAAGGATACATTTCAAATTTGCTATTCGTATTTTGATAAAACTGAATTAGCTGAAAAGCTTGAAATGGTCACCTTTAACGAAGCAGGTTCACAAATTGGAGGAGCCAGATTAATTGATAGCTCAGGAGGTAACAATCAAAGAAAAGCAGAAAGCTTTTCCGTAATCAACAGAAAAAAATTTAATGAGTTTCTTTCTTTTGGATATAAAACTATAAAGGATACTTCTTACATAAATATCGACCACTTTGATTATTCAGGAAATAAGAAAAATTCTCAATATTTTCTTTATAACAATTCCGGGTACACGGTTCATTCATCAATTGATGACGACTGCAATTTATATCATCTTACAAGAAGCAAGTTGGGAAACAGGAAGGTAAACTGGAGTATAAAAATTTATTCACCCCAATCGGACCAGGCACAAATAATAGGATTACAGCAGCCGTCTGCAGACAAAATTTTCCTGTCAAATTTTTTCCGTTCATATACCGATAGCAAAGGCCGCATTAACTTTTTTTCACCTTATACACTTAAGCCATTGTCAGTAAATGCTGAAGGGCTTTATCTTGTTCAGATAGATGCAAAAACGCATGCCTTAATTAAGGAAAACGTAATCCCGTTCAGAGCGCAAACACGAGATAGTAATGATGAAAATAACGTCTCAATGTCTTCCTGCATTCCCGTAGCTGTGCTTCAAATGAATAATAATCTTACCAGGATTGTGTTTGAAAGCAGGCTTATTACAACCACAAGCATGTATGCGATACAAGTGGGAAAAGAGTATGATATTGGAAATATTATAACGGTAGACCTTGACAGTAATAATGTGGTAACTGAAATTCACAACATACAAAAGCAACAGCATACTAACACCTTAAATTATAAATTCACCGGTTTCGCCATTTTAAAAAATGATGATGAAAGTTTTTTTATATACAATGAACTGCCGGGTAATTTACAGCGGGATCCGGACAAGATGAAAAAAGTGAACTCTTCAAAAATTGATGAAACAGCAGTAATTTATACAACACTTGATGGCGGAAAGGTGGTAAGAAAAATATTAATTGATAAAGGTGAAAATTCAGGTATTGATGCAATTTTACCCGGTTCGTATTTTTCGGCTAAAGGAAAAAATGAGATATATGTGTTAAGAAAAATTAAAAGTGATGTCTACCTCACAAAGATTTTTCTTAAATGATTTCAGGCAGACTACTGTTATACTCTATTAAAAATTAAACACATTCCTTCAATTCTTTTTCCGAGTAAGCGAGGCCGTATTGTTTTAAAACATCAGCGGGCACACCATTCCATTGGTTTGGAGTGTTACCCATATAGCCAATATCCTTCACACCAATTTCAGATGTAAAGAAACCTGTTGCTGTTAAGTTGCGCATCGTATTGAAGAAAGAAACTCCCTGCGCCATATCTGGTTTAGCTTTGCCGGGATAAGCAATGTCATCAACAATTTCTATACGCTGCTTCTCTGAAATATCAGCAAAAGATTTATCAAACCGTTTAAGGGATTGCATATCCACCCAACGTAACCCGCCACGCATAGGTGTTTGGTAGCCTGGCTGGTCTTTTACAATAAACTCTATAAAGTCCGCGACCTTCGCATCGGACGCACTTCCGCTTTTATCATCTTTCGGAATAATGATATCAGCGAGTATCGTGATGGTAGTCATCTCTTCTGATGTAAAAAACGTTTCGTCATTGAGTTTTTTATTAAGTTTTTTTTCTTCCTCCGTTCTATCTGAATGTTCTGAATGGTCATCTTTAGCAACCGCTTTAGCAGTTTTTGGTTCCTGCTTATCGGTGTTTTTGCATGCATCAAGAAGCACACCGGTAGAGGCTGTGCCTATAAGTAAAGCTTTGATGGATTTACGTCTGTCCATAAAAATTATATTTAAAAGTTATTGCTTTCGCAATCGTTAATTAAAGATTTTGTTTTTTCAATTCGTCAACAATATGCTCTGAAGCCCGCATAGAAAGGGCAAGTATAGTCCAGGTAATATTTTTATCTGCCTGGGAAGTAAACTGGCCACCATCTACACAATACAAATTTTTACAGTCGTGTGCCTGGCTCCAGCTATTTAACGGAGAACTTTTAGGATCGCTGCCCATACGAACTGTACCTGCCTCATGAATAATATTTCCAGGATTTGCAAGGCCGTAATTATCTTCAGGGCCATCATCACCATAAGTAATTATAGCACCCATAGCATGCAAAATCTCTTTAAAAGTTTCCTTCATATGCTTAGCCTGGTTGATTTCGTAGCTGCTGTTTTTTGTGTTGAAACGTAATACAGGGATGCCATACTTATCTACCACATGTGGATCGATTTCGCAATAATTTGATTCCAAAGCAATACCTTCTCCACGGCCTGCTAAGTTTACCCCGGCACCATAGAAATAACGGTAATCTTCTTTTAACGAAGCGCCGTAGCCTCCGGGTACTTTCGTTTTTCCATTCATCTGAAAATTGCCATTTTGCTTTTCAATGCCAAAGCCTGTGCCGTAGCTTGGCTGGTTCATGCCGCCTCCATATTCAATATGATAACCGCGGGGAAAATCAAGTTTTTTGTTATCGAGCCACCACGGAGTATAGACGTGCATACCGCCCACACCATCTTCATTGTACCTCTTTCTTCCAAACAGTTGCGGCAACACACCGCCCATAGAAGCACCGGTAGAATCATGAAGGTATTTACCGACAACACCGCTCGAATTTGCGAGCCCGTTAGAATGCCTGGGGGACTTGGAATTTAAAAGAAGCCTGGCGCTTTCACATGCACTTGCAGCAAGTATCACCACTTTTCCTTCCACCTGGTATTCCTGCATGTCCTCTTTACTTACATAAGATACGCCGGTAGCAAGGCCATCTTTATTAGTAAGCACTTCCCGTGCCATAGCATTGGTTACAAGGTCAACGTTGCCTGTAGCAAGTGCCGGCTTTATCAAAACCGATGACGATGAGAAATCAGCATAAACTTTACAACTGCGGCCGCATTGTGCGCAATAGAAACATGAACCCCTTTCTTTATTTATCTGTTTGGTAAGAATGGAAAGCCTTGAAGGTATAACAGGTACGCCTACACTTGTAGCCCCCTTCTTTATAAACAATTCGTGCAGCCTTGGTTTTGGTGGAGGAAGAAATATTCCATCGGGATCATTAGGCAAGCCTTCATTACTGCCAAAGACACCAATCAAACTGTCTATTTTATCATAATAAGGTTTTATGTCTTCATAACCTATCGGCCAGTCAGCACCCAGGCCGTCAATACTTCTTCTTTTAAAATCCTTTGGGCCAAACCGTAGCGATATTCTTCCCCAGTGATTGGTTCTGCCGCCAACCATTCTTGCACGCCACCATTCCCATTTGGTTCCTTCAACATGGGTGTAAGGTTCGCCATCAATTTCCCAACCCCAATAGCAACCATCGAAGTCGCCAAAGGGCCTGAACTTCGTACTTGCGCCACGGCGCGGAGACTCCCATGGATTTTTTAATTGTGCTGAATCTTTGGCAGGATCGAAGTCGGGACCTGCCTCCAAAACACAAACTTTTAATCCTGCATGGGCAAGTACATGTGCCGCCATTCCACCGCCTGCCCCGGAGCCTACGATAATCGCGTCATACTGTTTCGGTTTCTTTTTAATTTGTAAGTGGTCTCCCATTTAGTGTTGATATTTTAATTTTTTGAAAATCATATACAATAATAAGGCTTGCTCAAGCGGCAAGTGTGTAGTTTTGTTCTTCCTTAATCAGTCAGAAAAATCATGGGCAATATACACATTCTTTGCAGCCGGATTATGAAAAAAGTTTAATAATTATTCGCTAATAATATTCAGAACTTTAATGACGCAAGTTTACTATATTTTAAAAAATTCACCGGTTGGTAAATTGATGATTAATGAAAGAGATGTTTTAAAATTCATGCGTAAACATTTTTATTATTACAAATGCTCCTAAAAGAGATAAGACTACATACAAAACATCTTTCAGCCTTATACACCTTTTATAAACAGGTAATGGAATTGCCTGTGGTCTATTTGGAAGATGATACTCTATCCATTGGTATCGGCCAATCGACTTTAATCTTTAGGGAAGCTGATGATAACTCGAATCCCTTTTACCATTATGCTTTCAATATACCACCTGGTAAATTTGATGAAGCCATTCAGTGGATTCAAGGCAGAGTACCATTGTTATGGCTTGAAGATTATAAAAGTAACGTGGCTGACTTTGTGAATTGGAATGCTAAGTCTGTATACTTCCTGGACCCTGCAGGAAACATTCTTGAGCTTATAGCAAGGTTTGATTTGAATGATATTTCAACTGAAGTTTTCTCCTCTAAACAATTGCGAAACATTAGTGAAATTGGCCTGGTGTTTCCGGAAGAAAGTTTCGATAAAGATGTAAATAGTCTTTTAAATAAATATGAACTTGGCTACTTCATTAAACAGCCTGCGCTTAAGCACTTCAGGGCAATTGGTAATGATGAAGGATTATTTATTGCTGTAATAGAAAACCGCAATTGGTATGCAACTAAAATGGCTGCTGGTATTTTCCCTATTGAAGTTGCATTTATTTACGACAATAAATTATTTAATCTGCAACTGTTTGTATTTTTCGCAATGCTCTTCACGAATTTTTTTTTGTTATAACACGGAGAACATTTAATATAGTATGGTTTATCATTTCGGTTTAACAATTTTTGGTAAAGTTCTTGAAAGGATATCGGGAAAATAAAATAATGGATAAGATAAAGCTGTTTATTGCCGTGTTCTTTATTGGCTTATCATTAAACAGTTGTCACAAAAAAAATTACCCTGCAAGAACACCGGCAATTGACAATGCTGTTTCAACCGGTAACATAAGACCTGATTCAGCCGCAGTAGCGAAACCAACAATAAAACGCAAGCCAAAAGTTGCTGTTGCAAAAGTGATCACCGTAGATGACAACGCGGCTCACAAAAGTGTTGATGGCAGATTATACTATGATGTATTAGGCCATCGCTATTGGAAAAATTATAAAGACGGAAAGTATTATCTATATAATAAGTCAATGTATAACGACCCTTCATTTAAGGCTCCGAATGGCTGACGTCTTACATTTTAATCCTGATAACAGAAAAGGAATTTGGCTTCGAAGTGAAATTTATTTTATCTCCTTTTATAGCTATAGAAGATTCTTGGGGTACGTTAGTTTGAGGTGCAGCAAAGGAGTTTACGCTATTAAGATCATCGTTCTGCAAAGTGGTAACCAACCCCCGCAACGCGGATTTTTTAATTCCTTCGAGTGCGATAATCCTGTTTTGACTTTGATCTGATGCGTTAACCACCTTTATGATAACATCATTAGTCTTCTTGTCGATCACAGCAGATACATACAGGCTATCCTGCCCCGTTATAGCCTTGCCATTTATTAAAGCCGGAACTACTTCTGTGCCTTTATTTATTGAATACAATTTTTGAACATAATAATTGGGCGTTCCATACGATTGTACATTATTAACCCATATAAGATCGGGAGTCCATTGCCAGGCTTCATCATGTGCAAACAAGGGCGCATAAGAAGCCATATTTACTACTTCCGCATTACGCTCAAGGCCCGTCATGAAAGCTGCTTCTGCAATAGCAGTGCGCATATTGTTTTTATTATTTACACTTACTGTATGGTCGCTTTGTGCTGCATATTCGCCGGCGAAAATCTTTGACCCGTTTCGTGGATAGCTATCATACCGGGCTGCATTTGCCAGGAACCATTCAGGTTTGCGATAATAATGTTCGTCAATAAGATCAGCATTCATGCTTCTTAGTTCAGTATTTAAATAATCAAACCGGTCGCCATTTGGATCTGTACCCGAGCTGTTGACCAGTTTGAAATCCGGATATTTTGCTTTAATGGCCTTGGAAAAAATCTTTAAACGCTCTATGTATTGAGGCCCCCAATTTTCATTTCCAATACCCATCATTTTTAGATTGAATGGCTTGGCATGGCCAAGAGATGCCCTGACCTTTCCCCAGGTAGTGTTCACATCTCCATTGGCAAATTCAATAAGGTCCAAAGCATCCTGCACATACGGATCAAGTTCGTTCAGCGCTACGACTTCCGCTGTATTAAACTGGCAAGCCATACCGCAATTTAGTATTGGCAATGGCTCTGCGCCAATGTCCTCAGCAAGCTGAAAGTATTCAAAGAAGCCCAGGCCAAATGTTTGAAAGTAATCAGGTGCCGGACGATTTGCAAATTCAGTATTCCACCGGTTTATAATCAATTGACGCTGATCAACGCTCCCCAGAGTTTTTTTCCATTGATACCTCCCTGCGAGATCACGGCCTTCGACTATGCATCCACCTGGGAAACGAATAAATCCGGGCTTCATATCAGCAAGCAATTGTATCATATCCGCACGCATTCCACCTGGCCTGTTCTTCCATGTATCAGGAGGAAATAATGAAATCATATCAAGATCAATTACGCCGGTTCCTTCAAACCATAAAGTCAATTTCCCCTTCGATGTAGTATCGGTTGCGGCTAAACTTACGGTGTCTTTTTTCCATTCATCGGTGGTGCCTGAGGGGGAAAGTATTGCGCTTCCAATGATGTTATTTTGAGGATCTAAAAGTCCGACGTGGATTTTTAATCCGGGAGTTTGTTGCCTGCATAAAACTGAGAAGTGATACTGCAACCCTTTTTTAATACCCATCCCACGAAACCCTTCATTGGTGAGGCTAAGAGTATCACTTATGGTTTTTTTAGCAATGCGTAAAAAGCGGGGATTTGCAGGATCTACTTCTTTCCTGTTAAGCACAAGAATGCTTCCTTCAATAAAATTACTTTGGCTAATTGTCCATCCCATTAATGGCATTGAAAACTCGAACGAACGATTCTTAACAAGCTCGGCATATATGCCACCATCAGCTCCAAAATTTATGTCTTCAAAAAAGATTCCCCACATTGTTGGCTGTACAGCAGCAACCGGTTTATTTACTGAAACGATAATGTTTGAATTTAATTGAGCCTTCGTATCTGAATGAAATAAAACTATGGTTGCAATGAAGACGCCATTGAGCAATTTTTTAAAATTCATATTTTTTTTTGCTTTTAATTTGAGTAATTATTTGGCTTAAGGCAAAGATCGAAAGTAGTTATTTTCTTACCCAATTATTTACTTTTCAGGAGGCAGGTTTTGATACTTCGATATTGCAGACAACGTATTTAGATAAGTCTTGAAAGAAGTATACATTTTTACAGGCAATCTGCAGAATGAATTTGTTTAGAGCTTATGAATGTCTAATGCAGTATTATAAAAAAAAGCTTTGCTTATGTGGTAAAACTAAAAAAAAATGGAACCGGAAATCAAGAAACAATTAACTCGTGGACATAACCAAGATAAAAATACTTTTCCCTAACCTTGAAGAAGGATTACATAACGAAATACTAAAGCATGGTGCTATTAAAGAAGTGAAAGCAGGCGAAACACTTTTAAAAGTAGGGCAAACCATTCGGTCAACAATGCTGATTATAGATGGTATTATCAAATTGTACAGGGAGGATGATGAAGGCAAAGAATTTTTTATTTATCATCTTGATGCAGGGCAGGCTTGTTCTCTTTCTATGGTATGTGCAGCAAAGCACGAAACAAGTGAAATATTGGCAAAAGCCCTTACCGATGCTACAGTTTTAGCCATTCCGTTAGAATTTATGGACCTGTGGATGAGCAAATACAAAAGCTGGTATCAGTTCGTAATTACATCTTACCGCAATCGTTTTGAAGAGCTGCTGAAAACAATTGATGCGATTGCTTTCTCTAATATGGATGAACGTTTGGAGGACTATCTAGAAAAACAGGTAAAGAAGTTAGGAGCAAATTTAAAGATGACCCACCAGGATATTGCCAACGACCTCAACTCATCCCGTGAAGTAATTAGCCGCTTACTCAAAAAAATGGAAGCCAAGAATTGGGTTGTCATTCATAGAAATTCTATTGAATGGATTAAAAGCCCTCATCCCTAAAGGGGAGTTAAGAAATTTGAAAGCAACTTTTTTCCTGGTACTTGTGTGACTTATATCACGGTACCTATAAATAAATTCCCTCACTTTTACATTCATGCAAATAGCAGGTTACATCGCTTCTCTATTTATTGGCATTTCCTTAGGTTTAATCGGTGGTGGTGGTTCTATACTCACCGTGCCTGTACTTGTATACCTGTTTAGTATTAATCCTGTACTCTCTACTTCCTATTCATTGTTTATAGTGGGCTCAACAAGTTTAATAGGCGCTATAGATAACTATCGTAAAAATTTGGTAAGAGTTAAGGTGGCATTGTTGTTTGGTCTATCTTCTATAACTACAGTGTTCATTACAAGAAAATTTTTAATACCGCTAATTCCTGAAAAGCTATTTACAATAAGTGGCTTTACAGTTACTCATTCTTTCATTACTATGATTTTGTTTGCTGCATTAATGATAATGGCGGCAAACGCTATGATAAGAAACGGTAGTCACATAACAAAAGAAAAAACGAATGGAGATGTCAATCTTGTTATACTTCTTTCCTATGGCGTGGCAGTAGGTTTGGCAACCGGTATTTTAGGAGCAGGTGGTGGATTTTTGTTAATACCAACCTTAGTAATATTCGTAGGCTTACCCATGAAAGAAGCTGTAGGCACATCCTTATTAATTATTGCACTCAACTCTTTGATTGGCTTCACAGGGGATCTGGGCCACTTTGCTATTGATTGGATTTTTCTGACTACAATTACCTTAATAGCAATTACAGGCATTATCATTGGAGGCTTATTAAATAAAAAAGTAAAAGGGGAAAAGTTGAAAAAAGGTTTTGGGTGGTTCGTGCTGGTAATGGGTATTTTTATATTGATAAAGGAAATCTTTTTCAACAAATAAAATTTAAAAGAATACGATGTTAGAAATATTAAAACAACCCTGGCCATGGTATGTGGCTGGTCCGCTAATTGGCTTGATGGTTCCTTTATTATTAATTATTGGGAATAAAACTTTTGGCATATCCTCATCTTTGCGGCATATATGTGCTGCATGCCTCCCTTCAAAAATCCCTTATTTTAGTTACGATTGGAAAAAAGAGATATGGAATATAGTTTTAGTTAGCGGTATATTAATAGGAGGTTTTATTGCGGCAACTTTACTAATGAATGGCCAGCCTGTTCAGGTAAATCCAAAACTAGTAAGTGAGCTGTCAACCTACGGCATTACTGATTATCATTCGCAATTACCTAAACAGCTTTTTAACTTTCAGCAGTTGTTCACGCTGAAAGGTTTTATACTAATAGTTGGCGGAGGTTTTTTGGTAGGCTTTGGTACAAGATATGCTGGTGGCTGTACTTCCGGCCATTCGATCATGGGACTTTCTAATTTACAACTCCCTTCATTAATTGCCACTATATGTTTTATGGTCGGAGGTTTTATAATGGCCAATCTTATTCTCCCATTTATTTTAATGCTTTAATGTATGAATGATATAACAACTTTAAGAACAAAAGAAACTAATACAGATTTTGAAGTGCGTTCTTTAGATACAATTTATGCTGAAGAACAAAAGGAAAAAGAACCTGTGTGGTCTTATTTAAAATACTTATTCGTGGGAATTTTATTTGGAATTATCTTAGTTAAGTCAGAAGTCATTTCATGGTTTCGGATCCAGGAAATGTTTCGCTTACAAAGTTTTCACATGTATGGTGTTCTAGGTTCAGCGGTTATAGTTGGAATTATTTCTGTGCAATTAATAAAGAGGTTCAACATAAAAACACTAAGAGGAGAAAAGATTGAACTGCATCAAAAGAGATTCAGCAAAGGCCAGGTTTATGGCGGATTACTTTTTGGTTTTGGATGGGCGCTTACCGGAGCTTGCCC